>NZ_JBEPOL010000006.1:0-439110 GCF_040546795.1 Devosia sp. UYZn731
TGCCACTTGACCATCCCCGCACCGCGGGAAACTATCCTACAGGCGGGTCACTTCTCAATGACAACCCCGGGTCAGTTCCAGGCGACAATCAACACTCCATTGGAAAGAAACCGCAATGGGGTCGGGAGCCGCCGGTGCGGCCATCAGGAGACCGAGCTGAAACTGCCATCAAGACCAAAATAGCAATTAAAGAATGTCGTGCCGTTGTCGCCATCAAAATTGCCTTGCACAACGTAGTTGTCGCCGCTCTTGAACGCCAAGTTGGTGGTGATCTCGGTTGGACGCACGCCGAATTCCGCAGACGCCTCACCGGCGCAGTAGCGCGGCATATCTGCCGTCGATACCGCATCATAAGGGGTGGGCCTTGGCCCCTGACTGGGCAGCACCGTGGGGAATGGGGAAGGCAATGTGGTCGGGCGCGGCGGCCGTTGTGGTTGCTGTTGCGCGTTGCCCGACGACTCCCGAAGGTACCGTCCCACGACCCAGCCGCGCAGACCACGCCTCGTCTCGATCTGGCACCAGCGCGTGCTGCCGTTCATCTGGCACCCCCTGTTACGCAGCACGTCACCCTCGGCCAGCCGTCCCAATATGCGGTTGTTCGCCCCAGGACCGGACCGGACATTGAGCGTGTCGCCCGCCAGCCCTCGGACCTGCCAATAATCCGGTCCACCGGCCAGGCCATCGGCAAAGTCGGGTTGCACCGGCGTTGGACTGACCGCGACCGCACGGCCTTCCACATAAAGAGTAAGCTGGTAGTTGGCGGTTTCGCTGCGCCGGGCCGCATTGCGCATCAGATAGACGTTAATGACGTAGTTTCCGCTCGACTGAATTCGCAGCGATGTCGAATTGCCTGAAATGGAGCCGTTATAAACCGCTTGGGAGGCACCCGGTGCGGTGATGTTGAAGTAGCCGCTGGCATTGTCGGTATCGAGCTGGACGCTCATCGTCTGCCCTGCGGTCACGCCGAGCCTGTAGTTGACCGATTGGTAGCCCGTGATGCGGTCAGAAATTGTCGTGCCGCTCTGGCCGCGGGGAAATTTCACCTCGACCGATCGCGGGCTTTGCGCCATTGCAACAGCGGAAAAGCCCAGCACAACGGCAAAAATTGCCATAAACTTGGCAAGCGGTCGGGAGAAAAACTCGCTCACTTGAAGCTCCTTATCTCTCATCGGTCTACTGCCGACGCTCAAGCATCAGTCAGCAAACTGTCGGTTGCAAGGCATACTCGTTGATTTTCTCGCCGAGTTTCCCCTAGCCTTGGGTCGGAAGCAGCCGGTGCAGAAATCAAGTTTTATGCACCGCTTCCCTGGCCGTGCAATTGCAAAGGCTTACACAGTGCAAAACTCAGGTGCATTTCGGCTGACGCTCTCGCTGATCAAGAGCACCAGATGTCTGCTATTCTTATCACCGCCACCAAAACCAGTCGGTCCGCAATCCATCTGTGGACGCCCCGTAAGACGCAAGCGGTATTTTGAAGGGTAGCCCGTAGTCGGATGCTGCCATCTGTCCGGCCTCTGATGAAGCACCAGAGGCTGCAGGCCCGTATGGGAGTTCGCGGACCCGATCCATATCACCCACAGCGTGCTCAAGGCACAGTGGATTGCCCTGGTTTTCCGACCCCGTCTCGCCGACTATTGCGGCAGACCTTCCTTCCACCGACTACGTCCCGACGACCTCTGGTCCGCCTTGGCTTATGCCGCGGCCGCAACCGGAGCTTTGTATACCTCTTGCTTGATGAGCAGCGCCCAGATGCCGCGGTCGGGGCGGTTCGGTGACTTCCTTGGATGCATCAGATATCCGTGCTACTCTGGCAGCGCGCAGCTGCCAGTCCGACATACCCCGGCGAAAGTCTAATCGGCGACCAGGCTAAGAGAGCGGTCCTTTTGTCGGATGAGACCTTGTCAGATAGGCTCCCACCCATGTCCGACTGTTGCCCGGGCATGCCGGTGGAAACTTTCGTCAAGACCGAGGACAGAACGGTGTTGTCGTACATGATCCGTCCCTTTGTCGAGCAGCTCCATCGCGCGAGGCTAGGACCTGATCTGACAGAGTGTCGGACGGCGGGCAGGGTGCTAGACGTCAGCGGCGACCTTTTTGCGACGCGCCTGTGCAGCAACGAACGCGGGCCTGCGGCCTAGACCGTTAGTTTTGGCGAGGTTAGAGCGAACCGCTGCATAGGAAGGAGCGACCATCGGATAGTCGCTGGGCAAATTCCACTTGGCTCGGTAGTCGTCAGGGGTCATCTGAAAATGCGTCATTAAATGGCGCTTGAGCGACTTGAACTTCTTGCCGTCTTCGAGGCAGACGATGAAATCAGGAGTCACGGATTTCTTGATTGGCACGGCTGGCGCCTGCACGATTGCTGGCTCCGTCACACTCTCGTGCCCCAAGGTCGCTAGCGACGCGTGCACGTCTCGGACGAGGGACGGCAGATCCAACAGACTAACAGCATTGTGCTTCACGAAGACCGAGACAATTTCGGTGGTCAATTCGAGCAGGTCGTCGCGGAGCACAATAGTGTCGGTCATTTCGTCCATCGCCATGTCAGCTGCGTTGCACTCTGCATGACGCATTCTTGGTGGCTAATGCATCGAGGCGGTGAGTGCAATGGTCTCGCCCGACTGGCAGCTATTCTGTTTCGAAAGAGACCGTGCACGGTCGGCTAAAGTCTTAAAAGTAGGGCCTGAGATTCGTGACCTTGTTTAGATCATAAGGCCGTTAGACGGCTTTTTTGGAACACTCTCTGCAACCGGCCTGATGCTTCAGCCCCGCAACCCACGCCGCGCCTGGCCGCAACTGACCTATTTTAAACTGCCTGTTCCCCGTAGGTCCGACCGTCCGCAACCGCGAATCTCACCGAGACTCTCGTCGGACTGCCGTCGCCGTTTTCCCTTGATGGGGTATTGTCGTCGCCACCATCCCGCGCTTTCAGGCCTGAGAACTTTGGGCAACGCGGTGATCGGTTTCCAATCCGCCATCGCGGGGAAGCCACTCGAGGATCAGGAACACTGAAACTGACGCTCGTGCGAGAAACCCACTTCTAAATGACATCGGTCGGCCATCGGTGCTTCATATCCATCCCTCTCGCCTTTGACGGCGGCTGCCGGTCCTCCCGTATACCGGCCTCTCAAGGATATTATCGTCCAGCCTACCGGCCCGTGCTCTTCGGCTTGTAGGCAGAGCCATAGATATGGGTTTTGACCATTTCAATAAACTTCCGAACGTCATCGAGCCGTCGGTCGATTTCATCTTTCGGTAGCTCCTTGGGAAGCCTACCGACAGGGTCGGGATACCGAAACTTCGTCGATGCCGACGACTGATAGTTCTGATCTTCGATAGCTTGGCGCAGTGGGTGCTCATCGGGCAGCAAAGCCCCGATCTGCCCGATGTTGTGGGTCGGACCAACCTCAACCCCCTCGTGCACGCAAACTGCTCGAGCGGCTTTTTCCGCCGCCTGCGAGATGTGATAGGCGGCAGGACGGGGCGGTGTCGTCGGCTGCGATGCCAACTCAAAATCTTCTTCCGCCAGGGTAATTAGGCTATCAACCTTTTCGGTCATAGAGCCTCACGCCATGGGTGACCACTTCTCGGATGAGGCCGGTGGGTTTGATTGCTTCACGGTTGAAGTCGTCCTCACGGCATGGGACGACGTCACAACCTACGCCTGTGCCGAGCACGGGCGCGTAGACACGATCATAGTCGAAGCCAGCTTCCCCGTCGCTCTCTTGGGTAACGACCAGCAGATCGAAATCGGAGTCAGGTCGGTGGTCGCCGCGCGCACGTGAGCCGAACAGGTATACCGAGACGGGAGAAACTGCATCCACAATGCGCCCGACCACGACATTCAGCGCTTCCGACTCCGAAGAGTAGGAACCGGTGTTCGCTGCAATGTTCGAGGTAACGTTCATCGTTGCCAGGCTCCTACGCGCGCTAAAATAGGCCATGGTACGGAAAGGTTCAACTGCCGGGCGCTGGAGGGACAAACTGAACGCTACCTCCGACATCTGGCTATTAACTCAAACGGACGCTACGCGGCTTTGCGGCTGCGGATGATTTCCTCAAGCTCTGCCAGCACGTCATCAGCATCCTTGCCGCCGCCCGCGGACGCCTCTTCCCGGCCACGCAGGACCGACAGGCAAACGCCACCCACGGCCTCCCGGGCGAGATGGTACTTGAGCGCACGAACCATAACACAGGTGCGGGTCCGCTCAGAACCCGTGGCGAGCTTCTCAATTTCGGCAAGCAATATCGACGGCAAGGCGCAGGGTACAGTGTGGCCGGCGAATCTTGTTGATGCAGAGACCTAGTTGGACTCGATCAGCCCCAGTGTTCCGCTTCTGAATTCGCCGAATTCCCTTTCGACAAACTCCCTGGTTAGCCAGTCTTCTGGGGCGCTCCAACCCGCATGTGGGAACAGGTCGAGAAATAACCTGGCACCACGAAGGTCTGCGGCTCGAAATTCCGATACTGCCCACATCGACAACCAAGTCGCGAACGAAGGCGCGGATCGCCTCGACGTTGGTGGTGACGGATACACATGCGAGAGCATCAGTTCTCGTCGTTGCCGTGCTTATCAAGCTTCTTGGCGTCGAGCACTGCAATCTGTCGGTCCCAATCGGCCAAGAAAGCCTTCTGCTCGGCAACAGACATGGTCGTCTTCACGACGACAATCTTTCCAGGCAGCGGTTGTGGGGAACGCGGACCATATGCCAATTAATGCGTCGCCGTCCGGTTCTCGGCATGGCCTTATCAATGATATCTTCGATCTGCTCGAAGATGATGGCGATGATCAAGTTGCGCTGGCCATCAGTGTCGCCATCGACAGCCGGGGCCAACTTCCTGAACGGCGCGGCGATTGCGTTCCTAGCCAACGGATGTCTCGCCTCTATTGGAACACGCGGCAAATCCATGGATTTCAATCGCTGTGATCGCGGCCGGCGCCATGCTGCTTTCGCTTGCCATCATGCGCCTGAATCGCGATCTGGAAGATTGATAGTCGCGGACTGGCGCCAGCGACTGCATTTCTTCCGTCCTTATGTCGGCAACTTCAAACCTTATTGCTAGGTGGTTTTTGACGGCGCGGACAAAAATGCTGCGGCCGCCGCAGTTGAAACACCGTAGGACAGGACGAACCACAGCGTTTGAAGTTCGGCGGCAAGCGAAGCAAGCGCCGGCAAGACCAAGGGTGCGAGCAACGTGAAGATGGCAGCAGCGGCCGTCAGATGATTGCGCAGCCATCCCAACTTCACGCGTCCCAACCCGGACATCAGCATGACGAAGCACGGCAACATGGCGAAGATAGATAAGTAAGCTGCGGCATAACCCCCGACCGTTGCGGTCGCTGCGATGGCGGCGCAACAGGTCAGCGCCACGATCAGCACGACCGGCCCTATTAGGAACATGGGCCATGCCATCGTGCTTTCCGCGTTTACCACTAAGGGGTATCTAAAGCCGATCGTGTTCATGCCGTATCTCCTAGTTCCGATGAGAACTAATATATGCGGGTTCCATGAAAAAGACGATTCGCTTGGGGCGAGACGGGCGAACAATTGATAGATGCAATGGCGGGCAGACCCGGTTGCGGAACTTAAAAAGCCCGTCCGGCATCTTCCAGCACGAGAATGTGCCCTGAAGCATAAAGAGAACCTGGCGTTGCAGGTATGGTCGCCGTTTTAGATGGTTTGTTGAACCATAAAAATGATGGTCGTGAACCAATTCCTGCATCTAGGGCATCAGATTGAATCATTTATCCATACTGTCTCATTTTGAGACGCGATAAGGTTAGGCAGTTGCCTCGAGGCCCGCCAGCAGAACGCCTAACCATTGGGCTCCTTTACGTCGGCGCCGGCCATACGTTGTGACCCGTCGCGACCGCGACCCGTGCTGCAGCGCGGGCCAGATCACTGAGTTCACCAATCACGATATCGAAGTGCAAAACACCGCCGCTGTTGCCATCCATCGACATGCTGACCATCTCGACGGAAATCAGCCTTCCTTTTTCCATTCCAATTTCCAGTGCTCTCGATTTCGAGCTGTACGGTCGCCCGTATCTGAGCTTTTGACAAGCACCGTCGATCCGCCCATTCAGGCCTTGCCGACCATTCCATAAGCCGTGGCCGAGATGGTGACTTTCGTCGGCCTGAAATATCTTTGGGCTCGAGGAGTATCGAGTCCCATGACCTTCAAGCCAGAACGCACGGATGCCCGTCTCAAATTTGCCGTTCACACGGACGGCAAGGCGCCGTTGTCGGCGATCGCCGGCCCATGGAACCCTGTCGCCCTGTGGTATGAGATCGCTGGCGAGGCGCCGGATGCCGCCAGGCTCAAGGACGCGCTGGAGTCATTTCCGTGGCGTGGCGGCAAGGTGTCTCGAGCGCCTTTGGGGGCCTGCATGCTTTCCACTCCCATGGACGGCGTTTACCTAGAAGTCATTCCCGACGACGAATCCTACCTGCATCGGTTCGGCTTCAGCATCTCCGGCACGATCCAGGAAGCATACTTCAACGAGTTGGGTGATGTGGCGGAGGCCAAATGGCCAGGGCACAAGGAGCTCTCGAGGCGCTGTTGGGGCGAGGTTCTAGAGGTCAGGGACGCGGCACTCGCCGAAGCCAAAAAACGGCAAGGCATCCCGCCCCTAGCTGTGCCTTTCGAGACTGTTGTCAAGAACGGCGTCACCGAGGCGCTGCAGTCAACTACAGGCGCGTTGAGTGAGGCTTGTACAGCCGTCCCTTCCTACATTGTGGAAGGAGGATTGGATGACGAGGTACGCGCCGAGCGCCGGAGCACCATCGAGGCGATCTACTTCCCCGCGCGGGACGAGGACGCCGTTCCGTCGCCGGTACTCTGGCGCTGATCAGGCAGAGCCAGGGCAGGCCTAAGTCGCCAAATTTCTCACTGCTTCATCCAGCATCTAGTTAGATCCCTTTCGACGGCGGGCACGCATTGTCGCTTTCCACATCGACGCTTATCCGACACGCGGCGGAGACGGTCGGAGCTGAAATCGCAAAACTGGCCTCTCATAAACCCGGAGATCTTCGGCTGGGAGATGCCAGTCAGCCCGGCGGCCTCCGCCTGGGCAAGACCGCGGTCGCGAATGACTGCCGAAATCTTGGACACAAGGCGTGATTTCGCCAGATGCTCTTCGGGGTTCGGGACACCCAGGTCCGCAAAGACGTTGCCGCTTCCAAAAGCTGTTGTCTCCTTGGGAATGCTGGCACCCCTACTATTTGGGGCCGCGGGGGTTGTGCCGGTAGCGACGGTCGGGCCCGTACACGAGCAACTCAGGATCGATGAGGTGGACGGAGGCGTCGACACCGGCAAACTGCTGAACTTCCTCTTTGAAGCCAGTTTTGCTGAAGAACAGGAAGTGATGCCCATAGGTGCCGCCGTAGCCGCTTTTTTCCGGCGCCTGCTTCAGCTTCTCGACCATTGCCATATCCACACGGCGTGAACGCCACTTTGCTTCGCCGAAGAAGGCGTCACCATTCAATAGTGTTCCGGCTACATCGACGTCCATGTCGCTATGGCCCCAAATAGACCCAACCTCAGCTGCTGGTACACCTGTCTGTTCCTCCAGGTGCAGTCGGGCGTGATCGCGACAGATCTTCTCGAACGCACCACCCATGAACTCCGGCAATGCGTGAACAATGATGCTGTCGAAGAGCTTTTCACCATGCCCGCTGTTGATGGCACCGAGATATCGAGGGAGGAAGCGGTACCAGAAGGCTAGCAGCTGATCGTTCAGCAGCAGCCGTCGATTGCGGCCCTTCTCATCGGCGTCGAGCGACTTCTCGGACGTGATGAGGTCCAGCCTGATCAGTCTGGCGACATAGGGCGAAATGTCCGACGTCTTGCCCTTGATGCGATCGGCGATGGTGCCGGTGCTATCGCAACCATCGGCAATGGCGGCGAGAATTGCGGCATAGGTCTGGGGCTTTTCGAATTCGCTCCTCATCAGAAACTCCGGCTCGTTCACCAATCCACCAGTCTCGGTCAAAAGCAGGTCGATGATGTTGCCCCGCAGATCTTTGGACGGGTCGCATTGGGCGAGGTAATGTGGGACGCCCCCGAACACCGCATATGTCTCGATAATCTCCTCGGCGGAATAGTCTGGGAAAAACTCGGCCGCTTCCCGCAACGAGAGCTGTTTAACGTCGATCGACATCGTCTTGCGCCCATATAGGGGGTTCTTCTCAGCCAGCAGATCTTCCATCTGAGAGATGGCCGAACCGCACAATACCAGTTTCAGATTGCCGGACGCGGCAGCACCGGTATCCCAGAAACGCTGCAGAACAGACGGTAGGGATTTATCGTCGGCCAACAGGTATGGGAATTCGTCGAAAGTCACGACGAGGCCGGGCTGCTTTTCCGCAGCGTCCGCGAGATAATGGAGAACGCTTTCCCAGGTACCTAAGCCAGCCAACAGCTTCGATTGACCAATGGCGAGCGCGACCACAGCCTTGAACGTCTCGAGGTTCTGGGCAGACGATGCTATGGTTGCTTGGAAATAGATGCTGGGCCGTCCGTCGGCGGCCTGCTTCAGGAGCCAGGATTTGCCGATACGGCGCCGGCCGTAGGCGATGACCAGGGAAGGCCTGGAAAGATCGAACTCAGCTTTCAGCAGAGCTAATTCCCGCTCTCTACCAACAAAATCCATAGGATAATCCTGATTAGTATAATTTCACTTATAATAATCTAATTTATGATATGAGTTCAAGTCCCGTGAAGCCCGTTACGCGCTGCTAACTGATGCAAAGTTGCGGGTGGCCACCACCGCCTCGTCTCGCCAATACAGCAGTTTCCAATCACGCTCGATCCCAATGCGCACCCTGCTCAAGGTCGAAATCCGCGAAACCGACGAAGCCGACTGTATCTTCACCGCCCTGATGAGCGACCCGGAACAACATGGCCCGGGAACTACCCGGGCCATGTCTTTATGGTTCAATGCACAAGAAGATCGCGCTTCAAGAATTGTCTGGTCTATTCTAGCAGGTACGCAAACCGGGTACGAATGTGGGTACGAACGGAAAATATGTCCCCCGTAACCTGCTGATTAAACTAGTGAAATTATCCCCTTGTCGGAATGGTGGAGCTGAGCGGGATCGAACCGCTGACCTCGTCATTGCGAACGACGCGCTCTCCCAACTGAGCTACAGCCCCGTTCCGACCGGGCGAGATATGAAGAAAAATCGGGCCGGTTGCAAGGGGATATGTTTCTGCTTTGCCGCCCGCCGGCTAGACCAGTCCGTGTTCGATCAGGCTTTTGCCGGTGGCAATGGACGCTTCGGCGGCGGTGATCAGCGGACGGCCCAGGCGCGCGCTGCCCAGATGGCCGTCAACACGCTTCTGGGTGCCCATTTCATGCATATTGTCGCGCACGTCGCGGTCGAACAGGGCCACGAGGCGCACCACCCAGTTGGGGAGTTCGGCGGTCGGCACGCGGCGATCGGGGAAGGCGGGCTTGAGCATCTTGCCCATATCGGACATCCAATAGGTGCCTTGCGAGGCAATACAGCGCTGGCCTGCGGCGGCGGGATTGGTCATGGCGTCGACCTGCAGGGCCGCCACATCGCGCACATCGATGACCGACATGGCCAGCTTGGGCACGGCCGGTAATTTGCCGTCGAGCAGGCGGCGGACAAGCATGGACGAGGTGCCCGGGTCTTCATCGAGCAAGGGCCCGAAAATACCGGCCGGATTGATCACCGCGAGATCGTCGTGGCGGCCGGCTGCGTCCATCAGCGCCCAGGCCTGGCGTTCGGCGAGCGTCTTGGATTTCGGATAGGCGCCCGTCGTGGGGCTGTCGACATTGGTCCAGTCCGCCTCGGTCAGCGCGCGTGAATAATCGGCGTGACCATATTGGATGGCGGCGATGGACGAGGTCAGCACGATGCGCTCGACCTTGCCGCTCAGGGCGGCGGTGATGGCGCGGCGCGTGCCCTCGACGGCGGGGCGGATAAAATCGTTCTCGTCCTTGGGAGTCTCAAGGGCAAAGGGTGAGGCCGTGTGCTGCAGGTAGCGGCAATCCTTGACGGCATCATCCCAGCCGGCGTCGCTCAACAAATCGAGGGCGACGAAATCGAGGCGGCTCACGTCAGCGCCCGCATTAGCCAGGGTAGCGCGCACCTTGTCGGCACGGTTGAGATTGCGCACACTGCCACGCACGGTGTAGCCAGCATTGAGTAGTTGCAGCGCGACATGGCCGCCGAGGAAGCCGGATATGCCGGTGAGCAGAACGCGATCGGACACGGGGTGTCTCCTTTACGAATTGAACGATAGATATTACTATCGTTCAATTATTTCAAGCGCGAGTTTTGATATTTGAGCGAACCGGCAGACGGCAAGACCCAGGAAAAACGCCGCCGCATTCTCGAGGCGGCGCGTTTCCTGGTGCTGCGCAACGGGTTACGCGGCACCACCATGGAGGCTATCGCCCGCGAAGCGGGGATCGCCAAGCCGACGCTCTATGTCCAATTCGCCGACAAGGACGCGATCTTCGTGGGCATCGCCGATACCATAATGGACGATCTGCTCGCGGCCTATGATAGCGGCATGGCGGGGAGCGGGGATATCTCGGAGCGTGTTGGCGCGGCGCTGGCGGGCCAATACGCGGTGCTCGCCCGCACGCTTGCGGGATCGCCGCATGCCGGCGAGTTGATGAGCGAGCATAAGCGGGTGGGTGCCCGGTTTCGCGAAAAGGATCTGCGGGCCGAAGTCGAGATCGCAGCCGAGCTTGGTGCGGCAGGCGTCGCCGAGGCGGCGGCGCTGACCAAGGTCATCTGCGCTGCCGCCTATGGCATTGCGCTCAAGATCGCCGACGAGGCCCAGATGGTGGCCGGCATCAAGTTGATGTGCCGACGCATGATCGAGGCCGCAGTCAAACGCTAGCCCAGCCTCCAGATTTCTCGCTGGCGACCACGGCGTCAAGAACGCGCATGCTGGCAATGGCGTCGTCCACGCCCCAGGGCAGGGGTTGCTCGCCGAGCACGGCCAGGGCGAAGGCTTCGGCCTGTTCGGTATATTGATCGACGGCGGGCAGGATTTCGCGACGGGCGAGCGAGCCGTCGAGGTTGCCGCTGCTGTCGATGGTGATGGCGGTGAACTCGTCGGCCGGGGCGTTGAACGGGATGGTGATTTCAAGCTTGGCCCTGGTGCCGAGCAACTGCACGCGTTGATGCGCCGCGGCCTGGGTGGAGCAGATGAAGCTGAGCTGGCGGCCATTGCCGAAATCGGCAAGGACGCTGGCAAGGCGGTCGGTGCCGAAAGTGGGATCACGTTCGACCAGGGAGACGACGCGTTTCGGCTCGGCGCCGAAGATGAAGCGCGCGGCTGTGATGGGGTAGCAACCAATATCCATGATGCCGCCGCCGCCAATATCGGCTTGGTTGCGAACGTTGGCGGGGTCATTGTTGAAGTAGGAAAAGACCGCGTTGATGGCGCGGACGTCGCCCAATTCGCCCGAGGCGACGATGTCGCGGGCGCGCAGCCATTGGGGATGGAAGCGGATCATGAAGGCTTCGAGCACGATGATGCCCGACGGGATCTGGCGCAGCGCTTCGGCGTCCTGGGCATTGAGCGCGATGGGCTTTTCGCACAGCACATGCTTGCCGGCCCTGGCGGCGGCGACGGTCATGGGCACGTGCAGGTGATTGGGGAGCGGATTGTAGATGGCGTCGATATCGGGATCGGCGAACAGTTCCTCGTAGGAGCCATAGGCCTTGGGGATGCCGAGTTCGGCGGCGGCGGCCTGGGCCTTGCCCAGATCGCGCGAGGCGATGGCGACGACTTCGGAATGTGCGGATTTCTGGATGGCTGGGGTGACTTTGGCCATGCCGATATTGGCGGTGGACAGAATGCCCCAGCGAATCTTTTTGGTCGTGGTCATGGATGCCTCCTCAAGCTGCATCAGGCTTAGCCGGGCGGGGCGGAATTGACTAGTATGGAAGTGGGCGTGCGCAAGCGCCGCGCGGGTGGCTCCGGGCGGGTTCCTTGCCATTCGAGCGGAGCTCTCATGGCCTTCTCTCCTCAAATCGATCCACTGGATCGATTTGCCCGCAGAGCGGGACGGCTCGAAGACTGCGGCATGCGGCGAGACGTGCCTCATGGTAATTTGTAGTAGCGAGACAGCGCCTCGCCGCATGCGATGGGGTTTCTGGCCGCTCGAACGTGGCCTCCATTATTTCGGGAGACGAACGTCGCGCTGGCCCAGGGATCGCGCGACCGCATTCCCCTCCCACCAAACTCTCCACGGCCGTTCGTCGCGAACCCGCAGCCATTGTGGAGATATCGAGGGTGAGGATACGCCGGGAATCTCAGGTGGGGATAAGGGGGATAAGGCGCAGTAATTCCGGGGCAAGGGATGCTCACACCGCACTCGGTCTTCCCGCGGGCTTGACCCGCGGGGCACTGTCAGGTCGCGCCGAATTCGGTGGGGTGGCGAGAGGCCCGCGGGTCAAGCCCGCGGGAAGGGCGGTGGCGGATCGGATCGAGGCCGGTCATATGGCGCGGAGTGGCGTTGGTTTCGGCTGGCTCCACTCGGAGGAGAGTTCCCCCCACCCTGGCCCTCCCCTCGAGGGGGAGGGGACGATGGAGCGGGTGGATTGGGGAGGCGATACGGTGGATGGATTCATCACAGCGCTCTCACACCCACGGTCTTCCCGCGGGCTTGACCCGCGGGGCACTGTCCGGTCGCACTGAATTCGGTGGCGTGGCGAGAGGCCCGCGGGTCAAGCCCGCGGGAAGTGCGGTGGGGGATTAGATCGGGGCCAGCCATGCTGGGGAGGCTGGGAGGGGGGACCTGGGGCGGCTACAGGGTGACGGGAGTACGATTGGATGGGGCTTCCGGTTGAGCCAACAGAAAGATTTGTCGAGGGTTCGCCGACGCACGCGAAGGTGGGTCTGTA
This sequence comes from Devosia sp. UYZn731, assembly GCF_040546795.1. Taxonomy (NCBI): domain Bacteria; kingdom Pseudomonadati; phylum Pseudomonadota; class Alphaproteobacteria; order Hyphomicrobiales; family Devosiaceae; genus Devosia; species Devosia sp. UYZn731. Next base: position 12,903 of record NZ_JBEPOL010000006.1, read on the forward strand.
TCTCGTTGCCCGATCTTGCTAAAAGCACGCGCCTTTTCAAGCGTTGGTCCGATGTTTCGTCAGTTTCGCCGCTATCTCACCCGTCATGATCCGATGCATCATTGGCCCCATCATCTCAAATCGAGTGGCGGAGCGGTGTTGGGGCTGGTGGCGATCGGGAGCCTGGCGGCGTGGACCGGGCTGCCGCTGCTGATGGCGCCGCTGGGGCCGACGGCGCTGGCGCTATCGGCGCATCCCGAGAGTCCATCGGCGCAGCCGGCCAATATCTTTGGGGGCTACTTTATCGCCGCGACGGTGGCGAGCGGGGCGCAGGCGCTGCTGCCGCATGCGGCGTGGGCCGCGGCGATCGCAGTTGGGGTGGTGATGCTGCTCATGCTGTTGCTGCGGGTCAATCATCCGCCGGCGGCAGCGGTGCCGCTGGCGGTGTTTGCCAGCCCGATCGCGCCGCAGACGCTGTTCGAAGTGTTGCTGGCGGGCTGTATTTGTCTCGTGGCGGTCGCCATGGTGATGCATCGGGTGCCGCCGCGGGCGGTTTATCCAAGGCTGCACGACCCGGCCGAATAGTCGCAGGGCATTTGAATCGGTGGGGCGCAGGCGTATCTATGGACCTTGGAGTCCAGAGGATATTGTGACCATGCGCAGTGTTGTTTTCGAGAGTTTTGGCGTGCCCGAACAGGTGCTGGGTTTGGCTGAGCGCCCAAGGCCAGTGCCGGGCGCGGGACAGGCACTGGTGCGGCTGGTGCTGTCGCCGATCCACAACCATGACCTGATGACCATTGCGGGGGAATACGGCATCAAACCGGCGCTGCCAGCGGTGCCGGGGACGGAAGCCGTGGGCGTGGTGGAGGCGCTTGGCGAGGGCGTGAACAATCTCAGCGTTGGCCAGCGGGTCGCCGGGGGCGCGGCGCAGACCTGGGCGGAGTTTTATCTGGTCGATGCGGCGCGGGTAGTGCCGGTGCCCGATAGCGTCAGCGACGAGACGGCGTGCCAACTGATTTCGATGCCGCTGAGCGCCAAGATGATTTTGGCCGATCTCAAGGTGAAGGCGGGTGACTGGATTATCCAGAATGCCGGCAATGGCATGGTCAGCAAGCTGGTGTCGCGCTTCGGGGCCGAGCAGGGGGTCCGTGTCATTAGCCTCGTGCGGCGCGACGAGACCGTGGCGGAACTGGAAGCGCTGGGGATCGCCAATGTGGTCTCCACCCAGAGCGACGGCTGGCAGGATCGGGTGCGCGCGCTGACCGGCGGAGCGCCGATCATCAGGGCGCTGGATTCGCTGGGTGGCGACGGGCCGGCGCAATTGCTGGAGGTTGTGGCGGACGGGGCCGAGTTGGTCAATTTCGGCGCGATGACGCTGCGGCCGCTGAAGATTTCGGCGGCGCAATTGCTGTTCCGCGGCATCAAGGTGCGCGGCTTCTGGGGAATGAAGCCGAACCTGGCGCCCGAAGTGATCGGGCGCATGTTCGGCGAAGTGGTGGCGCTGGCGGCCAAAGGAGAGCTGGTATTGCCGATCGAGGCGGTGTTTGGGCTGGAAGATATCGTGGCGGCGGTTAGTGCGAGTGGCGAGCAGGGGCGCAAGGGGAAGATTGCGTTGAGGCCCTAGCGCACTGGTCGCGATGCCTCAGTCGACACCTCCCCCTGCCAGGGGGAGGATCAAGGTGGGGGTCTTTCTGACAGATTTTGGGCTCTCCGACCCCCACCCGGCCTCCCCCTGGAAGGGGGAGGAGCAGGTCGCGGATCGCCGCTAATGGGGTTCGTGGGCGTCGGCTGTGCCGAGCAGCCAGTAGCCGGAGGCGCGGATCCATTCGGGGTTGAAGCCGCGCTGGTCAGTCAGATGTTGGCGGAGGGCTTTGCTGGTGGTGCTTTCGCAGGCGATGAAGGCGTGGGCGTCGCCGGAGGGGAAATCGAGGGCGGCGACGGCCGACAAGAGGAGGTCGGTGGTGCCGGCGGGACGACCGTTGCGGTGCACATAGGTCAGCGACAGGTCGGACGCGGTCGCGAAACGCTGTTCCTCGGCGGGGCTGTCAACTTCGATGACGGCGAGCACTTTTGCGCCGGCGGGCAGTTCCTCGATGCGGCGGCCGATGGCGGGCAGGGCGGTTTCGTCGCCGGCCAGCAGATACCAGTCGAAGGTCGTGGGGACGATCATGGAGCCGCGCGGGCCGCCGATCAGCAGTTGTTGGCCGATCGTGGCCTGGGCCGCCCAGGAGGAGGCCGGGCCATCGCCATGCAGGACGAAATCCACGTCGAGCGTGTTGGCGGCGGCGTCGAAGGCGCGCGGGGTATAGTCGCGCATTTGCGGGCGGGGATGGCCCTCGGGGAATTCGGCGCCGTTGGGGCCGAGTACGGGAACCACGGGGGCCGCGCCCGGTTCGCCGAAGAAGCATTTGATGTGATCGGCATGGCCGAGGCTGACGAAGCCGGCAAGATCGCCGGACAGGGTGATGCGGCGCATCAGCGGGGTAATGTCGGTGACGCCGACCACGTCCAGCAGGCGCATGCGGGTTTCGTGGCGGACGCGCTGGGGCGTGCGGGCATCGGCAAGGCTGGACATGGGATAATCCTGAATGTTTTGGTCAGGATTTAATGCGAGGGGGGAGAGAAGGCAAGTGAACTCTGGGTAAGGTGGGGGAGTCCGGTTCTGGTGGAAAAAACCCCCACCTTGATCCTCCCCCTCTTAGGGGGAGGTGTCGACTGAAAATCCGTCGAAGATCACACTAGGCCGAACATCTGGTCCTGACGCTGGCGCAGGGCGAAGAGGCGGGTGGAGGTGTCGGGCTGGCTGTTGGCGGTGGTGAGGAGGGCGCCCTTGGCGACCGGGGCGGTGACCTTGCCGCCTTCGAGCAGGCCGACGGGGATGGCGTGGTTCTTTCGCGCGTCGCCGATGGTCATCGTATAGGAGCGGTAGCAGGTTTCGCCGATGGCGTCGAAGGTCTCGCCCACTTTGAGATCGCGTTTGGCGACGGCGCAGACTTCGGCAACGGGCTGGGGCAGGGGCACCATGTCGGGCTTGCCGTAGAGCATGATGCGGGCGCAGGTCAGCGGGACTTCAAGGCTCGTCAGGTGGTAGGGGCGGAAGAAGCTGTAATAGGGGCCGTGGCCGATATGGAGGTCATCCATGCGCTCGATGATGCGCGGATGCTCGGCCTTGACGATGACGAAGACGCCGGGGGCGACGCCCTTGCCGACGGTATAGTCGACGACGCCCATCTTGTGCAGGATGCCGCCGTCTTCGCGCGGGATCAGCACCTTGGCCATGTCGTCGCGGTCGGCCTTGGGGCCGTGCATGCCGGGCACGTCGGGGACGAGACCGGTGGCGTTGGCGATGGCGCACATCTCGACCATGGTTTTTGAGCCATCGACGAACTCGACCAGCATGCGCGGGTTCATGTTGCGGCGCGCGGCTTCCTCGCGATAATCGTCGGGGGTGGCGTCGTGCCAGAGCGGATTGTTCTTGCCCTTGCCGGCGGCGACAATGGGCAGGCCGAGGGCCGAGACGAACTCGATCAGCTCCATGCAGGAGGAGGGCTCGTCGCCGGCGCCGACCGAATAGATGACGCCGAGGCGGTCGGCTTCCTTCTTCAAATAGGGGCCGATGGTGACGTCGGCTTCCACATTCATCATCACCAGATGCTTGCCGTGTTCCATGGCGGTGAGGCAGTAGTCGGCGGCGACGCCGGGCTTGCCGGTGGCGTCGATGACCACATCGATATTGGGCGTGGTGACGAGGGTTTCGGCTGAGACCACGGCTATCTTGCCGGCCTCGATGGCGGCGGTGGCCTGGGCCGGCGTGTTGGCCTCGCGACCGTGGCTATCGTCCCCATAGGCGATGGTCATGGCGGCGAGCGCGGTGTGGGGGCGGCGGGTGGCGATGGCGGCCATTTCGATGCCGGTCATCAATGACATCTGCGTCACCAGATCGGTGCCCATTTCGCCCGAGCCGATGACGCCGACCCGGATCGGCTTGCCGGTTGCGGCGCGGGCGGCAAGGTCACGGGCGATGCCGGTGAGGGCGATCTGGCTGGTCATGATGAGGCTCTCGCAGAGGTGCGCCTTCCCCTAGCACCGGCGTGAGCGCATGGGAACACCGCCCCGGTTGCCGAGGCAAGACGTTCTTTTGGGGTGGAGGGGCTGGCAAGCCCTTCTTCTGCAAAATGCTTAGCACTTCTTAAACCGTTCCAATGGAGACTGTGGCTCGGGGAATTTCTCCGTGGGGGCAGCATTCCAATCATGGTCAAGGCCGGGAAAAAAACTGTCGCATTGCCGGCAATCGTCGACCTCGACTCGCTCGATGGCATCCGCGACGGCCTGATCGACGCCATTGAGGAAGGACCGGTCACCATTTCGGGGAGCGGGGTCGAACGGATTTCGACCAATGCGCTCTTCATGCTGATCAGCGCGGCGGAAACCGCGCGCAAAAACAATTTTGAATTCGCGATTGAGAAGCCGAGCGCAGCCCTGACCGGCGCGATCGAGCGGCTGGGTTTGGGATCCAGCTTCATGGGGATGATGAGAGGATGACTGCCTTGCGCGTACTGACCGTGGACGATTCGAGAACCATTCTGGCGATGCTGCACCATACGCTGAGCAATGCCGGGTTCGAGGTGCTGCAGGCCGAGGACGGACAGCAGGGGCTGGACGTGCTCAAGACCCAGACCGTGGATGTGGTGATCACCGACATCAACATGCCGATCATGGACGGCATCGAATTCATCAAGAACGTGCGCGCCACTGGCAATCACCAAAGCCTGCCGATCCTGATCCTGACCACCGAAACCAGCCAGGACAAGCGCGACCAGGGCAAGGCCGCCGGCGGCACCGGCTGGATCGTCAAGCCGTTTGATCCGGAAAAGCTGATTTCGGTCATCCATCGCGTCGTGCACTAAACCAGTATAAAACCCAGAAGGGTTGGGCGTTTCGCATGAGCGACCTCGACGATTTCAAAGCTACCTATTTCGACGAATGCTCGGAGCTGTTGACCGAGCTCGAGGAGCAGTTCGTCGCCATCGAGGCCGGTGAGCGCGATGCCGACCGGCTGAACGCGGTGTTCCGCGCCATCCATTCGGTCAAGGGCGGCGCCGGGGCGTTCGGTTTCTCGGCGCTGGTCGGGTTCGCCCACGCCTATGAGACGTTGCTGGATTACGTGCGCGACGGCCGCATCGAATTGACCGACGAGGTCGTGACGCTTTGTATTCGCGCCAACGATATCGTCACCGACCACGTGGCTGCCGCCCGTTCGGGCGAGGCGCTGCCGGCCGACTATGGCATGGACGAGAAGAACCGCTTCGACGCCCTGGCACGCGGTGACGCCGCAGAGGACGACGCTGCCGGCGAGCCAGACGAGGAATTCGACATCGAATTCGTGCCCGTCATGGTCAATATCGGCGGCAATGACGACGATTTCCCCGAAATCGACGACACGTTCGAAGCCCTGCCCATGGCCGGCGAAAGCGGGCATTGGGAAGTGCACTTCACCCCGCACCGGGCGCTCTATGCCCGCGCGAACGATCCGCTGCTGCTGTTCCGCGAACTGGCAGTTTTGGGCGAGATGACCACCAAGGCCGTGCTGGAAGAGATTCCGCCGCTGAGCGATTTTGAGCCGTTCGCGGTCTATTGCTCCTGGGAAATCACACTGGTCTCGGAAACGCTGACCGAGGCGATGATCCGCGAAGTGTTCGAATTTGTCGAAGGCGATTGCGATATCGCGATTGCCCAGCTTGGCGTCGGCACGCCGCCGACCGCCGAGGTCAAGGCCGCGCTGGTGCATCCCGCGACGCCGTCGGCGCCCGCAATGGCGCCGATCAACCTGCTGGAACTGGCCGACGACGAAGTTGCCCATTTGCTTGAATTCGATATCGAGCAGGCCGCTCCCGCCAAGGCCAAGGCTGACGTCGCTCCGGTCGCAGTCGCGGTTGTCGAGGCGAAGGCCGAAGACGCGCCGGGCCTGAGCTTTGCCGATATCGCCGACAGCATCAAACCGACGCCGGTGGCCAAGGCGCCGCTGGCTCCCAAGGTGGTGATTGCGCCCGCCGCGGCTCCCGAAACGGCGCCCGGCGAAGAAGGCGAACGCCGCAGCCTGGGCGTGCAGTCGATCCGTGTCGATCTCGACAAGGTCGATCGCGTGGTCAACATGGTGGGCGAGCTGGTCATCACCCAGTCGATGTTGACCCAGCAGATGGATGAGACGCTGCGCACGCGGTACACCGAACTGGTGCGCGGGCTTGAAGTGCTGGCGCAGACGACGCGCGGCCTGCAGGATTCCGTGATGGCGATCCGTGCGCAACCGGTCAAATCGGTGTTCAGCCGCATGCCGCGCCTGGTGCGCGAATTGGGGCTCAAGACCGCCAAGAAGATCAAGCTGGAAACCGTCGGCGAGAACACCGAAATCGACAAGACGGTGATCGAGCAACTGAGCGATCCGCTGACGCACATGATCCGCAACTCGGCCGACCACGGCATCGAGAGCCCGGAAAAGCGCCTGGCCGCGGGCAAGCCCGAAACCGGCACGATCCGGCTTTCCGCCGAGCAGGCAGGCGGCAATATTCTGATCATCGTGGAGGACGACGGCGCCGGCATCAATCGCGACCGCGTGCTGCAGGTGGCGCGCGACAAGGGGATCGTGGCGCCCGATATCACGCCGACCGAAGAGCAGATCGACCAGTTGATCTTCGCGCCAGGTTTCTCGACCGCCGAGGCGGTAAGCGACCTTTCCGGCCGCGGCGTCGGCATGGACGTGGTGCTGTCCAATATCAAGAAGATCGGCGGCTCCGTGCATGTCCGAAGCTGGACTGGCCGGGGTACGCGCATGACGCTGCGCCTGCCGCTGACGCTGGCGGTTCTGGACGTGATGCTGGTCAAGGTTGGCGACAGCCCCTATGTGGTGCCGCTCAGCTCGATCGTGGAAACCATTCAATGCTCGCGCGCCAATTTCGAGCGCGTGCCGAGCGGCGGCCAGGTGCTGCAGGTGCGTGGCGAATATGTGCAGGTGATCGATCTGGCGCAGCGTTTCGCGATGACCACGACGACGGAGCCGGAAAACCGCTTCGTCGTGCTGTGCGAGGCCGAGGGATCGGCCAAGGTAGCGCTGGTCGTCGATGACATTATCGGCCAGCAGCAGGTGGTGATCAAATCGCTGGAAGAAAACTTCGAGCGTGTCGAAGGCATTGCGGGCGGCACGATCCTGGGCGACGGCAATGTCGCGCTGATCGTGGACGTGCAGAGCCTGAAGACCTCCATCATCCACAAAAACGCCGCCTAAGGGGCAGCAAAATGCCCCTTAGGTCTATTTCTTCTGCTGCATGAACTTCTCCGAAAAGTCTGCAACTTTTCGGGTTTATGCAGTGTCTACCAGTAAATGCGTAACGGGCCGTCCAGAATGGGCGGCGGAAAGGCCAGAAGACAATGGAAGCCCTCGGCTTGAGAGACGATCTCAACGACAAGTCGGCTGCTGCCGCCCAGAATTCGCTGCAACTGATCGCATTTTCGATCGGTGAGCAGACCTATGGGGTGGAAATCACCACGGTGCGCGAAATCCGCGCGTGGAACGGGGCGACGCCGCTGCCCAATACCCGTGAATTCGTGCGCGGCGTGATCAACCTGCGCGGCACCATCGTGCCGATCTTCGACCTGCGCGCCCGCTTCGGCGACGGCCAGACCACCCCGACCAAGAACCACGTCGTGGTGGTGATGAGCGTCGGCGACAAGTGGGTCGGCATCCTGGTCGATGCCGTGTCCGATATTCTGACCGTATCGCGCGACGACATCCACAATGTCCCCGAGGGCAATTCGATCGATACCGAACTGCTCAACGGCATCGTCACCCATGACAGCCGCATGGTGGGCTTGATCGACCTGCACGCCGTGGTCTCCGGCGCCCGGATGGACAATTAGACCGCTCAGCCAATCTGAAGCTGCAAAGGGCGCCCGAGTGGCGCCCTTTTTGTTTGGTGCCTGAGGTTTGGTTTGCGCCTCGTGTCGGTCACAGCGGTCGGCTATCCGTTGCCCGAAAGTCGCTTGTGCCTGGCTCACGCCAGAGCGTTTGCGATCAAGCCAGTTCGTTGGCCAGCAGACCAGCAGAAGGCATGGAGCCGGGCTCAGCCAGCAGTTGAACAAGGCTATCGGCTGACAGGGGGCGCGACAGCAGGAAGCCCTGCAGGTGCGTGCAGCCCATTGCCGTCAGGGCTCGGCGCTGGGCCTCGTCCTCAACGCCCTCGGCCGTGACACTGAGGCCCATGGCCTTGCCCATATCGATCATGGCGCGCACGATATGCAGAAGCGAAGGATCGTCGTTCAGCGACTTGATGAAGGCTCGATCAATCTTGATCTTGTCTATTCGGTAGTTGCGCAGGTAGCTGATCGAGGCGTAACCCGCGCCGAAATCGTCAATCGCAATGCGAACGCCGGCGTCGCGCAATTTGCTCAGGGTCTCCTGAACCTGTGCTGAGCGTTGCAGGAGGACGCCCTCGGTTATTTCGAGCTCCAGCCGATCGGCTTCAAAGCCGATTTCGTGCAAAATCTGCAAGATCTGCTCGGCCAGTCCCGCCCGGTTGAATTGCACCGGCGAAACGTTGACCGCAATCCAGGGCAGGCCAATCTGCTTGGCAAGACCGCAGGCGCGCCGAAGAACCCACATTCCAAGCTCGTCGATGATCCCGGTCTCTTCGGCCAGTGCGATAAAAAACTCCGGAGAGACAGCGCCCCGGACCGGATGCTGCCAGCGACAAAGGGCCTCGGCGCCGACGATTTCGCCGCCGCTGGCGCTGAAAATGGGTTGGTAGGCCAGCTGCAGTTCGTCTTGCACAAGGGCGTTTCGCAGTTCGATCTCAAGGGTCAGGCGTTCCTTGCGGTCTGCATCCATGGCGGGCTCATAGAGCGTGCAGCGGTTACGGCCTTCGTTCTTGGAGTGGTAAAGCGCCACATCGGCGCGCCGAGCCAGTTCCTGGGGGGAAGTGCTGCTGGGCGTTTCGATCGCAAAGCCCATGCTGACGGTAATACTCATGGTGCCGGTCGACAGAGCGAATGGATCGGAAAGCGCCAGCAGCAGGCGCTGGCATATCCACCGGGCATGACCATCGCTGACGATGCCCGGCTGGACCACGGCAAACTCGTCGCCTCCGAGCCTCGCCAAAGTCGCTTCCTCGGGCAATTCAACCATGAGACGGCGTCCGACTTCCCTGAGAAGTTCATCCCCCGCAGCGTGGCCAAAGGTATCGTTAACCTCCTTGAACCTGTCCAGATCGACCGAGATCAGCAGGACCTTGCTTTCTGAAAGCGTCTGATAGTGCAGCGCTTCGCGCAGGCTTTGCTCAAACAGGACACGATTGGCCGCTCCGGTCAGTGCGTCGTGCATGGACAGAAAGCTGGCGCGGGTCTGGCTGCTTTCCAGGCTCAGCGAGGTTCGCCGCAGCCATGCCAGAAGCACGAAAATGCAGCCGCCTATCAGCAGGATGGACATGATCGCCGGGAGCGCCACCTGCTGGAAAAGCCTTGCCGCCGGAGCAGGAGGCGACCACTGGATATAAGCCAAGGGCCGGTCTTGCTCATCACGAAGAGCAACTGTCGCGCTGGAGAGGGATCCGCCGACAGCCCTGATCCCCGGAATGCCAAAACGTTGGGAAATAGGGTTCATGGCTTGCTCATTGAGCAGCACCACCGATGCCAGGAGCAGCGGATTGCTGGAGAAGTCTGCCGCGCTGGCAAACGAGTCGAGCGGCCGGACGCTGATGAAAGCGAGACTACCATCCTCCAGGCGCCGAAACCCAAAGCAGCACGTGCTGGATGGCTGCCCTTCGATCGCAGGCTGGGAAAGGCTGGCGCCGACCTGTTCGCTGAGCAGTGTCACCGCCTCGCGATCCGAGGGCAATATCTCGCTATTGGACTGCTGGCCATGCGAGCTGGCCTGCAAGACGGATCCGTCCAGGTAATAGACATAGACGCGGTCGTGATTGAACTGCCGACTGATCCATTCGGCCAACCCATTGGGGACCCAGGCAAATCGGCCATGGGTGGAATAGAATACCCGGTCCGCCCGGTTTGCGGCGGTGCTCTGCTCCAACTGAATGCGCTGCCCGGTGTCCTCGATGTTGCTTGTTACGGCGCTCTTTTGTTCGTTGAGAGCTGCGCTGTCGATTTCTCGCGCCATCCAGGACGCACAGAGCACCAGCGCCACGACAAGAAAAGAGCCGAATGCCAGGGAGACCCAGACGATATGGGCGGAGAGCCGGTGCGGGTTGGTCGGGGGAGTGATCATGTCGGCTCGCATCACAGTTACACAGCATCTTAGAGAACTGTGTTTGCCCGAGCCTTAAGATCGGCAATGCTTTGCGTTGTAGATGAAGAGCGCCTTAACGGCGCTCCGCATGGCTGGTGATGAAGCCGCAACAGCGAGCCAGCGACGGCTCTGCCTTACGGATCCATGTCCGGTGGCACCGGGGGAGCCTCGTAGAGCACGGTGATTTCGATGCGCTCGTTGGCGGCCATGTAGGGGTCGTTGTTGAAGAACGGGTCGGTGGTGGAGCGGCCGATGACCGAATGGATGTGGTCCTGGTTCAGCCCGAACTCGCCCAGGATGGATCGCACCGTATTGGCGCGGTCGCTGGAGAGTTCCCACGAGCCGTAGCGCGGATTGCTATAGGTGGTGCCGGCAGCGGTGTGGCCCGAAATATTGATCTGGTTGGGGAGCTGCTGCAGGATCGGCGCGATGGCGGCGATGGCCTGCCGGGTCATTTCGAAGGGATATTTCGAGCCTTCGGGGAACATGGGCTGGCCGTCCTGATCGACGATCTGGATGTTGAGGCCATCCTTGGTTTCCTCGATCAAGAGGTTGTCGGCGATATCGGTGATATTGGGCAGGGCCTGCCAGGCCTGGCGGATGCTGGCGGCGGCGGCGTGGAAATTCTTGTCATAGGTGGATTTGAGATCGGGCTGCGAGGAGCCTTCGGCGCTGTTCACGCCCGCCGTAAAGCCATCCTTGGATTCGATCTGGGACTCTTGCGAGCCGGTCGTGGTGCTGGGTGGGGAAGTTGCCGGATCGCCCACCGCGATGGCTGAGCCCGAGCGTTGCGAGCCGGTGTCGTCGAGCGAATTACCGCCCATGATGCCGCCGGCGCCGCTGGTCGAGGCGCTGACGCTGGTGGGCGCGAAATAATCGGCCAGGCCCTTCTTCTGCTCGTCCGAGGTCATGCTGATCAGCCAGAGCAGCAGGAAGAAGGCCATCATGGCGGTCACGAAGTCCGCGTAGGCGATCTTCCAGGCGCCACCGTGATGGACGTGCCGGTTCTTCTTGATCTTCTTGATGATGATCGGCTGATTGTAATCGGCCATGTGGCTGCTGCTTTCCTGAAGCCCGGTGGCTTAATTGGCTGCCGTCAGATCGGCGGTGGCCTGATCGATTTCGGCGAAGGTCGGACGAACTTCCGACATCAGGCCCTTGCGGGCGAATTCGATGGCCATGACGGGCACCTGGCCGGAAATGTGGGCCAGCAGGCCCACCTTCAGCGACATCAAGTACTTGGCTTCGGACTCGTAGATATTCTTGAGCGACTGGGCCATCGGGCCGAAGAAGCCGTAGGCGATGAACACGCCGAAGAACGTCCCAACCAGAGCGCCGCCGATCATGTGGCCGAGCACGGCGGGTGGCTCGCTGATCGAGCCCATGGTGTTGATCACGCCCAAAACGGCGGCCACGATGCCGAGGGCCGGCGTACCATCCGCCAGGGCCTGGATGGCGCCGACGACGCGCTCGTTCTCCTGATGATGGGTTTCGAGTTCCTCATCCATCAGGGCATCCATTTCGTGGACGTTGTTGGAGCCCAGCGTCACCATGCGCAGGTAATCGCAGGTGAACTCGACGGCGTGGTGATTGGCGGCGAATTTGGGGAAGCGCGCAAAGATCGTCGAGGTCTCGGGACTTTCGATATGCGGCTCGAGCGCCAGGATGCCCTTGGCCTGCACCAGCTTGAACAGGCTGAACTGCAGTCCCAGCAATTCGATATAGGCTTCCTTGTTATATTTCGGACCCTTGAACAGGGTGCTGAAAATGCCGAGGCACTGCTTGAGCACCGGTCCAGTATTGCCGATGACGAAAGCACCCGCGGCCGCGCCCAGGATGACCAGAAATTCATAGGGCTGGAAGAGCACCAGGACCTTGCCACCCATCATGGTATAACCGCCCAGGACGCTCGCAAAAATGACAACAATACCAATAATAAGGCGCATTCTATTAGAAACTCACTTTTTGAATTCATCCGCGAGTGGATCTGAATTCACCTGAGGAAGCCGTGTCTGCACTTGTATTTCCGTAGATCTGGCGGGTTTGCGCCAGAGTCGGCATGCGAGGCGGTCACCGGCCCAAACACCGCAACCATAATCACGTTACGACCGCCGCCGGCTTTGGCCTGGTCAGCCCAAGCGTGTGACGTAAGTCGTTCCCAACACAGCCATTATCGTGCCATTAGCCTTAATATCTGGTGTATCGCGGCCCGCGACACACGCATGTGAGGCCTGCAAATCGCCGCGGCTTGCGGCAGGGAAAATTCAGGCCGGAAAACAGCAAAAGCGCCGTGCGGCGCTGGGGTGGGCAACACGTGGATGCATGCGAAAGCCTAGAACAGCTCGGCTTCGCCATGGCTGGAATGGGCGGCGATGCCGGACAAAGCGGGGACGCGCAATTCGTCTAGCGTCAGGCTGGACCAGATTTCGTCATAGACCGAATCAGGGGAGGTGGGGGGCAGGAGGGCAAACTGGCGAACCGCTAGTGCCATATTGTGGCAGCGCTGCTCGATCCGGTCCTGGCCCTGCAGCGCCGTGACGATGATCTGAATGGCGTCGCGCACGGCCTGGTCGCGATTGAGGTTGGGGTCGGCCAGGATATCCAGGGCCTCGGTGATGCCTTCGACCATGCCGGCGGTCTGGCGCGCGGTCTCGTCTAGTTCCCGCGCAAGTTTATGAAGTGACATCAGTCTAATCCTAGCCGCCGATGCAGGACCCTACCGCGCCATTTCTAAAGCTCTTCTTGCTGCGGCGATGTTGCGCGCAAAGCTTCGTCGTCGTGGTTAGCGATTGCATAACGAGTTTGCTCGTAGGATCAGGAAATTAGCGCCTGGCAGGTTCGCCAGAATGACCCGGGTGCTAACTCTTGGTGGAACCAACGGTTTATACGTAAGTGCTAGCACTTTCGGGCCGGGCTTAGGCGTTGGAGTCGATAGTTTTAAATGGCAACGGCCAATTCTCTGCCTCCCGAATTCGATCGCGGGGTCGTCACCACGGTCCATCAAGGTGATTGCCACATTTCGAATGCCGCAGACCTGACCTTCTCGACCGTGCTGGGGTCCTGCATCTCGGCCTGCGTGCGCGACCGGGCCGCCAATGTGGGGGGCATGAACCACTTCCTTTTGGCCGAGCAGTCCGGTTCGTCCAAGGATCGCTACGGCGCGTCGGCCCGATACGGCGCCTTCGCCATGGAACAGCTGATCAATAAGGTGCTGAGCCAAGGCACCGGCAAGAAGTCCAATCTCGAGATCAAGGTGTTCGGCGGCGGCAAGATCAATGCCTCGCTTGATGATGTGGGCGCCAAGAACATCGAGTTCGTGCGCGAGTTCCTCGCGGCCGAAGGCTATCCGGTGGCCAGCGAAGACCTCGGGGGCAACTATGCCCGCCGCGTGCTGTTCAAGCCGCATTCGGGCCGCGCCTTCGTCAAGCGGCTGGACAGCGACGCCGGCGCCACGGTGGCACGCGAAGAAGTCGCCATCGCCAGCCGCCGCGCCGTGGTGGTGCCTGTGCACGACGACATCGAACTCTTCTAAGGACCAGCCGCTATTCGGCTGAGGCTGGCCTGCAAATGCCGGTTCGATGCGCTTCCGGTCCTCACGTACCTAAGTACGCTCCGGTCCGGTTCTCGCAAACCGCCATTTTCGACGCAGCCTGAGCCGAGTTTCGATCGGTCCTTCGGTCGGCGGCTTTAGAAAGTCGTCGTAACCGGCCGGGCTGGATCATTCTGGCACAGCCGTGGCTCCGGCAGCTTTGTGGGTGGGTTTTTTGGTAACACCTCGTCAATCAAAGTTAGCGTAGTGTTAGCCCGGAGGGGCGCTCTATAGATTTGGTTAACCATTGATACGATAGGAATTCGGGGTGTTCGTATCCTTCTGATTTGCGGAATCTGCCTGCCATGCTGCATATGCGCCTCGCGCTGATCGCCACCAGTTTATGGCTTGTCGCCATGTTTCTGGCCGGCGGATTGATGCTGGCAATGGGCATCAGCGGGAGCTCCTTGATCCTGATCGGCGGCGTGGTGGCGATGGCGGTGGCCGGCACCCTGTCGCTGGGCCAGCAGTTCGACCGCGACCACCAGGCCATCCTGCGCTCCGTCGCGCAGGCGGCGGGCCTCCGCGACGAGAAGGGCGAAATTTTCTCCATCACCTCGATCGTGGCGCAACTGGATGCCCAGACCGAACGGACCCAGCAGGTCAAGACCAGCATCGTGGCGATGCAGCAGCCGGTGCTGCTGGTCGACGAGGCGGGTATCATCCTGGCGGCCAGCCGCGGCATGGTGGCCATCGCCCCGCAAGCGGTCGACGGCGCGCGCCTCGATGTCCTGCCGGGCATGGGCGATACCAAGGGGGAGGCGGTGCCCGAAACCGCCATGCTGATGTTGGGCGGTGCGCGTTACCAATTGCAGCGGCTGGCCATCGGGGTGAGCCGCTTCGTGCTCGAATTGCAGCCCGTCGGTTGCTACATCGCCGATGACGACCTGGAAGGCTTCGCGGGCGCGCTGGTGGCCGGGCGAACCTCGTTCCGGTTCACCGAGGAAACGCTCAAGCGCAATCCGGCACTAGCTTCTCTCAACACTGCCATTGCGGCCGTTGACGCGGGCGCCGAGGAACTGGACCGGCTGCTGGCTGGGGATGCCGCGGTCGCCAAAGTTGCCCACAGCCCGTTCCGGCGGCAGGTCAAAGGCCTGGCCGACCTGCTGGTCGCCGTGGAGGGACAATTGGACGAGGAGGCCGAACTGCGCCAGGGGCTGGAGAAAAAGCTCAAGGCGGTGGCCCAACTGGTTGATCGGTTCCAGAATCAGGCGGCCCATCTCACCAGCGTCGCGGCCCAGACCCGGGCCGATGTGACGACCACCAATGCGGTGTTGCAACGCGGCGATGCCCAGGCGCGCAAGATGCGCAATAGCGGGCATCAGGCGCGCGATCTGGTCGGTGCGGCGGATCTGGCGGCGCGGCGCACCCATGCGGTGGTGAGCGATATCGATGCGATGACGCGCGAGATCGACACCATGACGGCGGCGATCGAGGAAGTTTCGTTCCGCACCAACCTGTTGGCGCTCAATGCGGCGGTGGAAGCGGCGCGGGCAGGTGAAAAGGGCGCGGGCTTCGCGGTGGTCGCAGAAGAAGTGCGGATGCTGGCGCAGATGACCAATAAAAGCGCCAAGGATATTCGCGCCGTGGTCAGTCGCGGGCGCGCCCAAACTGCGACCGGCGTGGATGAAGCGCAATCTCTGCAAAAAATGATTGCAGAAGCGGACGCGCATTTACGCAATCTAAGTACTGAAGCAGACACTATCGTGGCGACACTGGACGAAAGTGGCGAGGCGCTGAAGCGCCTTACCGGGCGGATGGAAGTGGTCAGCGATACCTCGGCGGGGAGACCCCTGCGGGCGGTACCTCGCGGGCTCAGTTCCGCTGCCTGAACCACTCCAATCGTGCAGGTCGCAGATGGGGTGGTTGGCATGGATGCGGGAGAGATTCCCTTAAGCGAACGCGAGTTTTCGCGGATCAAGACACGGGTCTACGAGGTCGCGGGGATATCGCTGAGCGATGCCAAGCGCACGCTCGTGGTCTCGCGGCTCTCCAAGATCGTGCGCGCGCTGGGGCTTGGGGGGTTCGACGCCTATGTCGATTACCTGGAACGCGGCGCTTCGGCCACGGACGGGCAAAACTTCGTCAATGCGCTGACCACGAACCTGACGCGGTTCTACCGCGAGGATCATCATTTCGAGCATTTGCGCCAGCATGTGGGCTCGCTGATTGCCCATAAGCCGCGCGGGACGCGGCTGCGCATCTGGTCGGCGGCCTGCTCGACGGGGCAGGAGCCCTATACGGTGGGCATGGACCTGCTGGCGGCGTTTCCCGAGCTCAAGCGCTGGGACTTCAAGATCCTGGGCACCGATATCGATACCGCCGTGATCGCCAAGGCGGCGCGCGGGGTTTATCCCGAAAGCGAATTGTCCGGGCTGACGCCGGAGCGGATGCGGCTGATCGACAAGATCGGCGACGGCCAGATCCAGGTGCCCGATGCGGTGCGCGAACTGGTGTCGTTCAAGCCGCTGAACCTGATCCAGGCCTGGCCGATGAAGGGGCCGTTCGACGCCATTTTCTGCCGCAACGTGGCGATCTATTTCGACAAGGCGACCCAGGGCCAGATGTTCGGCCGCTTCGCCAGCCTGCTGGCGCCCGAAGCCTTCCTTTATATCGGGCACTCGGAAAACCTTGGCTCGGGCGGCGAGGGCTTCAAGCTCGTCGGCAAGACCATTTATCAATCACGCCTAAAAGCCAACAAGCGAGAAGCCGCATGAGTATCAAGGTCCTGGTCGTCGACGATTCGGCCCTTATCCGCGAAGTTTTGACGCGCATGCTGACGCGCGACGAGGATATCGTGGTGGTGGGCACCGCCAACGATCCCATCGAGGCGCGCGAGAAGATCAAGATTCTCAACCCCGATGTGGTGACGCTCGATATCGAAATGCCCAATATGAACGGGCTGCAATTCCTCGAAAAGCTGATGCGGCTGCGGCCGACGCCGGTGGTGATGGTCTCGACGCTGACCAAGAAGGGCGCCAGCGAAACGCTGTTGGCGCTCGAACTGGGCGCCGTCGATTTCGTCGCCAAGCCCAGCGCCGACCTGACGGGGGGGCTGGAGGCGTTCGGTTCCAACCTGCGCGACAAGATCCGTGCTGCGGCGCGCTCGGACGTCAAGGGCCGGGCCAACCGGGCTGATGCGCCCAAGGTCGCGGTGCGCACGGCAGCGGCACCCGATGGCGCCTTGATCGCCATCGGCGCATCGACCGGCGGCGTTGAAGCGGTGCGGGCGGTGCTGGTCAATATGCCCACCGATTGTCCGCCGATCGTAATTGCCCAGCATATGCCGCCGGGCTTCACCAGCCGCTTTGCGGCGCGGCTGGATGAGCTGTGCGAGATCAAGGTGGTGGAAGCCGAAGACCGCATGCCGCTGGAACGCGGCCACGCCTATGTGGCGCGCGGTGATTATCACCTGAGGGTCGAGCGTAGTTCGGGCCAGCTCAAGTGCCGGCTGACGCATGACGAACTGGCCAGCGGGCATCGGCCCAGCGTCGATGTGCTGTTCGAATCCGTCGCCAAGACGGTGGGTGCGATGGCGGTCGGCGCCATCCTGACCGGCATGGGCCGCGACGGCGCACGCGGGCTCAAGCTGATGCGCGATGCGGGCGCCTATACGGTGGGGCAGAACCAGGCCAGCTCGCTGGTTTACGGCATGCCGCGCGTGGCCTTCGAAGAGGGCGCGGTGGTCGAACAGGCGCCGCTGGAGGCGATTGCTGCGCGTTTGGCTAACGCCTTGGTACGGCTCAAGAACGCCGCATAATCGCAACCCCGTTGCAATGCAACGGCCGGGTTGAGAGATTTGTAACGCTTGTTGCCTAGTGTGACGACGAAGGGACAGAAGTCCCAGGCTTAGAAGGTGGAATGACAATGCCGAAGGCAAGCGCAGTCAGTGTATTGATCGTGGACGACCAGCAGTCGATGCGCGGGATTTGTAAGTACATCCTGACGCAGCTGGGTTTCAAGGACATCATCGAGGCCAAGAGCGGGCGCGACGCGCTCGGCAAGCTTGAAAAAGCCAATGTCGACCTGATCATTTCCGATTGGAACATGGAAGATATCGACGGGCTGACGCTGCTCAAGGTGATCCGCAAGCACCCGCGCACCCAGGCCATGCCGTTCATCATGGCGACCGGCCGGTCCGACAAGGAACAGGTCAAGGAAGCCATCTCCTTCGGCGTCAACAATTACATCATCAAGCCATTCGACCTGTCGACGATGAAGAAGCGCATCGAAGCGGTTATCGGCGCGCTCTCCTAGGATGCATTTATCTTTAGGTGATGCCGGCCTGCAAATAGCGGCTTCCTGCGCTCCGGTGCTCACGTACCGATGTACGCTCGGCTCCGGTGCTCGAAACCCACCATTTTCGACTCGGCCTGACCTAAATCTCAACGCATCCCTGCGCGCATTCAGCTCGCTATTTTTTTGCAAAAGGCCGTCCCCATGGGGCGGTCTTTTGCGTTTCTGCGTCGGTATTTGTCCGTAACAAGGCATTAATCAGCGTCCTGTATCGTTTCCATACAAGTCGAGACCGACTTTCGGAGGGGGACGGCCGCAGCGCCCGGAGCACCGCATATTGCGCGGTGTTCTCTGCAATCGAAAATTATTCGAACGCGTTGTGACCTGCCGTAAGAGCTGGAGCTATTGCATGGCCTTTTTGTCGCGCCTCAAGATTTCCCAGAAACTGCCATTGGCTCTGGTGGGCATGGCGATGGCGGTGGGGGTGGGCATCGGTGTCGCCGGCTATCTCATTAGCCTGTCGACGGTCCAGGAGCAGCGCCAACAGGCCATGCAGGCATCGCTGGCCAGCGCCACCAATCAGGTGGACGAGTATTTTTCCGATGTCGAAGGCGATTTGAGCCTGTTTACCCAGCGCGTCGATACGGTGACGGCGCTGGAAAACCTGACGCGCTCCTACAATGAAATGAAAAGCGGGCTTGGCGACAAGGCGGCGGCGCAGTTCCAGAAGGCCTATGTCACCGACAATCCGAACCAGTCCGAACGCTGGCTGGCCGATACGTCGGGCGGGCTGGCCGCCAGTTATGACACCCAGCACAAGCGCTTCCATCCCGGCTTCCGCACGCTGATGCTGGAGCGCGGCTATAGCGACGTACTGCTGTTCGACCTAGCGGGGAACCTGGTCTATTCGACCGCCAAGAATCCCGATTTCGCGCTGAATTTCGTCACCGATCCGGCGCTGGCGGCAACCGGGCTAGCCAAGGCGGTCACGGCGGCGCAGACGCTTCCGCTGGGCAGCGCCGATTTCGTCGATTTCGCCCAATATGCCCCTATCGGCGGCCACGCGGCCAGCTTCATGGCCATGCCGATCTACAAGGCCGACGCGGTGGTCGGCGTCATGGCGCTGGAAATCCAGGCACCGGCGCTGACGGCGCGCGTCTCGGGTATCAAGGGGCTGGGCAATACCGGCGAGGTCATCATCGTGGGCGCCGACGGGCTGATGCGCACGCAATCAAAATTCTCGATGGCAAGCGACGTGCTGGTGTCCTCGGTCAAGGGCGATCCGACCTTCGAAACCGCATTGGCAGGCACCGCGGCGAGCGGCATTGCCAATTTCCGGGGCGCCGAGACTGCTGTCATGGCGGTGCCGACCAGCGTGCATGGGGTAAACCTGGTGGTCGCGGCGATCCAGAACCAGTCCGAGGTGATGGCCCCAGTGGTGCAGATGCGCAATACGATGCTGGCCATCGGCGCGGGGCTGCTGTTGGCGGCGACGGTGCTGTCATTCCTGTTCGCGCGCTCGGTCAGCCGGCCGATCACGCGCCTGACGGGGACCATGGAAGCACTGGCGCAGGGTGACCTGGCGGTCGAGGTGCGCGGCGCCGATGGCCGTGATGAGCTGGGCGCGATGGCGCGGGCGGTGGAAGTGTTCCGCGAGAATGGCCTCAAGGTGGCGCAGATGACGGAGGCGGAAGCCGACCAGATCATCCGCAGCCAAGCCGATCGCGCGGTGATGATGCAGACCCTGCAACGGGCGTTCGGCGCGGTGGTGGATGCCGCCATCGCGGGCGATTTTTCCAAGCGGGTGGATGCCGAATTCCCCGATGACGAGCTTAACACGCTGGCGCGCTCGGTCAACAATCTGGTCGAGACGGTGGATCGCGGCCTGGGCGAAACCGGGGAAGTTCTGGCCGCGCTGGCCAATACCGACCTGACCCAGCGCATGGAAGGCGACTATCAGGGCGCTTTCGCGCAGCTCAAGCACGACACCAATGCGGTGGCCGACAAGCTGACCGACATTGTCGGGCAATTGCGCGAAACTTCGGGCGCACTCAAGACCGCGACCAGCGAAATCCTGTCCGGCGCCAATGACCTGAGCGAACGCACCACCAAGCAGGCGGCGACCATCGAGGAGACCTCGGCGGCGATGGAGCAGCTTGCCAGCACGGTGATGCAGAATGCCGAGCGGGCGCGCGGCGCCAGCGACGTGGCCTCCACCGTCACGAGGACCGCCGAAGAGGGCGGGCAGGTGATGCACCAGGCCACAGAGGCGATGGAGCGCATTACGCAAAGTTCGGGCAAGATCTCCAACATTATCGGGCTGATCGACGATATCGCGTTCCAGACGAACCTCTTGGCATTAAACGCCTCGGTGGAGGCGGCGCGGGCCGGCGATGCGGGCAAGGGCTTTGCGGTGGTCGCCGTGGAAGTGCGGCGGCTGGCGCAATCGGCGGCCAGTGCATCGGCGGATGTGAAGGTTCTGATCGAGCAGTCGGCCAGTGAGGTCCGGGGCGGCAGCAAGCTCGTCAGCGACGCGGCCACCAAGCTTGAATCCATGTTGAGCGCGGCGCGGTCGTCCAATGAGCTGATGAGCAGCATCGCCAGGGAAAGCCGCGAGCAGGCGTCCTCGATCGAGGAGGTCAACACCGCCGTGCGCACCATGGACGAGATGACCCAGCACAACGCCGCGCTAGTCGAGGAAATCAACGCCGCCATCGAGCAGACCGAGGCGCAGGCCAGCGAGCTCGACCGGATCGTGGATATCTTCGCCATGTCGGAAACCGGCCGGGCCAAGCCGGTCTTGGCCAGCCCGCTCAAGGCGGTGGTACAGGGTGCGCGCGGCCTGCAGGACAAGCTCAAAAGCGTAACGCGCTCGTATTTGAGCCATGGCAATGCGGCGGTGGACAAGGACTGGAGCGAGTTCTAGGGCGGCCCTGATTGGCGTCGGCGGTCGCCCCTCCGTCTGGCCGCCCGCCAAACATAGACAACACTTGCTTAATGCCTGTGCGGTAATTTCTCAGCACAAATCCGGATGCGCGCGTCCAAGCGTGCGCCCGACTGCTTGGGGGAAATTATGGGTCTGCTGGCGCGGTTCTTCGGGAACGTGAAGATGACGGTGGCCATTGCGGCCTTGGTGCAATGTGCGATCCTGGGATCGATCGCCGTCGTCTCCACCGTGATCTATCTGAACCTGCACGAACAATCGATCCAGTCGAGCAAGGTGCAGCAGAACGCCAATATCGGCGTCGCCGCCACCATCCTGGAACGGCGCCTGTCGGGCTCGGTGCTGAACTGGGCCGAGGATGGCAGCATCGCGTCGTTCCAGAGCTGGGCCATTCCGCCCTTCTACGATACCTCGGTCATCGACTCGGTGACCCGTGTCACCAAGCAGGACGCCACGATCTATCAATATGATCCGGCCACCGCCGTGTTCACCAGCAAGACCACGAGCCTGCTCGGCGCCGACGGCGCGCGCGCCGAGAACATGACGATTGCGGCGGGCGACCCGGCCTATGAGGGGCTGGTTGCCAACCAGCAGGTCATCGGCCAGAGCACATTGCTGGGGGCCAGTTATTTCGGCGCCTACCAGCCGATGGTGAAGATGAGCGGCGAGGTCATGGGCGCCATCTATGTGGGCGTGCCGATGGCCAGCGTGAATGCAGCCGCCAATGACGTGGTCGGACTGCTGGTGCTGGTGGGGGCCATCGTGTTCGTGGCGCTGGGTGCGCTGGGGTTCCTGATGTCGCGCACCATCACCAAGCCGATCCCCAAGCTGGCCAAGGCCATGGAGCAGATTTCGGCCGGCGATTTCGCCACCGTGGTGCCCTATACCCAAAAGGGAAATGAAGTGGGCGGCATGGCCCGCACCGTCGAAGTGTTCCGCGAAAATGGCTTGCGCGTCAGCCAGATGACCGAGGCGGAAGCTGCGCGCATCATCGCCGACCAGGCCAATCGCCAGGCGATGATGAGCGAATTGCAGAACGCTTTCGGCGTGGTGGTGGATGCGGCGATCGCCGGCGATTTCAGCCGCCAGGTCGATGTCGAATTCCCCGATCCCGAACTCAACGCGCTGGCGGCCAGCGTCAATAACCTGGTGGCGACCTTCAATCGCGGCGTCAGCGAAATCGGCGTGGTGCTGGGCGCCATGGCGGATACCGACCTGACCCTGCGCATGGAGGGTGAGTACGAAGGCGCCTTCGCCAAGCTCAAGCACGATACCAATGCGGTGGCCGACAAGCTGAGCGACGTGGTGACGCAGTTGCGCGGCACCTCGCGCGCGCTCAAGACCGCGACCGGGGAAATCCTGTCGGGCGCCAACGATCTCAGCGAGCGCACCACCAAGCAGGCCGCGACGATCGAGCAGACTTCGGCCGCGATGGAGCAGCTTGCCGCCACGGTGATGCAGAATGCCGATCGCGCTCGCGACGCCAGCGTCAATGCGGGTGCCGTTACCAAGACCGCCGAAGAGGGCGGGCAGGTGATGGATGCGGCGACCGCCGCGATGGAGCGGATCACCCAGTCGTCGGGCAAGATCTCCAACATTATCGGGCTGATCGACGATATCGCCTTCCAGACGAACCTGCTGGCACTGAACGCCTCGGTGGAGGCCGCTCGTGCGGGCGATGCAGGCAAGGGTTTTGCGGTGGTGGCGGTCGAGGTGCGCCGCCTGGCGCAGTCGGCGGCCAGCGCTTCGGCCGATGTGAAGGTTTTGATCGAGCAATCGGCCAATGAGGTCAAATCCGGCAGCAAGCTGGTCGGCGATGCCGCCGGCAAGCTCAAGGCGATGCTGGAAGCGGCGCGCGGCAATAACGGCTTGCTGGAATCGATCGCGCGCGAAAGCCGCGAGCAGGCGTCCTCGATCGATGAGGTCAATACCGCCGTGCGCACCATGGATGAGATGACCCAGCACAACGCGGCTTTGGTGGAAGAGACAAATGCGGCCATCGAGCAGACCGAGGCCCAGGCCAGCGAGCTCGACCGGATCGTGGACATCTTCATCATCAACGAGCGTGAGGCACCCGTGCGCCGGGCTACACCGGCGCCAGCACCCGCCCACGGGGCACGTGGTCTGCAGGATCGCCTGAAGGTGGCGGCCAGGACCTATGTGACCCATGGCAATGCCGCGGTCGACAAGGATTGGGCCGAGTTTTAGGTCGCTCTTCAGTCTGGCAATCGGGATGGGGCGCCTGCGGGCGCCCCATTTTATTTCGCGGCGGCTGTTAACGTTGAGGGATGCTTAACGGCCCTTAGGCATGAATACGAATAAGTGTATTCACTCCTGCAAGGACCTGCCCAAAAATGCGTGCTCTCAAGCTGCGCGGAAAGATCGTCGGTGCTGCGGCGCTGGTCTTTATAGTCGCGATCGTCGCCAGCCTCACCTATGTGGTCAGCTCGACCCAGAAGGGCGATATCGACAGCGCCAATCAATTGCTGGTCAGTATCGCCCAGACCCAGGCGCAGAACATCCGCGTCGTGCTCAAGGAGCACGCGACGGAAGCCGCATCGGTGGCGCAGACCCTGAGCACACTGATGGTCGACCCGGCCACCACCGAAGCCACCATCACTAATCTGTTCCAGAGCCAGATCGGGGTTACGCCCAATGCCATCGGCGTCTGGGCCTTGCTGACAAAAGACTCCCCCATTACGGCCAATCCGGCTTTGGCCGCCTCGAAATACGCCATGCCGGAGGGCTATTTCGGCATCTCGATCACCCGTGACCTCAAGACCGGCACATCGACCTTCGGTTCGCTGAGCACCTCGGAGGCGGAAGGCTTTTCGGGCTGGTTCACCAATCCGCTGGCCACCGACAAGCCAGGCCTCATCGGCCCCTATCTCTATGAAAAGAAGCTCTATACTTCCTCCACCGCCATCGTGCGCGATGCGTCGGGCAAGGGCGTGGGCCTGGTTGGCGTCGACTTCAATGGTGGCGTCTTTGCCGACTTGATCGGCAAGGAAAAGCCGATGGGCACGGGCTGGATCGGCGTCATCAACCAGGAAGGCGACTGGGTGGTGCATTCCGATCCCGCGCTGCTTGGGACGCCGGTGACCGACGCCTCCTCGGTCGCGGCGCGCGATGGTGCCGCCAAGGGCGAATATTACGCCGTGGCTCCGGCCGAAGGCGGCGACTGGCGGATCACCGCCATCCCGCTCGATCTGACCGAAGTGGGCAAGCAGTGGACGGTGATGATCGCCGTTCCGGAGGCGACGCTGCTGGCCGCGTCCGTGCAACAGCGGAACGTGCTGATCATTGGCGGCGGCGCGCTGCTGCTGCTTGGGCTGGCGGCGTTCTGGTTCGTGGGCTCGTCGGTGACCAAGCCGATCACCCGCCTGACCAAGACCATGGACCTGCTCGCTGGTGGCGACCTCAATGTCGTCATCGAGGGCGCGAGCCGCAAGGACGAGGTTGGCGCCATGGCGCGGGCCGTCGAGGTGTTCCGTGAAAGCGGCATCAAGGTCGGGCAGATGACCGAGGAAGAGCGCGTTGCGGCCATCCGCAGGCGCGAAGAGCGCGGCGACATGATGGTGGCGCTGCAGGCGGCGTTCGGCGAAGTGGTGGACGCGGCGATTGCGGGCGATTTCACCAAGCGCGTGCATGCCCAGTTCCCCGATGCCGAGCTCAATTCGCTGGCCGGTAGCATCAACCAGCTGGTCGAGACCGTCGATGGCGGGCTGGCCGAAACCGGGGACGTGCTGGCGGCTTTGGCCGACACCGACCTGACCAAGCGCATGCATGGTCAGTATTCGGGCTCGTTCGCCAAGCTCAAGGCCGATACCAATGCGGTGGGCGACAAGCTGACCCATGTGGTGACCCAATTGCGAGCCACCTCGCGGGCCCTCAAGACCGCGACCAGCGAAATCCTGTCGGGCGCCAACGATTTGAGCGAACGCACCACCAAGCAGGCGGCGACCATCGAGGAGACCTCGGCGGCGATGGAGCAGTTGGCGTCGACGGTCAGCGAGAACGCCCGCATGGCCGAAGACGCCAACCAGAAAGTGCAGTTGATGTCGCAAAGCGCCACCCAGAGTGGCGCGGTGATGACCCAGGCCAATGCGGCCATGGAACGCATCACCTCGTCGTCGTCCAAGATTTCCAACATCATCGGGCTGATCGACGATATCGCCTTCCAGACCAATCTTCTGGCGCTGAACGCATCGGTGGAAGCGGCGCGGGCCGGTGATGCGGGCAAGGGCTTTGCGGTGGTTGCCGTGGAAGTGCGGCGGCTGGCGCAATCGGCGGCTTCGGCCTCGGCGGACGTCAAGGCGCTGATCGAGCAGTCGGCGGTCGAAGTGGCGGGTGGCTCCAAGCTGGTGTCGAGCGCAGCCGAGCAATTGGCGGCGATGCAGCAGGCGGTCGGAGAAAATTCGGCGCTGATGCAGCACATCGCCCGCGCCAGCCGCGAACAGGCGGCGGCGATCGACGAAGTATCAGTGGCGGTGCGCACCATGGACGAGATGACCCAGCACAATGCGGCACTGGTGGAACAAACCAATGCGGCGATCGAGCAGACCGAGGCGCAGGCCAGCGAGCTCGACCGGGTGGTGGATATCTTTACCCTGGCCGACGAGGCTCCGGCGGCGCGGGCGCGCCCCGTCGCACCAGTCCGGCAGGCGGTGGACAAGGTGCGCTCGGCGGCGCGCTCCTATCTCAGCCAGGGCAATGCGGCCATCGCCAAGGACTGGAGCGAGTTCTAGGCTCAATCGACCCGCAACCGAATGCAAAGGGCGCCTCTGGCGCCCTTTTTTTGTGCCCTATCAAGTACTTTACCAGGTCTTAACGTCAGACCTCTATATTGTGCCGTGGACGCAGGAAATCTCGAAATCGCCAGTATGACCTGGCGGGTATTTTCATGAGGATTTTCAATGTGTCCGCTTTCCCAATCCAGCGCCGCCATCGCCCAATAGAACTGGCCCGTCCCGGCCCGCTCTATTGCTGCCGCGCCACGCCGTAGCGCTGCCTGTTTGGCCGTTGGGCTAAGCAGTTACCAGCAGCATATTTCGAGATCGTCATTAACCGCGTTGTTCTTATCGTATACGGCGCGCCGAAGAAGTCGGCAGCGGCCAAGGCTGGAGGGCCTGTTCGATGACTGGGTTTAACATTTTCTCGCGCGCTTCACGTCTCGACGATCGCTCCAAAGTGGAGGCGATCCTGCGCTCGCAAGCGGTGATCGAATTCAATCTGGACGGCACCGTCATTACCGCCAACGACAATTTCCTCGCCGTGCTGGGCTATGCACTGGACGAAATCGCCGGCAAGCATCACCGCATGTTCGTCGAGCCGGAATTTGCCGCGAGCATGGACTATCACCGCCTCTGGCAGGAGCTGGAGCAGGGCAAGTTCCAGTCGGGCGAATACAAGCGCATCGCCAAGGGCGGCAGGGAGGTCTGGATTCAGGCCACCTATAATCCGGTGCTGAGCAAGGCGGGCAAGGTGCTCAAGGTCATCAAGTTCGCCACCGACATCACCGCGCAGAAAAACCGCGCCGCCGACGATGCCGCCCAGATCGAGGCGATCTCGCGGGTGCAGGCCGTGATCGAATTCAATCTTGACGGCACGGTGCGCCAGGCCAACGAAAATTTCCTCTCCGTGGTCGGCTACGCCGCCAGCGAAATCGTGGGCAAGCATCACCGTATGTTCTGCGATCCGATATTTGCCGCCAGCCCTGCTTATGCGCAGTTCTGGGACCGGTTGCGGGCCGGCGAATACCAGGCCGCCGAGTTCCAGCGCTTCGGCAAGGGCGGCAAGGAAGTGTGGATCCAGGCGTCCTATAACCCAATCCTCGATTCCAGCGGCAAGCCGATCAAAGTCATCAAGTTCGCCACCGACATCACCGAACGCAAGCGCGCCGAGGGCATTATCGCCCAATTGACCTCAAGCCTGGCCAAAATGGCCGAAGGCGACCTGACCGGGCGGGTGGATAGCCAATTCACCGGCCAATACGAGCAATTGCGGCTGGCCTTCAACAGCTCGCTGGAACGGCTCCTGGACATCGTCACCAGCCTGCGCGGCACGTCACGCTCGCTCAAGACGGCGACCGGGGAGATCCTGTCCGGCGCCAATGACCTGGCGGAACGCACCACAAGGCAGGCGGCGACCATTGAGGAGACGGCGGCCTCGGTCGAGCAATTGAGTGGCGCTGTCCTCGAAAATGCCAAGCGTGCGGCCACGGCCAGCAGCAAGGCGCAGGTCGTATCGTCCAATGCCACCGAGGGTGGTGCGGTGATGAAGCAGGCCAATGAGGCCATGGGTGCCATCGAAACTTCCTCGGCCAAGATTTCCAACATTATCGGACTGATCGACGATATTGCGTTCCAGACGAACCTTCTGGCGCTGAACGCCTCGGTGGAAGCGGCCCGCGCTGGCGACGCGGGCAAGGGCTTTGCGGTGGTGGCCGTAGAAGTGCGGCGGCTGGCGCAATCGGCGGCGCAGGCGTCGAGCGAGGTCAAGGTTTTGATCGAGGCCAGCGCCACCGAGGTCCGCAATGGCTCGCGGCTGGTGGGACAGGCGTCCGAAAAGCTGCTGGATATCCTGGTCGGCGCGCAGGAAAGCTCCAGCCTGATCGACTCCATCGCCCAGGCCAACAAGGAGCAGTCCTCGGCGCTGGAAGAGGTTTCAGTCGCGGTGCGGCAGATGGACGAGATGACCCAACACAATGCGGCGCTGGTGGAACAGACCAATGCGGCGATCGAGCAGACCGAGGCGCAGGCCAATGAGCTGGATGGCATTGTTGACGTGTTCAAGCTGGATGGCGGCGGCCACGCTCAGGTGACCAGCACGTCCCGGTCCGTGCGCCCCAAAATGGTGGCTAAAGGGCGCAGTTCGGGCAATGCGGCGCTCGCTACAAACTGGGCAGAGTTCTAGTAAGTTGCTGGGATCGTAGCTCTTTATTTACCATGATGGCTTGAAAACAGGCAGGCTTGACCTCGATCAAACCGGGTTATCCGGCGGCGGGGCAAGCTTGCGTTTTCACCGAGCCATTGCCATGACCAAACCTGTTTCCCCGATCAACGAAGAGCTGCAGTCGCGCCTGGATTTCATCGGACTGGACGCCGCGGCGCGTGCCCGCCTCGCCCAGTCGCAGCCCCATATCACCAAGCATTTGGGGCCGGCGCTGTCGGCGTTCTACGACAAGCTGGCAGCGGTGCCGGCGGTGGCGTCCTTCTTCTCGGGCCGCCCGCAAATGGACCGGGCCAAGGGCAAGCAGGCCAGCCATTGGCAGGCCATCGCCTCGGGCCAGTTCGACGATGCCTATCTGCAGGCCAGCACCAAGGTGGGGCTGGTCCATGCGCGCATCGGGCTGGAGCCGCGCTGGCATATCGGGGGCTATGGGTTGGTCCTCGAAACCCTGGTACGCGGCGTGGTGAAGGACTTGATGGCCGAGGCGCTTGCTCCGCAGACCGGCAGGTTCGGTCGTCCCAAGCCGCTCGATCGCGACGCCGTGCTGGCGCGCAGCGATGCCATGGCGACGGTGCTGGCCGACGTGATCAAGGCAACGCTACTCGATATCGACATCGGCGTTTCGGCCTATTTCGACAAGCTCACCAGCGATGCCAAGGCATCCGAGGACGCCGCTGCCGCCAAGATCAACCGCGCCGTAACCCTGACGGGGGCCGTGCTCAAGGACGTAGCCGCGGGGGAGTTGCGGAGCCGCATCGAAGAGGCCTTCGAGCCCGAATTCCAGCAGATCAAGGATGACACCAACGCGGTGGTCGAACAGCTCGCCACCATCGTGGCGCAATTGCAGACCACCTCGCGCTCGCTCAAGACCGCCACCGGGGAAATCCTGGCCGGTGCCAATGACCTGTCCGATCGCACCACGCGGCAGGCGGCCACCATCGAACAGACCACGGCGGCGGTCGACCAATTGTCGTCGGCGGTGATGGACAATGCCAAGCGCGCCACCACGGCCAGCGGCAAGGCGCTCGCGGTCTCGCGCAGCGCCACCGAAGGCGGCGCGGTGATGCAAGAGGCCAATGGCGCCATGGCGGCCATCGAAACCTCATCGAGCAAGATTTCCAACATTATCGGCCTGATCGACGACATCGCCTTCCAGACCAACCTGTTGGCCCTGAACGCCTCGGTGGAAGCGGCGCGGGCCGGGGAGGCCGGCAAGGGTTTTGCGGTGGTTGCGGTCGAGGTGCGCCGGCTGGCGCAATCGGCGGCCAGCGCCTCGGCGGATGTCAAACTGCTGATCGATGCGAGTGCCCACGAAGTACGCTCTGGCGCGCGGCTGGTGGGTCAGGCGTCCGACAAGCTGCGTGATATTCTGGCGGAGGCGCAGGAGAGCTCGACGCTGATCGACTCGATCGCCCAGGCCAATAGCGCCCAGGCCTCGGCCCTGTCCGAGGTCAGCATCGCGGTGCGGCAGATGGACGAGATGACCCAGCACAATGCGGCGCTGGTCGAGGAAATCAACGCCTCGATAGAACAGACCGAGGCGCAGGCCAGCGAGCTGGACGGCATTGTGGATGTGTTCAAGCTGGATAACAGGAAATCCGTCCCGGCGGCGCGAGCGACCCAGCCGCGCAAAACGATCGCGCAATTGCGCACCGTGGGGAGCTCGGCGGTAGCTAAGGACTGGAGTCAGTTTAGGGCCTGCTTAGCTCGCATACTCTTGCCTTCCCGCGGGTCAAGCCCGCGGGAAGGGCGGTGGGGGTGGGTATGACGGCGCCGGCCGATGGCTCTGCCAAGGGTTCTCACGCCGGGAGGCATGGGTGAACGGCCCCACCTTGCACGGACCTCCGCCCCATGGTTCAACGCTGCCACTACCGATGGAGACCTGACATGGCGCGCATTGGCCTTGTGGCACATGACGACAAGAAAGACGAAATGGTCGCCTGGGCGCTGGCCAATCTCGACAAGCTGAGCCTGCACGAATTGTGGGGGACCGGCACCACAGGCGGGCGGGTGATGGCGGCGACGGGCCTGCCGGTGACGCTACTCAAAAGCGGTCCGCTGGGCGGCGACCAGCAGCTCGGCGCACTGATTGCCGAGGGGCGGCTGGACATGCTGGTGTTCTTCATCGATCCGCTCTCGGCGCAGCCACACGATGTCGACGTCAAGGCGCTGACCCGGCTGGCAACGCTCTACGATGTGCTCTGCGCCTTCAATAAACCCACGGCTGACGCGGTTTTGGCTGTGGTTTGACCAATCAGTAAAGATTGACCCGTTGCCACTCTTGTGTGCAGATGCCCTCAATGGCCCGCAGCAAAGCAGGGCCAATTTGGCATTCAGGGATCGGGACGGAATTTGGTGTCCTTCGACGCAGTTATCGACGTTCGCAACGTCTCCAAACGCTTTGGCGGCCTTCTCGCCGTCAATGATTGTTCGCTGCAGGTGCGGCGCGGCTCGATCACCGGGCTGATCGGCCCGAATGGGGCCGGCAAATCTACGCTGTTCAACATGGTGGCCGGCAATATCGCGCCCGATAGCGGGCAGGTGATTTTCGACGGCGAGGACGTGACGGGGCTCAAACCCCATCAACTGTTCCGCACCGGCATGTTGCGCACCTTCCAGATCGCGCACGAATTCTCCAACATGACGGCGCTGGAAAACCTCATGATGGTGCCGGGCGACCAGCCGGGCGAGTATCTGGCCAATGCGTGGCTCCGGCCGGGCCTCGTCAAATCGCGCGAGCGCGACGTGCGCAAGAAGGCGCTCGACGTCATCGATTTCCTCAAGCTCGGGCATGTGCGCAACGAGTTGGCCGGTAACTTGTCCGGGGGGCAGAAGAAGCTGCTCGAGCTTGGCCGCACCATGATGGTGGATGCCAAGGTGGTGCTGCTCGACGAGGTCGCTGCCGGCGTCAACAAGACGCTGCTGCAGGATCTCGCCAGCAATATCGAGCGCATGAACACGGAACTGGGCTATACGTTCTTCGTCATCGAGCACGACATGGATCTGATCGGCCGGCTCTGCGATCCGGTGATCGTGATGGCCCAGGGCGAAAAGATCGCCGAGGGTCCGATGAGCGAAATCCGCGCCAATGCGGCGATCGTCGAAGCCTATTTCGGCTCACCCGTGGCGGTGGCGTAATGGCGCTCATTGAGTTGAAACACGTGGTGGGCGGCTATGGCGGCGCGCCGATCCTCAATGGCGTCGATATCGCCATCGAGCAGTCGGACATCGGCGTCATCGTCGGCCCGAACGGGGCTGGCAAGTCGACCACCCTCAAGGCCATTTTCGGGCTGCTGAAAGTCACCGGCGGCACCATTACCTTCAATGGCGAGAGCGTCGCCAACTCCTTGCCCGACAAGCTGGTGCCCAAGGGCCTCAGCTTCGTGCCGCAGGAAAAGAACGTCTTTACCTCGATGACCGTCGAGGAAAACCTCGAAATGGGGGCGTTCACCCGCAAGGACGATTTCTCCGACACCATGACCTGGGTCTATGAAATGTTCCCGGTGCTGGCCGAAAAGCGGCGCCAGCCGGCCGGCGAACTGTCGGGCGGCCAGCGCCAGATGGTGGCGATGGGCCGCGCGCTGATGAGCAAACCGAAGCTGCTGATGCTGGACGAGCCGTCGGCGGGGCTGTCGCCGCGTTATGTGATCGAGATTTTCGAGACCATCGTGCGCGTCAACCAGGAAGGCGTCGGCATCCTGATGGTGGAGCAGAATGCCCGCCAAGCGCTGGCCTTTGCCTCCAAGGGCTTTGTGCTGGCAGGCGGGCAGAACCGCTTCACCGGCACCGGCGCCGAACTGATCGCCGATCCCGAAGTCGCCAAAAGTTTCCTCGGGGGTTGAGGCTGTGACCGAACTGATTTTCTTCATCAACCAGGTGGTGATCGCCGGCGCCGTGCTGGGCTCGATCTATGCCCTGGGGGCCATTGGCATCACGCTGATTTTCGGCATTTTGCGGTTTGCCCATTTCGCCCATTCCGAACTGATGACCGGCGGGGCGTTCATGGCGTTCCTGTTGGCGAGCCTGTTCGCCGCCTGGGGCGTGCATGCGCCGATCCCGATGGGGTTCGTGGTGTTGCCGCTGGCCATGGTGCTGGGGGCGATCTTCGCGCTCGGCATCGACAAGGGATTTTACGCGCCGCTGCGCAAGCGTGGCGCCAAGCCGGTGACGCTGCTGATCGCCTCGATCGGCGTGACGCTGATGATCCAGGGCCTGATCCGGCTGTTCTTCGGCTCGGGCAGTTATTCGTTTTTCGAGAACGAGCCCAAGGACGTGTTCCGCTTCGACATGAGCGCGCTGGGCTCGACCCGCCCGCTGGTGATCACCGAGCCGCAGATCCTGATGATCGTGGTGACGGCCATCGCGGTCATCGCGCTGCACTTCTTCCTGACACGCTCGCGGCTGGGCAAGGCGATGCGCGCCATGGCCGATAATGCCGACCTGGCGCAGGTTTCGGGCATCAATACTGCGCTCGTGGTGCGGGTGACCTGGATCATCGCGGGCGCGCTGGCCTGCATGGCCGGCACCATGCTGGCGCTCGACGTGACGCTGAAGCCGGACCTGGCGTTCAACATCATCCTGCCCATTTTCGCCGCCGCCATCGTCGGTGGCCTGGGACAGGCCTATGGCGCCATTGCGGGTGGTCTGTTGATCGGTTTTGCCGAAACGCTGGCGGTGTTCAACTGGTCGATGGTGCTGAAACCCCTCAATGCCGTGCTGCCTGAATGGCTGCAATTGCCGCAGACGCTGGCGTTGGTGCCCACCGAATACAAGCTGACCGTCGCCTTCGTCATCCTCGTGGTGACGCTGCTGGTGCGGCCTACGGGTATCTTCAAGGGAGCCTCGTCATGATCCGTCGCTCTCTCACCCTGTTTGCGGGCCTGTTCGTGCTGATCCTCGTGATCGGCTGGTTCATGGGCGTGCCGTTTACCTCCAGTCGCCTGGTGGAGGCGGCGGCCTATTCGCTGATCGCCATGGGCCTCAATATCCAGTGGGGCTATGGCGGGCTGTTCAATTTCGGCATCATGGGCTTCATGATGCTGGGCGGGGTGGCCGTCACCTTCATCTCCTATCCGGTCAATCCGCAATTCTGGGGTTCCGACGGCCCATGGATGCTGGGGCGGGCACTGATTGCCTTTGGCGCCGGTGCCCTACTGGTGATCGCGGCGCGGCAGAGCCATCGTGTCGGCATTCGCGGCGGCTGGAAAATGGCGCTGACGGTTTTAGCCTGGTTCATCGGCTATTGCGTTTATCGCAGTCAGATCGATCCGGCGGCCGCCTATATCGAGGCCAATGCGGGCTTTGTGGGTGGCCTGGGCGCACATCCCGTGCTGGGCTGGATTTTCGGCGGGGTTCTGGCGGCGGGCGTGGCCTATATCGTGGGCAAGATTTGCCTGGGCCTGCGCACCGATTATCTGGCCATCGCCACCATCGGCATTTCGGAAATCATCCGCGCGCTGGTGAAGAACATGGATTGGCTGACGCGCGGCACGCTGACCGTGTCGCCGATCCCGTGGCCGACGCCGCTGCCGGGCGATTACCAGGCCGGTGGCATGGACGCGCAGACCGCATTGCTGGCGGCACGTGGCGGGTTTTTGGCCCTCGTGCTGGTGATTTTCGCCGTCGCCATGTTCCTGATTTCACGGGCCTATGCGGGCCCATGGGGCCGCATGATGCGCGCCATCCGCGACAATCACATCTCTGCCGCCTCGATGGGCAAGAATGTCACCGCGCGGCAGCTCGAAGTGTTCGTGTTCGGCTCAGTGCTGATGGGTATCGGTGGCGCTATCCTGGTCAGCTTCGTGCAGATCAACGATCCGTCGAGCTACCAGCCCATCAACCACACCTTCCTGATCTGGGTGATGGTGATCGTCGGCGGGGCCGGCAATAACTGGGGCGCGGTGTTTGGCGCGGTGCTGATCTGGCTGGTCTGGATCATTTCCGACCCGCTGGCACAATTGCTGTTCGGCACCATCAGCCACTGGTCCGGCCAGATCGGCTGGGGCGAGATTCCGGACATCCAGTCCAGGGCGTCGCAGATGCGTATTTTTGTGCTGGGCGCGGTGATTACGATCGCCCTGCGTTTCGCGCCGAGGGGGTTGATCCCCGAAGTGGTGCGGCGCGAGGGGTAGCCCTTCCTTCTCACCTCTCCCTTCGGGGGAGAGGTCGACCCGCTTGGGTCGGGTGAGGGGGCCTTTACTGGGTGAGGTGTCTCGACAAGGCCCCCTCACCCGGCTCGCAAGAGCGATCCGACCTCTCCCCCGAAGGGAGAGGTGAAGCGGGCTAGGCCCCGATCCCGCGCAACAGTGCCAATATCGCCCGCGGCAAATCCTGCTCGGGCACGGGTCTGAAGCCGCGAAACTCTTCGCGGTCGAGCACGCGCTGGGCGGCGGCTGAGGGGTAGGCCGCGGGCCACATGCCGGCGATCAGGGTCGCGACAACGCGGAACAGCCATTGCGCATCGGCAAGCGACAGGCTTGGCAAAGCGCGCATCAGTGCGGGGGCGACGGGGTCGATTTGCGTGTAAAGGGCGCGCTTGTAGCTGGCGATGCTATCGTCGGAGACGTTCTGCTCGAGGACGCTCGAAAACATGCTGATCAATTTGCAATAGCGCTGGTGGCCGAGAAATTCGGCCGAGATGGCGGCAGCCGCGGCACCGACAAAGCCGGGCGTCAGGCTATCGAGCCGCGCCACGAGCGCTGTCACGAAGGCTTCCTGCTCTTGCATTAGCAGGGTCATCAGCACCTCTTCGCGGCTCTCGAAATAGCGGTAGATATTGGATTTGGTAAAGCCGGCGCGCGCCGCGATGGCGTTGAGGCCGGTGCCGCTGGGCCCCTCTTCGTCGAACAGGGCCGTGGCCGCCGCGATCAGGGTTTCGCGACGGAGGGTTTTCTGTTCGGGCTGGCGGGCACGCTGGAAGGCAGTCATACCATTCATTAGGAGACCGCCCGGTCTGCCGTCAAGCGACCGGCAGTGGTGGCCGCTGCAAACGCCCGCGTTCAGCGAAAGCCAATACCCGCCAAGCGCTCGGACGCCTGCCAGAGATGGTCGGCAACGCCGAGATCGGTCGCGGCAGACGGGAGGCGCGCCGGGGCGACGTCGCCACGCGTTTCGCCCAGCCGGGCCGGCCCGTAATAGTCGCCGCCTTGGGCCAAAGGCGAGGTGGCGGCGTAGAGCGATGGCATGGCGGCTTGTGCGACGGGTTGGAACAGGAACCAGAGCCACGTGCGGGCGAGGCCCGAAATGCTGCCGCGCCCTGGCGCGTTGTGCAGCAGGTCGGTGCGGGCAATGCCAGGGTGGGCGGCGATACTGCTCACCCCCCATTGGGCGGCCGCGCTGCGCCGTTGCAGTTCGAGCGCAAACACGACGCAGGCGAGCTTGGACTGGCTGTAAGCAGCCATCGACCGATAGCGTGTCTGGCTTTGCAAATCATCGAGGTCGATCTTGCCAGCCCGGGCGGCCACACTGCCCAGCGAGACAACGCGTGCATTGCCCCGCTGGCGCAGCAGCGGCAGCAGTCGGGCCGTGAGGGCGAAATGGCCGAGATAGTTGGTGCCGAATTGCAGTTCGAACCCGTCGCTCGTTTCCTGGCGCGTCGGCGGGGTCATGACGCCGGCATTGTTGACCAGCAGGTCGAGCTTGGTGAGTTGCTCGTTCATGCGCACGCCGAACGCGGCGATGGAGGCGAGATTGCCGAGATCGAGGTTTTCGAAGCAGACATCGGCGTGCGGATGCAGCGCGCGAATGCGGGCCAGGGCATCGGCGCCCTTTTGGGCATTGCGGCCAGCGAGGATGACGCTGGCGCCGGCACCGGCCAGCATGCGCGCGGTTTCGTAGCCCAGCCCGCCGGTGGCGCCGGTGACGATGGCGGTCTTGCCGGCCTGGTCGGGAATGTCGTTGATGGTGAAGTCGGTCATGGAGGCGTCCTTGCTGCGGGGCCGGTCACTCCAAATAAAGGACCGATGGTCTCTAAATGGGTGTGGCGGGCATAGTGTCAAGGGCTAGGCGGGCGCTTTGGTTGCTCGCACCCAGAGCCAGCGCGTGGGCTTGCCGTCGTAACCACCGCCGTCGCTCTCGGTCAGCTCAAGCGTGGTCCAGTGGGCGGCAGCGCGGAAATGGGCGAGCAGGTTCTCGGCGCTGGGATAATTGTAATAGCGGCCCAAGCCGTCGCGGCCTTCGCCGGTGCCGGCCTTGAAGCTGGCGGTCAGAAGGCCGCCGGGGCGCAGCGCAGTATGGATGCGGGCGATGTCGTCGGTCAGTTCAGCGGCGGGTGCATGCAGCAGGGCGGCGCTGGCCCAGACGCCGTCATAGGCAGCCACGTCGTCGAGTTGATTGAACGCCATGATGCGCACGGGGCGGCCGAGCACGATTTCGGCCGCGGCGGCCAGTTCGGGCGAGGCATCGCTGGGCGTCACCGCAAAGCCGGCAGACAGCATGTAGGCCGCGTCCTGTCCGCCGCCGGTGCCCAGTTCCAGCACGTCGCCTCCAACCGGCAGGGCGGCGAGAAAGGTGTTCAACTGCTCCTCGTCCAGCCGGCGCTGGCGGGTGGCATAGACTTGCGCGTTTTCGGCATAAAAGCGCAGCGTTGCATCGTCGGTCATGATGGCTCCAAAACAAAAGGCCCGAGATTTCTCCCGGGCCTTCGTGTTGTTTTAAGGGCTCGGCCCTGCGAGCATAGTTCTTGGGGCCTGCTTACCTGCCAAAGCCCCACCGGGGCCTTGGCTCGCCAAGTGGGGAGCGGTTGCGGCGTTACTCGATCGCGCCCTTTTCGACGAACTTGCCGCCTTCGACTTCGAGATAGACGATGGTGCCGGGGACGTCGCCGGCAGCGTCGAAGTCCAGCGGGCCGCCGGCGCCTTCATAGTCGATGTCGGTGCCGGCCTTGATCAGCTCGACAGCCTTGGTCCATTCGCCGGGCAGGATCTTTTCGCCGGGGGCGGAAGCGACGTCACGCAGCGCGGCCGAGAGGCCTTCGCGCTTGGCCGAACCGTTCTTTTCGACGGCGAGAGCCAGGAGGAACGCGGCGTCATAAGCCTGGGGGGCATAAGTCGCGGTCGGGTCCTGGCCGGCATCGGTGGCCAGCTTGGCATAGATGGTGGCCGAATCGCCCGCATAAGCGCCGGCGCGGGTTGCGGTCAGCCCTTCGACGGCCGCAGCATCGATACCGGTCAGCAGGTCGTCGCCAACCATGCCGTCACCGCCCACATAGGTGGTGAAGTTGCCCGACTCGACGGCCTGGCGCAGCAGGGTCGCGCCCGAGCCCGAAGCATAGGCCAGGATCACCAGGTTCTGCGAACCAACCAGGTTGCCCAGCTCGGCGCGATAGTCGGCCTTGCCGTCTTCGTGCGCGATATTGGCCGCAATGGTGCCGCCGCCGGCAGTGAAGGTGGCGGCAAACACGTCGGCCAGGCCTTTGCCGTAGTCATTGTTGACGTAAGTGACGGCAACGTCCTTGACGCCGCGCGCCAGCAGCAGGTCGGCCATCTTCACGCCCTGCAGCGAGTCAGCCGGGGTGGTGCGATAGACGAGGTCGTTGTCGGCCAGGGTGGTCAGCGCGGGAGCGCTGGCAGCGGGCGAGATCATGACGACGCCGCCCGGAATGGCAGCCGAATTGGCGCCGCCGATGGTCGCGCCGGTGCAGAAGGCGCCCATGATGCCGGTGACCTGGTCGGTATTGACCAGCTTGTCGGCCGCGGCGGAGGCAGCGGTCGCATCGCAGGCGCTATCGCCGACGACGGGAACGATCTTGCCGCCACCCAGAATGCCGCCCTGGGCATTGACTTCGTCCCACGCCAGCTGGGCGCCGGCGACGATGGGGGGAGCCAGGCTTTCGATCGGTCCGGTCAGGTCGGCGAGAATGCCGAGCTTGACGTCCTCGGCCAGCGCTGGGGCGGCGATCGACAGCGTGGTGGCCGCCACGGCCATGGTCAGAAGAGTTTTAAGATTGAGCATTGATGTCCCTCGTTATGGGTTGCTTCGCCGAGCGGCCTTACCGGTCCTGTCTTCTGAGCGGAACAACGCGATATAGGAGGCGCTAAATGCGCCTCGCTGAAGCAGACTGTTGCACATTTGTTAAGCCGGAGTCACGGGCAATTGAAGCGGCTTGCAGGGCCTTCTTGCAGTTGCCTAACGGGGGTGGTTTGCGCATAGAATAAGGGCGATGCGCGGCGAGGAGGCCCCGATGACTATCAGGATTTGGGGCATCGCCATGCTGGCCGTTTTGGCCCTGCTGCGGCCGGCGCTGGGGCAAGTCACCGTGCTCGACCAGGCGCAGGATGGTGCAGCGCCCGTCGCCCCGCCGCCGGTCTGCGGCACGCAGCCGATCGGCATTGCGCGGATGAGCTGGCCATCGGCGGCGATCCTGGCGGAAATTCATGCGCGGTTGCTGACCACGCAATTCGGCTGTCAGACGCGGGTGGCGCCGGGGGATCTGGCCGCCACCGGCTCCTCGATGGGCACGACCGGCCAGCCGGCGGTGGCCCCCGAAATGTGGGTGACGCGCATCGCGGACGTGTGGAACCCGGCCGTCAAGGCGCAGATGCTGCGCCCGGCCGCCCCCACTTATGCGGAGACCACGTTCGAGGGCTGGTTCGTGCCGGATTATCTGGCGACGGCGCATCCCGAACTGACTGGTGCGGCCAAACTCAAGGACGTGGCGCCCACGCTCAATAGCGGCGCGAAAATCCGTTTTGTCTCGTGTCCGGCCGATTGGGGCTGCTCGGTGATCAACCGCAACCTGATCCGGGCGCTGGGGTTGGGCGATGTGCTCGAGGTGGTCGAGCCGGCCAACCGCTTCGAAATGGACACGCTGATTGCCGAGGCGGTGGGGCGCAAGGAGCCGGTGGTGTTCTACTATTGGCAGCCCAATGCGGTGCTGGCGCAGTTCAATTTCGCGAGCCTGGACTTAGGCCCCTATGACGAAAAAGCGCTGCAGTGCCTGGCGCAACAGACCTGCGCCAGCCCGGTCGCGTCCTCGTTTGCGTCCGAGAGCGTGGTGATCGCGCTGGCCGAGTGGGTCTATACCGACATTCCCGCCGTCGCGGCCTATTTCGGACGCACCACCATGCCGCTCAAGGAGATGAACACCCTGCTGGCCCAGCTCAACGAGCCGGGCGCGACGATAGAAAGCGTGGCGGATCGGTTTGTCATCGAACGCAGCGATATCTGGAAAGCCTGGGTGGGGCCGGGCGCGCCCTAGGCCCGGCTTCACCGTCCGTTAAGCCTGATTTCAGGCGGATCGGGCGTTGATATCAAACCGTCACAGAGCCCGGATAGGGTTTTTGGCTATTCTGGCTACGTTTGCATAAACTATTGATGCATAACATTATTTTTGTGATGTTTAGGTCCCGTTCACGGGTTGGTGTGCATAGTGCCACATAGGGCAGCGCGCCCTTTCTGTTCCGGTAGGCCCCATGCGCAAAATACCCACGCTGTTCAAGATTCTCGATGGCTACCGGCAATTCTCGATAGTGGCGGCGCTCGCCATTGTCGCCGTCATCGCGCTGTGTGGGGTGGGCCTGGTCCCCAAATTGGCGCGAACGGGCGAAATTTCCGTCGTCTATGCGGGCATTGTGGCCATCATGGCGCTGATGCTGGTCGGCTTGCGGCTGGGCTATCGGGCACTGGCGCAGGGCATCGACAGCGCCGACAAGGCCAATCGCGCGGTGCTGGCTTCGGTCAATCGCGATGCGCTGACCGGCGCCTTTACGCGCTCCTATTTCATCGAGCAGATGGGGCTGCACGTCTATCATGGCTCCGACGAGGCCGTGGGCTATATGCAGCTCGACATGGACAAGCTCAAGGTTCTCAACGACAGCCACGGCCACAGTGCGGGCGACGCGGCGTTGAGCCATCTGGTCAAGACCATTACGGCCCTGGTGCCGACCGCCATTGTGGGGCGGCTGGGCGGCGACGAATTCGGCATCGCCATCCCGGCCCACGATAACAAGCCGGCGCTGCGCCGCCTGGGCGAGCAATTGCTGCGCGAACTGGATAAGCCGGTGATGATTGGTGGGCGGCCGGTGCGGCTGTCGGCGACGGTGGGGATTGCGCTGGCGCCGGCCGATGCGAGCGATGCGGGCGACCTGATCTCCAAGGCCGATCTGGCGCTCTACAAGGGCAAGCGCGGCGGCCGCCACGCCGTGGTCGAGTTCGATGCCGACATGCTGGGCGACGAGCGCCATCGGCGGTTCGTCGAACGCGAGTTGCGCGCGGCCCTGCTGATGGACGAGCTGGAACTGCACTACCAGCCGGTATTCAATGCCGATGGCGTCACCATCAAATCCTATGAGGCGCTGGTGCGCTGGCAGCACAAGGTGCGCGGCATGATCGCGCCCGGTGAGTTCATCCACATTGCCGAGCAGAGCGAGCTGATCGACAAGCTGGGTGAATGGGTGCTGCGGCGGGCCTGTATCGACCTGCCGGCGCTTGGCGTCTCGGTGGCGGTCAACGTCTCGCCGGCACAGTTGCGGCGCGCCGAATTCGGCAAGCGCTTTGTCGCCATCGTGGCCGAGACCGGCACCGATCCGCGCCGGCTGATCGTGGAGGTCACCGAGACGGTGCCGATGACCGGCAAGGGCCAGGAGCAGGAAAATCTCGACGTGCTGCGCCAGATGGGCGTGCGCATCGCCATCGACGATTTCGGCGCCGGGCATGCGAGCCTGCAATACCTGCGCGGCTTTGCCTTCGACATCATCAAGATCGACCGCACCTATGTGAGCAATATCGTGGGCAACCGCATCGATTCGATGATCGTGTCGGCGATTTGCGATATCGCTCGCTCGCTACCGGTGGAGGTGATTGCCGAGGGTGTCGAGACGCAAGAGCAATTGGCGGTGTTGCAGAAGGCCGGTTGCACGGGCCTGCAAGGGTTCCTGCTAGGTCGTCCGCAGCCGCTGGCCAAACTCAATGCCGGACGTGCTCTCGCCAGGGTCGCGGACGCCGCATAGGCGTTATCCTATCGTCACAGTTGCTTCCGCGCCCGCACGATGGATATAAAGGGGCGGGTAGCCTGCCGGGAGCGGGCGACAGCGGGAGCCAAGACTTTGGATTTGAAGCGGATCAACGATCGTATCACCGTATCGGGGCAGATCCTGCCCGAGGATATCGCGTCGCTCAAAGCCGCCGGCTTCACCACCATCATCAATAACCGCCCCGACGATGAATCGCCGGACCAGCCGGCGGGCGCCGACATCGAGGCTGCGGCCAACGCGGCGGGCCTTGGCTATTATGCGATCCCGCTGGGTCGCGATGGGGTTTCCCCCGATATGGTCGAGAAAACCAAGGCCGCGCTCGAGGGGAGCCAAGGCCCGGTTTTCGCATTTTGCCGTTCGGGCACCCGCTCGACAACGCTGTGGGCTTTGTCCCAGGCCGGCGAAATGGATGCGGGCGAGATCATTTCGGAAGCGGCCGCGGCCGGCTACGACATGAGCCATCTCGCCGGGCATCTCAACCAGAAATAAATGTGACGCAACGGTTGGACGGGCAACCGTTCCCACCGATGCAAATGATTTGAGCCAGGCCTAACCGCCCAGCACCCCTCTTGCTCGGACCTATATCGATGCCAATCAAGAAAATCCTCGTCGCCAACCGCTCCGAAATCGCCATTCGCGTGTTCCGGGCCGCCAATGAATTGGGTCTCAAGACCGTCGCGGCCTTTGCCGAAGAAGACAAGCTGGCGCTGCACCGCTTCAAGGCCGACGAGGCCTATCTGATCGGCAAGGGCAAGGGCCCGGTCGAGGCCTATCTGCAGATCGACGAATATATCCGCATCGCGCGGATTTCCGGCGCCGATGCGATCCATCCCGGTTATGGGCTGCTCTCGGAGTCGCCGGAATTCGTGGACGCGTGCGAGGATGCCGGGATCATCTTCATCGGCCCGCGCGCCCAAACCATGCGCGATCTCGGCAACAAGGTCGCGGCGCGCAACATGGCGATCGCCAGCAACGTGCCGGTGGTTCCCGCCACCGAGGCGCTGCCGGACGATCCCGAAGCGATCAAGAAGCTCGCCGCCGAAGTGGGCTATCCGCTGATGCTCAAAGCGAGCTGGGGTGGCGGCGGCCGCGGCATGCGCCGCATCATGGACGAGTCGTCGCTGCTGTCGGAAGTGTCTGAAGGCAAGCGCGAGGCCAAGGCGGCGTTCGGCAAGGACGAGATGTATCTCGAAAAGCTGGTCGAGCGGGCCCGCCATGTCGAAGTGCAGTTGATCGGCGACGATCACGGCAATCTGGTGCATCTTTATGAGCGCGACTGTTCGGTGCAGCGCCGCAATCAAAAGGTCGTCGAGCGCGCTCCGGCGCCGTATCTCAGCGATGACGTGCGCAAGCAACTGACGGACGCGGCGGTGCGCCTCGGCAATGCCGCCAATTATCGCGGCGCCGGCACCGTCGAATTCCTGATGGATGCCGATACCGACAAATTCTACTTCATCGAGGTCAATCCGCGCATTCAGGTGGAGCACACCGTCACCGAGGAAGTGACCGGCATCGATATCGTCAAGGCGCAGATTCATCTGCTCGACGGCGCGGTGATCGGTACCCCAGAATCGGGTGTGCCGCTGCAGCAGGACATCCACCTCAACGGCAATGCGATCCAGTGCCGGGTGACGACGGAAGACCCCGAGCAGAACTTCATCCCCGATTACGGCCGCATCACCGCCTATCGCGGCGCGACCGGGTTTGGCGTGCGCCTCGATGGCGGCACCGCCTATGCTGGCGCGGTCATCACCCGCTTCTACGATCCGCTCTTGGAAAAGGTCACCTGCTGGGCGCCGACCGCCGAAGAGGCGATTGCCCGCATGCACCGCGCCCTGCGCGAGTTTCGTATCCGGGGCGTGTCGACCAATCTGGCGTTCCTTGAAAACATCATCACGCATCCAGACTTCGTGCAGAACCGCTATACGACGCGGTTCATCGACACGACGCCGGAGCTGTTCAACTTCAAG
The DNA here is from genome assembly GCF_040546795.1 of Devosia sp. UYZn731. NCBI lineage: Bacteria > Pseudomonadati > Pseudomonadota > Alphaproteobacteria > Hyphomicrobiales > Devosiaceae > Devosia > Devosia sp. UYZn731. The sequence goes on from NZ_JBEPOL010000006.1 coordinate 55,834, forward strand.
CCGCGCAAGGATCGCGCGACCAAGCTGCTCAGCTACATCGCCGACGTCACCGTCAATGGCCATCCCGAAGTGCGCGACCGGCCGATGCCGCCGGCAGAAGCTGCGGCGCCAGTGGTGCCGGTGTTCGAACCGCTGATCGTCAATGAAGGCAGCCGGCAGATTCTGGAACGGCAGGGCCCGAAGGGGCTCGCCTCCTGGATGAAGGCGCAAAAGCGCGTGCTGTTCACCGACACGACGATGCGCGATGCCCATCAGAGCTTGTTGGCGACGCGGATGCGCTCGTTCGACATTACCCGCATCGCGCAGGCCTATTCGCGCGGCTTGCCGAATCTGTTCAGCCTTGAATGCTGGGGCGGGGCCACTTTCGACGTGGCGATGCGGTTCCTCAACGAGGACCCGTGGGAGCGGCTGGCGCAGGTGCGCGATGGCGCGCCCAACATCCTCACCCAGATGCTGCTGCGCGGCAGCAATGGCGTTGGCTACACCAATTATCCGGACAATGTGGTCAAGTTTTTCGTCGCCCAGGCGGCCAAGGGCGGCGTCGATATTTTCCGCGTTTTCGATTGCCTGAACTGGGTCGAGAACATGCGCGTCTCGATCGACGCGGTGCTGGAGGCCGACAAGGTTGCCGAGGGCGTGATTTGCTATACGGGCGACGTGCTCGACCCCAACCGGGCGAAGTATGACCTCAAATACTATGTGGCCCTGGCCAAGGAGCTGGAAGCCGCCGGCGCTCATGTGCTGGGGCTCAAGGACATGGCCGGCTTGCTGCGTCCCGCTGCAGCCAAGAAGCTGATCGAAACGCTGAAACAGGAGATCGGCTTGCCGATCCACCTGCACACCCACGATACCTCGGGGGCTGCGGCGGCAACCGTGCTGGCCGCGGTGGATGCCGGTGTCGATGCGGTGGATGCGGCCATGGATGCGCTATCGGGCACGACCAGCCAGCCGACGCTAGGATCACTGGTTGCCGCGCTGACCGATGGCGACCGCGATCCCGAACTCGATGCCAAGGCGATCCGGCAGATTTCGTTCTATTGGGAAGCGGTGCGCACGCAGTATCGTGCCTTCGAGAGCGACCTGCGCAGCGGCGCTTCGGAAGTCTATCTGCATGAAATGCCCGGCGGGCAGTTCACCAACCTCAAGGAACAGGCGCGCTCGCTGGGTCTGGAAACCCGCTGGCACGAGGTCGCCCAGACCTATGCGGACGTCAACCAGATGTTCGGCGATATCGTCAAGGTGACGCCGTCATCCAAGGTGGTGGGCGATATGGCTTTGGCCATGGTTTCGGCCGGTCTGAGCCGCGCCGATGTTGAAGACCCGGCGCGCGATATCGCCTTCCCCGATTCGGTCGTCGGCTTCTTTGCCGGCGATCTGGGCCAGCCGCCGGGCGGCTTCCCCAAGGCGCTGCAAAAGAAGGTGCTCAAGGGCCGCGAGCCGCTCACCGAACGGCCGGGCTCCTATCTCAAGGACGTCGACCTTGAAGCCGAGCGCGCCAAGATCGCCGAGGAAGTCGGGCACGAGGTCGATGATTATCGCCTCGCCTCGTATCTGATGTATGCAAAAGTCTATTCGGATTTCGAAAAGACGCAGGACAAATACGGCCCCACCGCAGTGTTGCCGACGCCGGTCTATTTCTATGGCCTGCATGAGGGCCAGGAACTGTTCGTCGATATCGAGAAGGGCAAGACGCTGGTCCTGCAATATCTCGGCCGCGCCCCCACCAACGAAAAGGGCGAGGTGCGGGTGTTCTTCGACCTGAATGGCCAGCCGCGCACTATTCTAGTGCCGGATCGCCTCAAGGTCGGTGAGGTCAAGCTGCGCGCCAAGGCCGCCATCGGCGATCCCAAGCAGGTCGGCGCGCCGATGCCGGGCGTCATCTCGGGTCTCGCCGTCAAGGCCGGCCAGACCGTCACCGCCGGCGACGTGCTGTGCTCGATCGAAGCCATGAAGATGGAAACCGCCATCCACGCCGAAGCCAGCGGCGTCATCGCCGAAGTGCTGGTCAAGCCCGGCGATCAGATCGACGCCAAGGATTTGTTGGTGCGGTTCGAATAAGCAAAGGCCCGGAGCGATCCGGGCCTGTTTTTGAAATCAGTGGCATGTTTGGGGAACGACAGTCGACCCACACTCGCCATTCTTCCCGCGGACTTGATCCGCGGGCCTCTCACCGCTTGTACCGTGCTGCCAGAGACCCGCGGATCAAGTCCGCGGGCAGGCCGGTGGATGGGATGGATGCCGCAAGAATGAGACGCCTAGAGACGACGCGCGCGCCCATCGATGGTGCGATCATTGCGGTCGCGATGGTCGGCGCGCACCTTGATCGGCAGGCGGCTGACGATCCAGCTCACCATCAGCGGCACCAGTACGATATCGTCGACCCAGCCCAGCACCGGGATGAAATCGGGGATGATATCAAACGGATTGACCAGATAGAACGCGACGAACGCCGTGGCGAACTTGAGGTAGAGCGGGGTCTCAGGCGCGAAGAATGCCTTCCAGAGCTGGACGACTTCTTTGCGGAAGAGGACGATGCGGGGAAGGAGCATTTTGATCATGCACCTTAAATGGTCCGCAGCCGATTTGGTTCAAGACCGGTGACCACAAAATCTATGGCGCAGCCGGCGCCGGCTTGAGATTGGCATTGATGAAAGTCAGCGCCTCCCCGATATGCGCGCGCCAAAGTTCCCACGAATGGTCGCCGTCGTAGATACGGAAGGCGACGTTGCGGTTGTCTGCCAGCAGCGTCTCATAGAGCGCGATGGCACCGCGCCAGAGCTTGTGGCTGTCGTGATCCCCCACCAGCATGAAAATGGCGGGCAGGGGCGTATTGGCGCGCACTGCGCCGGCCAGCAGCGTGAACACGTTTTGGCTATTGTAGCGGCGGGCATCGAAGGGATCGCCGAATGCGCCGGAAAAATGCGGCCCGGCGGGCGGAAGGTCGACGCCGCTGGTCAGGGTATCGGGATCGGCCCAATGGAAATAGGCGCTATCGATGATGAGGTCGATATCGGCGGGCGCCTTGTCGAGGTCTTCGATGGGCACGTTTTCCCAGATGGCTGGGGAGAGGGCCGCGATGGCGGCATAAAGATCGGGGTGCCCGATCCCCAGGCGCAGGGCCCCGGCGCCGCCCATGGAGAGGCCCGCAATGGCGCGGCCGCCCGCGTCTTTGCGCACCGGAAAATCGGCCTCGATGTGTTCGCGCAACTGGCTGGTGATCGCGGTTTCGACATCGTCCAGTCCGCCTGCCGGACGCGTATCCACATACCAGTTATTGCCGGCAGCCGGCATGACCACGACCATGGGCTGCACGGTGCCATCGGCGATCAGACCATCCAAAGTCGGCTGCAGGTTGCCAGCAACCAGCCAATCGCCCTGATTGCCGCCCAGGCCGTGGAGCAGATAGACCACCGGCCATCCCCCAGCCGGCGGATTGCCGTCGGGCCGATAGACATTGACCGCCATGGGTGCAGCCATTGCGGGCAGGGTGTAGCTCTGCGCCACGATGGTACTGGCCTCGACCGGCACGGCGACCAGCAGCAGTGCCAGAACACCGAGCAGGCGCATTGCCAGTCCAACAGGATTGCATGGGAAGACCATTGCTGCGCCCTTTCGTCTCGACACAATGGAGAAACATTGCGTCGCTAGCATAGTAGGCTTATTTCTCCCTCGGAACTCAGAGGTATGTCATGGCTGGCCCGACAGAACGCAGGCAATCGGTAGGGGTGGATGTCGGCGGCGTCATGGTCGGCGGCGGTGCGCCGGTCGTCGTGCAATCGATGACCAATACCGATACCGCCGATATCGACGCGACGGTGAAGCAGGTCATGCAACTGGCGCGGGCCGGCTCGGAAATCGTGCGCATCACGGTGGATCGCGACGAAAGCGCGGCCGCCGTGCCGATCATTCGCGATCGCCTGGCCTTCATGGGCTATGACGTGCCGCTGGTCGGCGACTTTCATTATATCGGCCACAAGCTGCTCACCGATCACCCTGCCTGTGCCGAGGCGCTGGCGAAATACCGCATCAATCCGGGCAATGTGGGCTTCAAGGCTAAGCGCGATACGCAATTCTCGACGCTGATCGAGATCGCCAACCGCTACAACAAGCCGGTGCGCATCGGGGTGAACTGGGGTTCGCTCGACGAGGAACTGCTGACCAAGTTGATGGACGAAAACGCCGTCTCGGCCACGCCGATTTCGGCCGCCGCCGTGCAACGCGAGGCGATCATCCAGTCGGCGCTGCTCTCGGCGCAGCGCGCCGAGGAACTCGGCATGGGCCGCGACAAGATCATCCTCTCGACCAAGGTGTCGGACGTCCAGCACCTGATCGCCGTCTATCAGGACCTGTCGGCACGGTGCGATTACGCGCTGCATCTAGGGCTGACCGAGGCCGGCATGGGCACCAAGGGCGTCGTCGCCTCCTCGGCCGCCATGGGCATCCTGCTGCAGCAGGGCATTGGCGACACGATCCGCATTTCGCTGACGCCCGAGCCGGGTGGCGATCGCACCACCGAGGTCAAGGTGGCGCAGGAACTGCTGCAGACCATGGGCTTCCGCCAGTTCCTGCCGGTGGTGGCGGCCTGCCCTGGCTGCGGGCGCACCACGTCGGATACGTTCCAGCATCTGGCCAAGGATATCCAGGATCACCTGTCGTCCTCGATGCCCGAATGGAAGGAGCGCTATCCTGGCGTCGAAACGCTGTCGGTGGCGGTGATGGGCTGCATCGTCAACGGGCCGGGCGAGAGCAAGCACGCCAATATCGGCATTTCCCTGCCCGGCACCGGCGAGACGCCAGCCGCGCCGGTGTTCGTCGATGGCCAGAAGGTCGCCACCCTGCGCGGCGCCGATGTGGCCGACCAGTTCAAGGTGATGGTGGCGGATTATATCGAGAAGAAGTTCGGCACCGGCGACAAAGTCGCGGCGGAATAGGCATGCTCATTGTCAATCTTCTGAACGGCGTCATGCTGGCAAGTGTCGTCTGCTTCGCGGTTGGCGCCGTGCTGCTGGCGATACTGGCCGGTCGCTCCTCCGGGCGAGAGCCAACGACCGGCGCGGGGCGACCAAAAAACGTTCTATCTCGCGTTCAGGGCGCCTTTGAGGATCCCCGGTTCCGCATCGCCAGAACCCTGATCACGGCCGGTGGCGTGGTGGCCGTGGCGTCGTTCGTCGCGGTATTCGTGCTCAGCGCCAGCCTGCCGCGGTGTTCGGATGCGCCCGAAGACATCGACGAGGCCGTTGCCATGTGCATGCCGGTCGTTCCGGCCCCAGCTCCGGCGGCCTAGCCGCATGGATCGTCCTGCCAGCATTATTTTCATCCATGGCGCGTCGAGCAGCGGGAAATCGACGCTGGCGCGCGGCGTGCAGGCGAAAATCGACCAGCCGTTCTGGCATATTTCCATCGACCATCTGCGCGACGCGGGCGTGCTGCCATCGGCGCGCATCAAGAGCGGCGAGTTCAACTGGCGCGATATGCGGCGCCCGTTCTTCGATGGGTTCCACCAGTCGCTGGCCGCCTATGCCCATGCGGGCAATAATCTGATTGTCGAACATATCCTCGATACGCCGGGCTGGCATGACGACTTGATCGCACTGCTGGCGCCGTTCGATGTGTTTTTCGTCGGCGTGCATTGCTCGCTGCCCGAGCTTGTCCGGCGGGAGCAGGCGCGCGGCGATCGCCCCGTTGGCAGCGCGGAGCAGGACTTCAACACAATCCATCGCGGCCTGCGCTACGATCTGGAGATTTCCGCCGAGCAGAATGCCGACGACAATGTCGATCGGGTGATTGCGGGCTGGACAGCGCGGACTGCGCCGTCGGCTTTTGCCGCGCGCGACTAGGCGCCGAACCAGAATGCCAGCAACGCGACGACCAACTGAACCACGCCCAGCCCAAGCGGTCCCCAGACTTTCAGCTTGTCCCCGGTCTGCGTGCCCACTGCGGCATCGGCGAGCTGGATGATCCCGGCCAGTAGGCCCAGCCAGATCAGAGCCGCGAGATCGGCGCGGAATGCCGCCCACAGCACTATCAGCAGCAGCGGCACCGAGCGCGCGACGCCGTAGAGCGCGAACACTTTTGCCGTGTGCGAGCCCTCTCCGTCCCTGACTATGAAACCGGGGAAGAACACCCCGGCCAGCGAGAAGCCTGTTGCGACCAGCACGTTGATGAGGCTGACGACGATCAGCAGGGCCATGATCATGATGCTTGTTCCTCAAGACGCGGCGGCTGGCAGGCATCGACCCATTTGTTGCCGCACAGGGCCGCCAGCCGATCTACCGTCAGCCGAACCGAGGCGTGGGTGGAGCCGCCGGCGGGAATGACGATGTCATAGACTTTGAGCGAGGTATCCAGATGGATCGGTAGCGGCGCCGGCAGGCCAAAGGGGCAGACGCCGCCGACCTTGTGGCTGGTCAATTGCTCGACCTCCTCGGCACCCAGCATGCGCGGACGGCCGCCCAAGGCGGCTTTGGATTTCTGGTTGTCCAGCCGCGCATCGCCACGGGTTACCAGCAGCATCACCTCGCCACCGACGCGGATGCAGAGGGTCTTGGCGATCTGGCCGGGCTCGACCCCATGCACGGCAGCGGCCGTGTCCACCGTGGCGGTCGAGCTCTCGGTTTCGAGCACCGACAGGTCGGGGGCGCGAATGGCGAGGTCGGCTTTGACGGAATCCAGGCTCATCGGGTCTCTCAGAATAATTGGTTGAGGCGCTCTTCGTATTTGACGCGCGTCTTGTCGCGGATCGGCGTCGCAAGCGCCCGCCGCATGAAGGCAGGGTCGAGGTCGCGCACGCCATCGAGCGCCATCAGTTCGGTGACGGTGACCCGCTCGCCGGCAAAAGGCGTGTAGATAACGGCCATGCCGGCTTCGACCATGCCGGGCGTGATCACGCGGCAATAGGCGCCGGGGCGGAGGGCGCGGGCAAAGCGCTTGACGAAACCCTTGTCGCCCATGCGCGCGGCGAGGGTCATGCAGGGCGTGCGGTGATAGGTGACTTCGAGCACCACATCGCCAAGCGTGAAGCGATCGCCGATGGCGACGGCCTGGCCGGCTACGCCGCCGATGGTGAGGTTTTCCCCAAAAGTGCCGGGCGCGATGATTTGGCCAAGCTGGCCGCTCCACCAGTCATAGTCGTCGGCAAAATAGAGGTAGACCGCCTGGTCGCGTCCGCCGTGGTGGCGGCGGTCGATGATGGCATCGCCAGCCACTTCCAGCGGGGTGATCGCGACCGGGCCGGCAACCGGCTGCTTGAAGATGCCGGTCGGTGCCTTTAAGCCCGGAATGGGCTGGGGCTTGCCGATATTGACGCTGAGCAGGCTGGGCACGCTCAATTCTCCCGGCTGCCGAAATAGCGGGCGGTGGCGCGCAACCCATCGGCCTTGGGGCCAAAAGTGCGCAGCGCCGAAAGCGCGTCGTTGATGATGGCTGCAAGATGCTGGCGGGCTTCATCGACGCCGATGCGGGCGACGAGGGTCTGCTTGCCCTTGGCGGCGTCCTTGCCGGTGGCCTTGCCCATGGCCTCTTGCGTGGCGGTCACGTCGAGCAGGTCGTCGGCAAGCTGGAAGGCGCGGCCGGCCGCTTCCGCATAGGCAGTGAGCGCGGAGAGGGCGCGGGCATCGGCGCCGCCCAAAATAGCGCCAATGCGGACGCTGGCGCGGATCAGGGCGCCGGTCTTCATCGCTTGCATGATGGCGATGTCGTCTCCGGAAAAGCCGCCGCGTTCGCCCTCGATGTCGCGCATCTGCCCGCCCGCCATGCCGCCGGCGCCGCTGCCGGCTACCAGCTCGGTGACCAGTGCAATGCGAATGGCCGGATCGGGATGGCAATCGGGGCTGGCCAGCAGGCCAAAGGCATGGGTCAGAAGGCTATCGCCGGCCAGGATCGCGGTGGCGTCGTCATAGGCCTTGTGCACCGTGGGCCGGCCGCGACGCAGGTCGTCATCGTCCATCGCCGGCAGGTCGTCGTGGATCAGCGAATAACAATGCACCGCCTCGACCGCGAGTCCGGCAATCAGCGACTGGCTGGCGGGCACGCCAAAAATGGCCCCGGCCTGGCGCACCAGCAGCGGGCGCAGGCGCTTGCCGCCATTGAGGCTCCCGTGGCGCATGGCGGCCACCAGCCGGTCGGCGGCGGGACCCGGGCCGGACAGGCGCTCGGCGGTCAGGAATTTGTCCAGCGCCGTTTCGACGGCAAGGGCGCAGTCGGCAATGTCGGCGGCAAAATCGTACATGGGATGTTGCTATCGGTTCGGGTGAATGGGGGCAAGATGGCGCCACGCGGGCGGACACTGGATTTCGTGGGACCCTCCAGCTATTGCAAAGCTATGGCGCGGAGACGGAAATCGGGGGGCATGTGGGGGGCGGTGCGCTGGTTGGCGCGGCTCGTCGTCGTGCTGGTCGCCATTCCGGTGGTGCTGACGCCGGTCTATCTTGCCGTCGATCCCATTTCCGTGCCGATGCTGCAGCGCTATGTCACCGGCCAGCCGGTAATCCGGCAATGGCGCGATATCGGGCAGATTTCGGACCGCCTCAAGGCCTCGGTTATCCTCTCCGAAGACGGCCAGTTCTGCCGCCACTGGGGCGTGGATTTTGCGGCGCTACGCGATGAAGTCACGGACCTGTTCGCCGGACGGCCGGTGCGTGGGGCCTCCACCATCACCATGCAGGTGGCGCGCAACCTGTTCCTGTGGAATGGCGAAAGCTATATCCGCAAGGGGCTGGAAATCCCGCTGGCGCTCTATGTCGACCTGGTGTTGCCCAAGCAGCGGATCATGGAAATCTACCTCAATATCGCCGAATGGGGTCCCGGCGGGCAATTCGGCGTGGCGGCTGGCGCCGAAGCGGCATTCGGCATCGAACCCAGCCAGTTGAGGGCTTCTACTGCAGCCCTCCTGACCACGGCACTGCCCAATCCAATGCTGCGATTGCCGGGCCGCCCATCGGCCAATCAGCGGCGCATTGCGGCGGTCATCGAGGACCGGGTCGACCAGTATGGAGAACGGGCCGATTGCGTCGGCGAAAACGGCAGGCTGGCGCTGTGACGCAGCCTGCAAAAGGCTCTAGCCAAGCCCGGCTTTCTCCTCTATAGACGGCGCCAATCCCTACAGAGCTTAACGTCTCTGGGCCGCTTTCGGCGGCGCAACGATATTGAATTCGGAGTACCGACCATGGCAGTGCCAAAACGAAAGACCTCGCCGATGAAGCGCGGCTTCCGCCGCTCGCACGATGCGCTTTCCCCAGCTTCCTATATCGAAGACAAGGATTCTGGCGAGCTGCGTCGTCCGCATCACGTCGATCTCAAGACCGGCATGTATCGCGGCCGGCAGATCCTCGACGTCAAGAAATAAGCCGGCGCGTTTGCGCCCGGTTTGAAGATTTGCATGCGGCCGGTCCCACCAGGGATCGGCCGTTTTGCTGTGCCGCGGGGGCGGCCGAGACTTGCCATATTGCTGTTGTCGGCCTAAGCCCGGCCCGGTTCAGATTCGGAGATTTCCATGACCATGCGCGTTGAATCGGATTCGATGGGCACCATCAATGTGCCGTCCGCCAAGTATTACGGCGCGCAGACGGCACGGAGCCTGGCCAATTTCGATATCGGCGGCGAAAAGATGCCCAAGGAAATCATCCGGGCGTTCGGCATCCTCAAGAAGGCCGCGGCTTTGGCCAATCACAAGCTTGGGCTGATGGACGAGGCAACGCGCGACCTGATTGTGGCGGCCGCCGACGAAGTCATCTCGGGCAAGCTGGAAGATCACTTCCCCCTCGTCGTGTGGCAGACCGGTTCGGGCACCCAGTCCAACATGAATGTCAACGAGGTCATCTCCAACCGCGCCATCGAGATGGCGGGTGGCACGATGGGCTCCAAGAAGCCCGTGCATCCCAACGACCACGTCAATATGAGCCAGTCGTCCAACGATACCTATCCCACGGCCATGCATATCGCGGCGGTCGAGGCGCTGGAGAATTACCTGTTTCCGCGCGTGGAAAAGCTGCGCGCGACGCTGCAGTCCAAGTCCGAGGAATTCATGGATGTGGTCAAGATCGGGCGCACCCATTTGCAGGACGCGACGCCGCTGACGCTGGGCCAGGAAATGAGCGGCTGGGTGGCGCAGATCGAATTGGCCGTCAAGGCGATCAAGGTGACGCTGCCGCAGCTCAAGGAGCTGGCTTTGGGCGGCACCGCCGTCGGCACCGGGCTCAACGCCCATCCCGACTATGGCGTGACCGTCGCCGCCGAGATCGCCAAGCTGACCGGCCAGGATTTTATCACCGCGCCGAACAAGTATGCGGTCATGGCCGGTCATGACGCGTTCGTGGGAACCTCGGGCGCGCTCAAGCAGCTGGCCGCCGCGCTGATGAAGATTGCCAACGACGTGCGCTGGCTGGCCTCGGGCCCCCGTTCGGGCCTTGGGGAATTGACCATTCCCGAGAACGAGCCCGGTTCTTCGATCATGCCCGGCAAGGTCAATCCGACCCAGTCCGAAGCCATGACCATGGTGGCGGTGCAGGTAATGGGCAATGATGCGGCGATCGGGTTTGCCGCCAGCCAGGGCAATTTCGAGCTCAACGTGTTCAAGCCGGTGATCGCCTACAATTTCCTGCAGTCGGTGCGGCTGCTGGCGGATTCGGCGCGCAGCTTCAACGATAACTGCGCCATCGGCATCGAGCCGGACCGTGCCCGCATCAAGGAACTGGTCGACAAGTCGCTGATGCTGGTGACGGCGCTCAACCGCAAGATTGGCTACGACAACGCCGCCAAGATCGCCAAGACGGCACACAAGCACGGCACCACGCTGCGCGAGGAAGCCATCGCTTTGGGCCTCTTGACCGGCGAGGAATTCGACGCCGAAGTAAAGCCCGAGCAGATGGTCGGGCCACTCAAGTTGAAGAAGTAAAACTCCGACGGGCGGGCTTCCCGCCCGCCCCTGGCTCTGGCATGGTGCGCCCGTATCAGGGAGAGTTGCGATGACCGAGACCGTTTATGTTGCGCCCAATAGCGGCCGCGTGCAGCATCGCAAGGGGCCATTCATTCCGCCCCTGCTGATCGTGCCCTTCGTGCTCTACAACATCTTCGCCTTCCTGCCGTTTTTCGGCGGCAATCCGGCGTCGTGGCACAATGGCCTGTTTTCGGTTCCCATGGTGTCGGGCACCCCATGGGCGGTGACGGCTGGCGACTTCCTGCTGGTGGTGGCGCTAGTCTGTCTCTTTATCGAAATCCTGAAATCGACCCGCACCGGCACCTCATCGATCGTCGAGCATATGCTCTCGATGGTGGTCTTCGTGCTGTTCCTGATCGAATTCCTTTTGATCGGCGCGGCAGCCAGCTCGGTGTTTTTCCTGCTCATGGTGATGAGCCTGATCGACGTAGTGGCGGGTTTTGCGGTGTCGATCACCGGCGCCGGCAGAGACGTGACGATGGGTAATTAGGCCTAAAGCCACCCGCCGGGCGTTAGAGCCCGCGTTTTGCTGCTCAAACTGGTTCGCCATTGACTCTCCCTTTCTTCCCGCGGGCTTGACCCGCGGGCCATTGGCCGCTTGTGCCATGCTGATGGAGGCCCGCGGATCAAGTCCGCGGGAAGGCCGGTGGTTGGGATGGCTTGGATTTTATGCTGTGCGTCGCGAGCGTGGGCCCGTCAGACGACGACCGTCTTCCGATACCCCACGGGCATCCGCACCACGGTAATATTGGCGCCGGCGTTGTAGGCGCCGAGCGCGCCCTCGACGGTTCCACGTCGGCGCTGGCGCTGCGGCGTGAGGTTTTCCCGCGCCGCCAAAAGCTGGCTGACAAAGGCCGCGGTGGTTTGGCTGCGGCGCAGGGACGGGCGCGGGGCGGACGCCTCTATCACCATGGGCAGGCCCGGTGCCGAAGCGGGACGGTTCTGGGTGTCAAAATCGGTCACGTTCGCCTGCCTGTCCCGAAATGGGTCGAACTGTGCCATTGTTGGACAATTCAACGCGCTACTGACCAATAAGTGGCAAGCGGCGTGCCAGACGTAAACGATTTGTTAAGGTTTTACCGTGGCGAAGTGAATCACGGTTGGGTGGGCGAGGCTATATTGAGTGCCCGACGGACCCCCACCCTCAATCCCTCCCCACAAGGGGAGGGAGACGCAGGCTGCGCATCCTCATCTCTGCTGAGGTACCGGGTTGGCTCAAAGGCCAGCGAGCCACAGACCAAGCCTCCCTCCCCCTTGTGGGGAGGGAATGAGGGTGATGGATGCGGCCGTCAGGCCACCGAGCTAGAACGTATCCTTGCCCTTGCGGATCGCCGCGAACACCTCGGTTGGCGGCGCGCCCTCCAGCCCGTAGTGCTGCGCAATGCCGGGATCGTCCGCCCGCAGGAACGGATTGGCGAGTTTCTCGGTGCCAAGCAAAGCCGGGATGGTGAAGCGGGTGGCTTTGCGCAGTTCGGTGATTTCGGCGGCACGGGCCTGCAGCGCCGCATTGTCCGGATCGATCGACAGGGCGAACTTGGCGTTGCTGGCGCTATATTCGTGCCCGCAATAGATCAGCGTGGCGTCGGGCAGCTCGCGAAGGGCCTTGACGCCCTCCCACATGGGACCGGGCGTGCCTTCGAACATGCGGCCGACGCCGAGCGAGAACAGCGCGTCGCCGGTGAACAGGTGCCCGCCTGCCGCGTCGTAGAACACGATGTGACCCAGCGTGTGGCCGGGCGCGTGAAAAATGTCGAACTTGGTTTCGCCCAGCATCAGCGTCTCGCCGGCGGCGACCAGCACGTCGAGCCCTTCGATCTTGTCGGCTTCGGCGCGCGGACCGGTGACGGTGACGCCAAACTCGGCCTTCAGTTCGGGAATGGCTTCGACATGGTCGACATGATGATGGGTGATAAAGATATCGCTCAGCGTCCACCCACGATGCAGCAGGGCATTCTTGATCGGGCCGGCTTCGGGGGCGTCGATGGCGGCGGTGCGGCCGGTGGCGGTGTCGTGGGCCAGATAGCCGTAATTATCGCTGCGCGCCTCGAACACGTCGACGATCAATGCCATGGTTATGCTCCTATGCTGTTCGCGTGCCTTGAAAGCCACGCAGGCGGACCTGACATGGCAATGGCGCATTAGACAAGTGGGTGAGCCTTTGGCACAGTCGATTTCATGAGCAGTGATGTCGTGCGCCTGATCGACTATTACAAATCCCCATTGGGGCGGATTTCGCGCACGCTGGTGCGCGAGCAGATCATGGGCCTGGCGGGCGACGTGCGCGGGCAGCGCGTGCTGGGGCTGGGGTTTGCCACGCCGTATCTGCGGTTTACACTGGATCGCGCCGAACGCGTGCTGGCCTTCATGCCGGCGCGACAGGGGGCATCGTCGTGGCCGCGCGAGGGGCCGTCGCGCACGGTCTTGTGCGACCCGATGGAAATGCCGCTGACAGATGCCGCGATTGACCTGACCATCGCGGTCCATGCGCTCGAGCATATCGCCGACGCCGAAGAGCTGATGCGCGAACTGTGGCGGGTGACGGCGCCGAATGGTCGCCTGATCATCGTCGTGCCGCGGCGGCGCGGCATCTGGGCGCAGCGCGACAATACCCCGTTCGGCACCGGCAATCCGTATTCGGCGGGGCAATTGGAGCGCCTGCTGCGCGATCATAGTTTTGTGCCCGAAGGCTGGCGTGACGGGCTGTTCCTGCCGCCGTTCCAGTCCTCGCTGGTGCTCAAATCGACGCGGTTCTTCGAAGGTGCCGGACGGCTGTTGGGGCCGGCCATGTCGGGGGTGATCTGCGTCGTGGCGCGCAAGGAAGCGTTTCCGGCCGTTCCCCGTCGCAAGCGCGAGGAACGTTTCGTGCGCGTACCGGGACTGAGCACGGCAACGGCTCGGTCGGGGTAACATGTGGCAACCTTCGGCGCGGTGGCGAGTTTTTCCCGCCTTCCATGGAGGCGAAAATGGCCACTGCAAAGAAATGGTCGCAGGACGTGACCGAACATAGCGACGCGATGGATCTCGAAGAGGGCGTGTTCGAAGGGCACGATCCCAAGGCCATCGCCCGCTCGCTGAAGCATTCGGCGGAGGCGAGCCATCGGCGTAAATCCGAGCCCTACCAGTCGGCAATGTCGATGCTGACCTTTTATATGAACCGCGCCGGCAGGAACCTGCCTGCGAGCCAGAAAAAGGTGCTCGATGACGCCAAGGACGAATTGCGCAAGCTGTTCGGCCGCGACACCGAGGATTGACGCAGGCAGGCTTTGCCTTAGACGCTCGGTTTGATTATGGTCCGCCCGGTTTCCAGCCGGTAGTTTTCCATGTCCGACCGTCCACAGCCGCAGCCCGGCATTCTCGATATCGCCCCCTACGTGCCCGGCAAGGCCGGCGCGCCGGGGAGCAAGGTGATCAAACTGTCGTCCAACGAAAGCCCGCTCGGCGCTTCGCCCAAGGCGATCGCGGCGTTTGCGTCGGTGGCCGATCACCTCGATATCTATCCCGAGGGTTCCTCGAAAATCCTGCGCGTAGCGCTGGGCGAAGTGCACGGGCTCGATCCCGAGCGCATCGTTTGCGGCAATGGCTCGGACGATTTGCTGCACCTGCTGGCCCAGACCTATCTGGGGCAGGGCGACGAAGCGGTAATGAACCAATACGGGTTCTCGGTCTATCCGATCATCACCTTGGCGACGGGTGCCAAGATCATCATGGCGCCGGAGGTGGACTACACCGCCAACGTCGACAGCCTGCTCGCTGCCGTGACCGAGCGCACCAAGATGGTGTTCCTGGCCAATCCCAACAATCCGACTGGCACGTACCTCACCTCGGCCGAAGTGGCGCGGCTGCATGCCGGCTTGCGGCCGGACATCTTGCTGGTCATCGACAGCGCCTATGCGGAATATGTGACGGCGGCGGATTATTCGGTGGGGATCGAACTGGTCGATGCCGCCGACAATGTCGTCATGGTGCGGACCTTCTCCAAGATGGGGTTGGCGGCGGCGCGGATCGGCTGGATGTATGGGCCGGACCATGTGGTGGATGCCATCAACCGCATTCGCGGGCCGTTCAACGTCAACCTGCCGGCGCAACTGGCGGGCGCCGCCGCGACGCGCGATGTCGAATTCACCGAACGGCTGCGGCAGCACAATGCGCGCTGGCGCGAGTGGATCACAGGGCAATTGAGCTCCAACCAGTTGCGCGTGGTGCAGAGCCAGGCCAATTTCATCCTGGTGCTGTTTCCCAGCCCTGCCGAAGCCGAGGCGGCCTTCGAAGCGCTATGGAATGCGGGGCTGATCGTGCGGCAGGTCGGGACGTCCTACGGCATTGCGGATGGCTTGCGCATCTCCATCGGTAGCGAGGCCGCGATGCGCGGCGTGGTCGAAGTTCTCAAGAATCGGGTTGTGGCATGAGCGTAAAATTTCGCAAACTCGCGCTGATCGGCATCGGCCTGATCGGCTCCTCCATCGCCCTGGCCGCGCGCCGGCAGGGCCTGGCCGAGGTGATCGCCATTTCCACCCGCAAGGCCGAAACGCTGGAGGAAGCGCGCGAACTGGGGCTGGGCGATCTTTACACGCTCGACGCGGCCGAGGCGGTGCGCGGGGCGGACCTGGTGATCCTCTGCACGCCCGTTGGCGCCTATGAGAGCGTGATGCAGGCCATCGCCTCCTCTTTGGCGCCCGGCGCGATCTTGTCCGATGTCGGCTCTGTCAAGCAGCATGTGGTCAACGTGTTGGCGCCGCTGGTGCCAGCCGGGGTGAGCCTCATTCCGGGCCACCCGATCGCCGGCACCGAGCATTCGGGGCCATCGGCGGGCTTTGCCGAATTGTTCGCCGGGCGCTGGTGCGTGTTGACGCCGGGTCCTGAGGTGGATGCCGCGCAGGTCGAAAAACTCGTGCAGTTCTGGGAAGCCATGGGCAGCCATGTCGAGACCATGGAAGCCAGCCACCACGATATGGTGCTGGCCATTACCAGCCATATCCCTCACCTCGTGGCCTACAATATCGTCGGTACCGTTGCCGATCTGGAGGCGGCGACGCAGTCGGAAGTCATCAAGTTCTCGGCCTCGGGCTTTCGCGATTTCACCCGCATCGCCGCATCCGATCCGGTGATGTGGCGCGACGTTTTCCTCACCAACCGTGATGCAGTCCTCGAAATGCTGGGACGGTTTTCCGAAGATTTGTCAGTGCTGCAGCGCGCGGTGCGGACCGGCGACGGTCCGGCGCTGGAAGCCATGTTCACCCGCACCCGCGCCATCCGCCGTTCGATCATCAGCGCCGGGCAGGAAACCGCCGCCGCCGATTTCGGACGGCCGCACGAGGCGACGCCGCCGCCCACAGCGCCGGTCTTCGTGCGCGAGCATGGTGGCGGCGACGACGCCTAGAACAGTGGTGGCACCGAGGCGATCGGCAAGAGGCCCGAATAGATGTTGCCGCCGCGGAAGTTGAGCACGTTCGCGTGGCTGCCGTCCGGCGCCGGATTGCCCAGCACCAACGTGCGGTAGGGCTCGATCAGGTAGGGCTCGAGGCGCTCGGCCACCTTGGTGGAATTGATGTCGATCTGCCCGTCCAGCAGGCCCTGCGGGTCGAGCGCCAGATTGCCGTTGGCCTTGAGGTCGCTGTCGCCATCGGTGGCGTGGGCGGAGACCAGCTTGAGCTGGCCGCCGGCGGCGCGCCAGTTGATCAGCGCATCTGGTTCCGCCAATAGCCGCACATCGTCGGGCAGGCCATTCACCTCGACCTCGATTTCGGCATTGCCATTGGCGATGGTGAAGCCGGGCGCCACCAAGTCCTTGGCCTGGAAATAACCGGCCAGGGCCGCGAGGCCCTTGGCGGCATCGTGTTGCTCGGGAATATCGCCCAGCTGCAGGTCGATCATGGCGCTCTTGGCGATGAGGTTGTCCCCCATCAGAGTGTCGCTCCAGTTCACCTCGGTGCCATTGAGCGCGATGCGGGCAATTTGCCAGCCATCGGTACGCGCGCTGGCTTCGAGCGTCTTGAAATTGAGCGTGCTTTGCGAGCCGGTGAAGGTGTCCTCGATTTTGACCGGGGCCAGCGCCGACGCCATCAGATGGGTCGGCCGATAGACCAGCACGCTGGCGCGCAATCCGGCAATATCCACGACCAGGTCGCCATCGAGCACCTGCGCCTTGGCGCAATCGACGTCAAACCGGAATGGGAAGCCCGAGACATTGAGCGTGTCGCAGGTGAGGCGCGGCGCGGTGACGCCATCGGCATCGGCCAGCGCCAAAACGTTCTTGCGCACCTCGCCGGACAGGAACAGCCAGGCGCCCGACCACAGGGCGACGACGACGACGATAGCGATGAAGAGAGCAATGATTCGTTTCATGGCTTTGTTCTATCCTCGCAAGGGCTTGGGCTAAAGGGCGGCAGATGGGAAAACCGGGTCGTGATGCTGGGGCAGGGTCGCTATGCAGGCGGGCGATTGCCGGAAGGCAGCAATGTCCGTAGATTCTGTTGGGTTGATGACCATGCTTGAGACAATGAACGCGACAATCACCCACTGGGTTTTCGGGTACGGTTCGCTGATCTGGAACCCCGGGTTCGCCCACATTTCGGCCCAGCAGGGAATGCTGTACGGCGCCCATCGCAGCCTGTCGGTCTATTCGCAGGACCATCGTGGCACGCCGCAGCGGCCGGGGCTGGTGTTCGGACTGACGCGGGGCGGGTCTTGCCGGGGTATGATGTTCGAGGTTGCGGATGGCGATTGGGGGGCCGTGCGGGCCTATCTGCTGGCGCGCGAAAAGGGCAATGGCGTCTATCGCGAGGCGACGCGGCCGGTGCGGCTGGCGGATGGGCGCGCCGTGCTGGCGCTGACCTTCATGGTCGATGAGCGGCATGTGCAATATGCGCGCAATCTGAGTCTGGAGCATCAACTGGCCATCGTGCGCGGTGGCGTTGGCGAGTCGGGTAACAATGTGGATTATGTGCTGAATACCGCGCGCGGGTTGCAGCAGCTTGGGATCGATGACCGGCAGATCATGGCGCTGGCCAAGCTACTGGCGCGGGATGTGGCGGCCTAACTCGGTGCTTATCAAATCCACCAATCCGTCTTCCATCCACCATCCATCCCACCCACCCACCGATCTGCCCGCGGGCTCGACCCGCGGGTCACTCTCCACGCGTGCCAGGTTGCGAGAGGCCCGCGGGTCAAGCCCGCGGGAAGGACGGTGGGTGGGGGAAAGTGTGGTTGGCGGGGTGAGTGGGAAATCCAGATAGAGAAAATCTGGCCAGATTGACTTTCCGGTCTGCGCCGGTCCATCCCCCCTCGCGATCCTGCCCGCGGACTTGATCCGCGGATCACTCCCCACATGTGCCGGGCTGCGAACGGCCCGCGGGTCAAGCCCGCGGGAAGGGCGGTGGGTGGGGGGAAGTGTGGTTGGCAGGGTGAGCAGGACAATCCAGATAGAGAAAATCTAGCCGGATTGACCGTCCGCCGCCGCCTAATTACGCCGCCGAACGCTCCTGCACGGGTTCGGCGCCTTCGAGGTCCCAGATCGTGCTCAGCCGTTCGCTGTCGGCGCTGGGGGTGACGAGGCGGAAGACGCGGTCGGCGCAGTCGAGCGCCAGACGGAAGCGCGTGCGGCTCAGGGGGTCGCCCACCAGATCATGGGTCGAGCCGACCCAGAGGGCATTGCCGCCCTTGGCGATGAGATAGAGGTCATTTTCGGTCATGGCGAAACGGTCGAGGCTTTCGCCGGCCAACCCGTAGGAGCGGCCGGACCGGCCCAGCCAGGTGACGACGCGGGCAAAGCCGGATTGCTTAAGCCGCAGTTCGCTGAATGCCATCATTTCCCATCCCCTCTCGTCCCAACGAGGAACAAAGGTAGAACAAAAATGGAAAGCCGTCAAGCGGCATTCCAATTGATGTCTATATCTATGGCGGCGTTCGGCCCTGGCGTCAATATATAGGGTCAGGCGGGGCTGCGTGCCTGCTTGCGGGCAGCGATGGCGGCGCCCAGTTTGGCGTCGATGGGGCGGTCGAGACCCTTGTCGATGGCGCCGAGGATGAGCTTGTCCGATTCGGTTTCGATAGCGGTCTTGAGCCGGTCGAGGAAGACGTCGGGCGCCAGACCCGCTTCGATCGCCGGCAGGAATTCGCACTCGCCCAGGCCCGGCCAGATGACGAGGCTATTGCGGCCCCAGAACAGGCCCGAATTGAGCGCCACCGGCACCACCGGCACCTTGAGTTCGGCATAGAGGCGGGCAATGCCGTATTTGTAGTCGGCCGGTGCCAGCGGCGCCTTGCGGGTGCCTTCGGGGAAAATGACGATGCGGCAGCCGCGTTCGACGGCCGCATGGGCCTGGCGCATCATTTCGGGGACGGCCTGGGCGCCCTTGCGGCGATCGACTTCGATGCAATCGAGCGAGCGGGCGGCCCAGCCGAAGAAGGGAATGCGCATCAATTCCTTCTTGACGATATAGGCGGGGCGCACGGCATGCGGGAAGATGGCGAACACGTCCCAGTCGCTCTGGTGCTTGGCGGCGATGATGCAGCCGCCCTCGGGGATGTTTTCCAGCCCCGACACCTTGGTGCGCATGCCCACCACCCAGCGCAGCATTTGCAGGTTGGAGCGGCACCAGTATTTGGCCAGCTCCCAGCCAAATGTGGTGCGGCCCGCAAACAGCGCGATGGTGCCGATGGTGACGGCGACCAAAATGGTCTGTCCGATGAACAGGACATAGAACAGCGCCGAACGGATAGCCTGGACGATCATGGGTTACGTCTCTCTCGCGGCTGGGCGCCGATGATTGCTCATAATCAAACAATGATGGCTTGGCTAGAAGCGCGGCTCATTGTGATGCCGACGCCAACACCAGTCTTCCGCCGTTTACGCCCCAATGTACAGAACGTACGTGACGCGCGGTACTAGGAGGTCTGGGCGAGGAAGCGGCGCACCGTCAGGCGGGAGGTGATCGCCGTCAGCGCCGCAATCACCGGAATGACGGCGGCGATGCCGATAATGCCGTCAATGCCCAGCGCGAAGCGGCCGAACAGCACGCCGACCTGCGCACTGGCCTCGCTGGACAGCATATTGCCGGCGCCGGTGCCGACGATGAAGAAGAACAGCGTTGCCGCCAGCGCACCCAACAACCCACCTTGCAGGCCGATGGACAAAAAGCGCCCCTGGAATTCCCCGGCGATGAATTTGTTGGACGCCCCGATGTAATGCAGCACGTCGACGATTTCGCGGTTGGACGCCATGGCGCCGCGGGTGGCGAAGATAATCGCCAGCACGGTGGCCACGCCGATCAGCCCCAGCACCATCAGGCCCGACAGCACGATGGCCCCCGCCATGGTGTTGAGCTGCTGACGCCAGGCGGCGTGGGTGTCCAGACTCGCCCCCTTGATGGCGGTCAGGTCGCGGGTCAGCTTGGCGATATCGGCGTCGACCGGATCGCCCAGTTGCACCACAACGAGGCGCGGAATTTCGATGGCGCTGAGGTCGAGACCGGCGCCGAGCCAGGGCTCGATCAGCTTCTGGCTTTCCGCCTCGGTCAGCGGGCGGGCGGAGGCGACGCCGGGCGTGGCTTCGGCCAGGGCGACGGCGGTGCGCAGGTTGCTCTCCATCACCTCGCCCTCGACCGGGCGGATCTGGATGGTGACTTCGCGGCCCACATCGGCCGACCAGGCGATTGCGGACTTCTGCACCAGCACCACGCCGCCCAGGGTGACGGCGGACAGGAAGCTCATGATGGTGATCATCAGCAGCAGGGTGCGGCCGGCGACGCTGCGCTCGGGCACGATGGGGGCGGCGCCGCCACGGCGCGGCAGGATGGCTTTGAGCAGCCGCAACATCTCAAGCATGGATCACCAGCTCGCCCTTGGACAGCAGCATGCGCGGATAGGAAAACTGGTCGAGCAGCGGCAATTCGTGCGTGGCCAGAATAATGGTCATGCCCAGTGTACGGTTCAGCTCGGCGAACAGATGCACCAGCCGGCTCGACAGATCGGGGTCGACATTGCCGGTGGGCTCGTCGGCCAGCAGCACTTTGGGGCGGGCGATGACGGCGCGCGCAATGGCGGCGCGCTGTTTTTCGCCACCGGAGAGCAGCGAGGGCAGCGCGTTCATGCGCTCGCCCAGCCCCACCCATTCGAGCAATTCGGTGACATTGGGGCGATATTCGGCCTCGGGCTGGCCGAGTACGCGAAGCGGCAAAGCGACGTTCTCAAACGTGGTCAAATGATCGAGCAGGCGGAATTCCTGGAACACGATGCCGATATGGCGGCGCATCTGCAGCAGGCGGTCCTGGTCGAGATGGGTCACATCCTCGCCGAACATGGTGACGCGGCCGCGCGAGGGCTTCAGCGACAGCAGCAGCAGGCGCAACAGGCTGGTCTTGCCGGCGCCCGAGGGGCCGGTCAGGAAGTGGAACGAGCCGGGCTCGATGGAAAAGCTGAGGTCCCGCAAAATCTCGGGGCCATTGCCATAGCGCAGCCCGACATCGGAAAACTCGATCAACCCGTCAGGCTCCACGCTTGCCCCCTTGCGACGCGATCGGCCGGAGGGCGAATCAATCGTCGGCGTCATCATAACAGGCGTTGGCGCCCGATGCCGCAGGCCCAGGCCAATGGGGCGCGAATACGGTGCAAATATGGTTCGGCGCCAGGAAGATTTCATTGATTTCAAGAGTTTTAACACCATCGCGCTAGGCTCCTGCCAGCGTCTCTTTCCCAACTCGTCTGACCCATGATCATTACCTGTCCACATTGCCAGACGCGTTACCAGGTCACCTATGAGGCGATCGGGTCGACGGGCCGCAAGGTGCAATGCGCGCATTGCCAGCAGGCCTGGTCGCAGAAGCCGCTCGATCCCGATGCCTTCGACGATGGCGACCCCCTGGTGCGCAATGTCGCCGAGGATGCGCTGGACGATGCCCTGGTCAGCGAAGAGCGCCGGGTGGCGGCCGAACTGGCCGAACGCAAGGTCGAGGCAGACGAAGCCGCCGAGGTTGACGCCAAGGACGCGTCCAAGGTCGATCCGGCGCTGATCCGCAAGCGGCAGCGGGCGTTTTTGCGCCGGCAGAATGCCTTGGTGGCCAAATTGCCGATGGCGCGCCTGCGCCGCGTGGCGCGGGTGGCGGGCGCCGTCGTGCTGGTGGGGCTGCTCGCCGCAAGCTATTTCGGGCGCGTGCAGGTGGTGGAGCAATTTCCGGCCATGGCGGGCGTCTACGCGGCCATCGGCCTGCCGGTCAACGTTATCGGGCTGGAATTCGACCGCCTGACCACTTTGCGCACGCTGCGCGAAGGCAAGGAGGTCCTCGTGGTTTCGGCGCAGATCGTGGGCTTGCAAAAGGCCCCGGTCATGGTGCCCGCGGTGGTGGTGACGCTGCTCGGGGCGTCGGGCAATGGCATTTATGAGTGGAGCGTCACGCCGGACGTGCGTGACATGATGGCGGGCGAACGTGCTACATTTGAAACCCAGTTGCCGCTGCCGCCGGTCGATGCGGTGAACGTGCGGCTCAGCTTTGCCGGCGGTGGATCGACACGCAGTGCCGCTCCGGTCCAGCCTGCCAGCACGGAGGGACATTGATGGCCCGAATTCTGGTTGCCGAAGACGATGACTCAGTGCGCGCCTTTGTCATCAGTGCCCTCAAGATGAAGGGGCACGAGGTGGTGTCCGCCGAAGACGGGGGTCTTGCCGCCGAAATCATGGATGCCGAACAGGGCCGGTTCGACCTGCTGCTCTCCGATATCAAGATGCCCATCATGGACGGGATCGCGCTGGCGCTGACGGTGGCGGCGAGTTTTCCCGAAGTGATTATCGTGCTGATGACCGGCTTTGCCGATCAGCGCGAGCAGGCGCACGGCCTGCACGAGCTGATCTATGACGTCATCGTCAAGCCGTTCACGCTGGCCGACCTGCTGGCCAAGGTCGATGACGCGCTGGCGGGCCGTCCGATCGAGATCGTGTCGCAGGGCCGGCAGGCGCAGGACCCTACCTAGTCGACGACGGGCAGCACGGTCGTGGTGATTGCGGTCGCGCCTTCGGTCAGGAAACCGGCCATGGCGTGGCCTTCCTTCTCGATTTCAGTCAGCTCGCGTTTCAACAGTTTACGGAACGGCGTCAGGGTCAATTGCGCGCTATCCTTGCGGCGCGCCAATGACCATTTGCCGGCGATGAAACCATCCACGGTGAAGGTCGATGGATAGCCGTTGACCAGCGGCATACGCGCCCGCGCCAGATCGGACTGGATGCGGCGGCGGTCGGCAAAACCGAGATAGACATTGTCATATTCGGGCAGGAAACGAGGCGGCGCCGGCGTGTCGGCATCGGGGCGCGGCGCGTCCGGCAGGTCGTAGAGCGTGCGGTCGTCTTCGGCGGTGAAGGCGATGAGCTGGTCGCGCACCGCCTCGAAGGCCGGCGCCAGCCGGGTCAGCCCGGACCAATGCTGCATGTCGGCGACGCTGGCCGGGCCGAAGGCCGTGAGGTAGCGCAACACCAGCGCGGGCAGGGCAATGGGCTCGGCGACGCCCTGACCGATCCAGGTTTCGATCCGAGCCAGCAGCGGCGGGCCGCCATGGCCCCAGATGCGGGTCGGCGGAATCTGCACCAGCGTTTCGGCGCCCTGCACCACCTGCGCCAGCACATAGGGATCGCTGTCGGGAAATGACTTCAGCAGGCGCTTGCCTAATTCGCCCGCGGTCATCGGCTGCTGGTTCAAGAGCTCAACCCCAAGGGCGCGCACGGCGGCGCGATCGGCCTTGATGGTTCGGGCCTTGGCGGGCGAGGCGAACGTGCGGTCCAGCACCGGTTGCAACAGCGGACGGAGGGTTCGCATGTCGTCCGCAGTGTGCAGATGCAGCGTCGTGCGCATGGTGGTGGCGCGCAGCAGGGTCTTGTTGGTGATGAGGGCGGTCAGCGCCGATGGGGTAAAGCCGGATAGGCGGTTCCACAGCGCCTGGTAAGGACCATTGGTGGTTTGCGCCTGAAGGCCGAGGAGGAAGGCCACGGCCTCGGGGATCGCCATGTCGACGCCCTCCAGCATCATCTGCCGGGAAAGGGTGGCGCGGTTGAGCTGGCGGTCGGTGATGGGCTCAGGCATGGGGTCTCCCGGGTGAGGAGAGTATGCAATGGGCGTGATGACAAGGGCTGGCAGGATACCACTGCACCTCTCCCTTTGGGGGAGAGGTCGGCGCACAGCGCCGGGTGAGGGGGCCTTTGCTGGGCCAGGTGTTTTGGGAAGGCCCCCTCACCCGACCGAAGACGGTCGACCTCTCCCCCAAAGGGAGAGGTGAAGATATCACACCCAATCGGGCACGCTATCGAGCGCTAGCAGGTCGGCGATCGACTTGCGCGGGCGGATGACGTGGTAGCGCGGGCCATCCACCAGCACTTCGGGGATCAGGGCGCGCGAATTGTAGGTCGAGGCCATGACCGCCCCATAGGCGCCGGCGCTCATCACGGCAAGCAGGTCGCCTTCCTTGACGCCGGGCATGGTGCGGGCCTTGGCGAGGTAATCACCCGTCTCGCAGACCGGGCCGACGATATCGGCGGTGATGGGCGAGAGGTTGGAGTGGTTCACCGGCTGGATATCGTGATGGGCCTCGTAAAGCGTGGGGCGGATCAAATCGTTCATCGCCGCGTCGACGATGACGAAATTGGTGCCGCCCTCCTTCACATATTCCACCTTGGTCACGAGGATGCCGGCATTGCCGACCAAGAGGCGACCGGGCTCGATCACCAGCTTGCAGCCGAGCGAGCCCACCTTGTCGCGGACCACCTGGGCATAGGATTGCGGGGATGGCGGTCCGTCTTCGGTCTCGTTGTAGGGAATGCCCAGCCCGCCGCCCACATCGACATGCTCGATGGCGTGGCCATCGGCGCGCAACTGGCCGACCAGTTCGGCCATCAACTGGAACGCGTCGCCGAACGGGCCGAGATCGGTGATCTGGCTGCCGATATGCATATCGACGCCGACCGCCTTGACGTTGGGCATGGTGGCGATGCGGTCATAAACCTCGCGGGCGCGGGCATAGGGGATGCCGAACTTGTTCTCGGCCTTGCCGGTGGAAATTTTGGCATGGGTCTTGGCATCGACATCGGGATTGATGCGCACCGACACCCGGGCGACCTTGCCCATGGACCCGGCGATCATGTCGAGCCGTTCGAGCTCCGGCTCGCTCTCAACGTTGAAGCAGTGGATGCCCACGTCCAGCCCGCGACGCATCTCGGCGACGGTCTTGGCGACGCCCGAAAAGACGATCATGTCCGGCTTGATGCCGGCCGCCAGAGCGCGTTCGAGTTCACCGCCCGACACGACATCGGCGCCGGCGCCTTCGCTGGCCATCAGCTTGAGCACGGCCTGGTTGGAATTGGCCTTCATCGCATAGGCCAGCAGCGTTGGAATGCCCTCGAAGGCGGCTTTGACGACGCGAACATGGCGGCGCAAAGTGGCGCTGGAATAGACGTAGAACGGCGTGCCCACTTCGGCCGCCAATTCGTTCAAGTTGACGTCTTCGGCGAACAGCGTGCCGTCGCGATGCTGGAAATGGTGGACCAAGGTGGGGTCTTTCGGGAGGGTGACGCCGGTTGCGCCTGATCTATGCCAAGCGGGCGCAAAACGAAAGTGTCAGTTATCAGCCGGTGCCGTAAACGGCCTCGATCCGTTTGGCGACGAGGTCCTGCAATTGCCACAGGTGCGGATCGTGGATGCCCAAGATTTCGAGGTGCGTGACGGTGGCAAACAGATACTCGGCCATCGAACCGCGCGAGCCGACGGCGGTCGCAAGCACGTCGGCGATCTGCTCGACCGACAGGCCCGAGACATAGCGGCCGCTGTTGCGATCGATGCAGAAGGTCAGCGCGCGGATGCTGCGTTCGCCGCTTTGGACATTGACCCAGCGCGGCGGAAACGGCGAGGGCCGCCACCCCATTTCGCGCTCCAGCAGTTTGACCAGGTTATCTTCGACCGCGTTGGCGGGAATACGGTAGAGCACGCCCTTGCAGGCGCCGCCGCGATCCAGTGCCAGCATCAGGCCGGGATTTTCGTCGCTGCCGCGAAAGCGGTTATTCCAGCCGAGGCAAAACGAGCGGTGCCAGCCGCGCACCAGGCCGGTGCGCAATTCGACGAAATCGCAGGCCGGCTTCCAGATCAGCGAGCCATAAGCGAAAAACCACACTTCGCTGATTTCGGGTTCTTGCGCCATGAGGCTGGCAATAGTGGCTAGGTGGTCCTCGCGCGTCGCCTGGATCATGCCGGCCGGTGGCGGTGGCATCGTGTCATCGGCGGCAGGCGGCCGCAGGAACGCGACATGGCGTTCGGTCAGCGCCATCGGGCGGCCGGGCTTATGCATCGCTACGCACTCCGAGACGAGCCGCATCGATGCGATCGGCGACCAGCCCCTGCAGGCGCCACAAATAGCTGTCGTGAATGCCCAGTTCTTCCAGTTTGAGCACTGTGGCGTGCAGGTACTCAGCCATCGAGCCCTTAAAGCCGCAGGCTTTGGCGAGGACGTCGGCGGTGGCCTCCGGCGTCAGCCCGCCGATATAGCGCGGGCTGTTGCGGTCCATGGCGAAGGTCAGCGCGCAGATCGGGCCAGACTCGGTTTTCACCGTAATCCAGCGGCCGGGAAAGGCCGTGGGCACCATGCTCATTTCGCGGCGGATCAGCACGTCGAGATGTTTTCGCGCTGTCGCCGGCGCCAGCCGATGCACCACGCCCTTGCACTGGCCGCCTCGATCGATCGCCATCATCAGGCCCGGCGTCTGCTTGTCGCCGCGAAAGCGAAAGTCCCAGCCCAGCGTGAACGAGCGGTGCCAGCCATGCGCCAAAGCGGTGCGCTGTTCAGTGAAAGGGTAGCAGGGGTTCCAGATCAGCGAGCCGTAACCGAACACCCAAATGTCTTCGGGTGTCGGCGCAATGGCCAGCAGCCGGTCGATCTCGACGTCATAGTCGGCATCTTCGGCGGGGCGAAAGCCATCCAATAGCGACGGCCCCGGATCGGGGATGTCGCGATGGACATGGGCGATGTGCTCTGGGGTCAGGCGCAGGCGGACTTGCATGCACCCAACATCAGTCACAGAGGTGATTCATTCAACCCCGCCATCGCCATGGCCGCCATGCTTCTTTTTACCCAGCGGGCGCGGCTCATGCGGCGTGCCGGTCAGGAGCGTCTTCCAGCGCGCCGCCTGGATCAGCACATTGGTGGGCGCGGTGCCGCCATAGCTCTGGCGCGCGGCGACCGAGGCCTCGACCGTCAGCACCTTGTGGATGCGCGAATCGATGCGCTGGTCGACGAACTTGAAGTCCTCGATGGTCAGGCCTTCCAGCCCGCAGCCCTTCTGTTCGGCGAGCGCCACGATCTGCCCGGTGACGTGATGGGCGTCGCGGAACGGCATGTTGACTTCGCGCACCAGCCAGTCCGCGATATCGGTGGCGGTGGAAAAGCCGGCGCTGGCGGAGGTGCGCATGCGCTCGCGGTTTGCCGTCAGGTCCTTGACCATGCCGGTCATCGCAGCGAGCGATAGCGATAGGCTGTCCAGCGCGTCGAAGGCGACTTCCTTGTCTTCCTGCATATCCTTGGAATAGGCCAGCGGCAGGCCCTTCATGACGATCAACAGCGAGGCCAGCGCGCCGACGATGCGGCCGATCTTGGCGCGCACCAGCTCGGCGGCGTCCGGATTGCGCTTTTGCGGCATGATCGAGGAGCCGGTGGTGAATTTGTCGCTGAGCTTGACGAAGCCGAACTGGGCCGAAGACCAGATCACCATTTCCTCGGCAAACCGGCTCAGATGCATGGCGCAGATCGATGCGGCGGCGAGGGTTTCGAGGATGAAATCGCGGTCGGACACGGCATCGAGCGAATTGGCGGTCGGCCGGTCGAAGCCGAGCTGTTCGGCCGTCATGTGCCGGTCGATGGGATAGGGCGTGCCGGCCAGCGCTGCCGAGCCAAGCGGGCTTTCGTTGAGCCGTACGCGAGCGTCAGCCAGCCGGCCGGCGTCACGGCCCAGCATTTCCACATAGGCCAGCAG
The DNA here is from genome assembly GCF_040546795.1 of Devosia sp. UYZn731. Taxonomy (NCBI): domain Bacteria; kingdom Pseudomonadati; phylum Pseudomonadota; class Alphaproteobacteria; order Hyphomicrobiales; family Devosiaceae; genus Devosia; species Devosia sp. UYZn731. The sequence continues at coordinate 83,757 of NZ_JBEPOL010000006.1, forward strand.
ATGGTGGCCAAAGGTCACCGGCTGGGCGCTTTGCAGATGGGTGAAGCCGGGCATGATGGTTTCGGCTTCGTCTTCAGCGCGGGTGACCAGCGCCAGTTGCAGGTCTTTGACCTGCACCAGCAGCGTATCGATGGTGTCGCGGACATAAAGCTTGAAATCGGTCGCTACCTGATCGTTGCGGGAGCGCGCGGTGTGGAGGCGCCCGGCGGCATCGCCGATCTTTTCGCGCAGTCGGCTCTCGACATTCATGTGAATGTCCTCGAGCGCGCGCGAGAACGTGAAGGCGCCGGTCTCGATCTCGTCGAGCACCTCGGTTAGACCCCCGATGATAGCGTCGCGATCGTCCTGCGTCAGAATGCCCGTTTGTGCGAGCATGGTGGCATGGGCAATCGACCCGGCGATATCCTGGCGGTACAAGCGCTGGTCGAAACCGATCGACGCATTGATTTCTTCCATGATGGCATCGGGGCCGGTGCTGAACCGTCCGCCCCACATCTTGTTGCTCATCATCTGATCCTTGGGACTTGAAATGACCGATATAAACGCGCCCCGCCCCGGAGCTTCCAACCGCATCAGATTGCTGATCGTGCTGGGGGTTGCCGTCTTGGCCGTAGCTATAGCGGCGTGGGTTTTGCTAGGCAATGGCGCGGCCGCCAAGGAATGCCCGGTGCAGAAGGACGCGGCGCTGGATATCGATTTTGCCTCGGTGGGGGAATTGGCCGGGCTCAACCCGACTGGCGAAGGGCGCGGTTACGCGACGCTGGCGTTCAAGGACGCGGAAGGCAAGCCGATGGATATCGGCGATTTCAAGGGCAAGGGCCTGCTGGTCAATTTCTGGGCGAGCTGGTGCGTGCCGTGCCGCGAGGAAATGCCGGCGCTGGACGCGTTGGCCGCCAAATACAATTCGGATGATTTCATGGTGCTGCCGATCAATCTCGATATCGGCGAGGACGGACTGGGTAAAGCGCGAAAATTCCTCGACGACAACAAGTTCGCCCATCTGCCGCTTTACGCCGACAACACTTTTGCGGCCTTCGAGCGGCTGAAGCAGGAGGCGGTGACAGTGGGATTGCCGGCGAGTCTAATCCTCGACGCCAAGGGGTGCGAACTGGCGGTGCTGCAAGGACCCGCGCACTGGAATACGCCGGATGGCTATGCGGTGATCGACGCGCTGGTGAAGCTGGTGAAGGGGTAGGGGCCGCGGCACTACTGCGTTTTGGGGGCACAATATAACGCCACCCACCGGCTCTTCCCGCGGACTTGATCCGCGGGCCTCTCGCCACATCTGCCGCGCTGACAGCGGCCCGCGGGTCAAGCCCGCGGGAAGAAAGATAGGGGGTGTGCTGAACTAACCGGGCGCGCTCACTGTCAAGCAACCCACTGCGCAAAATCTAAATCAGCCGATCCACCGCCGCGCCGCTATCCACCACCGGCGCTTCGCCTTTGCCATCGGGGCTCACGGCCGCGTTTTCGGCGATCTTTTCCTGCACGGCGGATTCCAGCCTGGCGCGGAGCATCGCGACCTTGGCCAGTTCGGCGCCGGGTGGGGTGGCCTGGCGATCCACGATGCGGTTGATCATCACCGGTGGGCTGATGGCGAAATCGTTGCTCATGGCAATCAGGCGTATTTGTCGACTTTGAGGCCCTGGCCGCTTGGCGGTGGGGCCGATTGGACCGCCTCGGCCAGCATGGTGGCGGTGCTGGCTTCGGCTTCAGCCGCCTTCTTCAGCACGGCGGTCTGGACGCTGCCGGCGCCGACAGCGGCGCGCGACGTGGTCAATTGCGTGTTCAGATCGGAGTCCATAACCGCCCCCTTCAGGGTTTCATGGCCTCAACCTAAAGACCGCGCGTAAACAAAGCCTTCGGCGATAGATGCAATTGCAATCAATCGCCTTTTTTGAGGTCGCCATAGTTACCGGGCACCCAGAGCACGTCCTTTTCGCCATTGTTGTTGGCGACGCGGCCCAGCACGAATAGCAGGTCCGAGAGGCGATTGAGATAGCGGATCGCCTCGGGATTGACGTCAGGCTCAAGGCTGGCCAGCTCCACCACGATGCGTTCGGCGCGGCGGGTTACGGTGCGCGCCACATGCAGCGCCGACGCCAGGGGCGTGCCGCCGGGCAGCACAAAACTCTTGAGCGGGGTCAGGGCCTCGTTGAAATGATCGATCTGGGTTTCGATCCACAGCGTCTGGACGGCGGTGACACGGAGTGACTTGTGGGCAGCGGGATCGTCCTCGCCGGGGGTCGCCAGGTCGGAGCCGACATCGAAAAGGTCGTTCTGGATGCGGCCCAGCATCATGTCGATCTTGGGCATCGAGCCGGTGCCCAGCCGGGCCTGGCCGATGGTGGCATTGGCCTCGTCCACGGTGCCATAGGCCTCGACGCGCAGATCGAACTTTTGGCGGCGCGGGCCACGCACGAGGCCCGTGGTGCCGTCGTCGCCCGTGCGGGTGTAAATTACGTTGAGCTTGACCATTAGTGCTTTGGCCCCCCGAAGAAGAACAGCGCGCCGAGCAACAATGCGAGCGCCACGGCCTGGGCGATGACGCGCAGGCGCATCAGGCGCTGGCTGGTATTGCTGGAGCCCCCCTTGGCCATGTTCCACAGGCCCATGCCCAAAACGCCCACGACGAAGAGCAGCACGATGGCGATTAGGATATTGACTGCGGTTTCCATGATGTCCTGCCTGGGTGCGGGCTAGTCGATTGGCGCGTTGATATAGTCAATCAGCCCCTCCGCCAATGCGTCATAAATGGCACGGATCCGGCGGCTGGTGAACAATTCCTTGTGGGTCGTCAGCCAGACCGGCAGCGGCGGGATGGCGAGATCGAAACCCAGCGCCACCATGCCGGGCGTGCGCTCGACCAGAAATTTTTGCGCGAAGCCAATGCCGAGGCCGGCGCGGGCCAATTCCCAAAGCTGGGTCTGGCTATCGGTGCGCAGCACGAACTGTTCGCGCCGCAGCGACAGGCCGATGCTTTCGGCGTGGTTCAGGATCGCATCCGAGCGGTCGAACCCGATCAGATCATGGCGCCGCAGGTCGGCTGGCTTGCCGGGCGTGCCGTGGCGGGCGAGGTAACTCTCATGGGCGCAGGCGATGATGGGGATGTCGCCGAGCTTTTTGGTGACCAGCTCCAACTGCGTCGGCCGGAACATGCGAATGGCGATATCGGCCTCGCGCAGCAGCAGGTTTTCGGGGGAGTCCGAGGGCACCGTTTCGATGGCGATGGCGGGATAGCGCTCACGGATCGGCAGCAGCAGCGTTGGCAATACGTAGTTAGAGACAACAGCACTGGCGGTGATGCGCACGGTGCCGGAGAATTCGGCCTGGGCGCCTTGCGCTAAAATTGCCGCCTGTGCCAGCGCCGTCTCGGCGGCTGCGACGGGCTCATAAAGCCGCAAAGCGGCCTCGTTGGCCTTGAGGCCGCTCAAGGTGCGCTCGAACAACGACAGGTCGAGTGCCTGTTCCAGCGCCTCGATATGGCGGCCCAGCGTCGGCTGCGACAGGCCGAGGTCGCGGGCGGCGGCGGAGAGCGAGCCGTGCTTGACCACGGCCGAAAAACTGCGCCACAGCGACCAGTCGGGTTCTCTATTCATTTCTGAAGGTCGATCCAACGAAAACAGCGAATGGCTCGACGTTAGTGCATGCCCTAACTTTAGTCCACCACACAGGAGATCGACATGACTAAGGGTAAGGTTACGGTTCTGGGCAGCAACGGCCATATCGGCCACGCAGCGGTTCAAGCTTTCCAGCATGCTGGCTGGGACGTCACCGCTTTCGGGCGCAGCAATCGCCGTCCGGTGCAGGGCGTTCGGTTCGTCGCCGGCGACGCCAATGAGTTGTCGGCGGTGCAAGCGGCGATCGCCAATGCCGATGTCGTCGTGCAGGCGCTGCATCTGCCCTATGACAAATGGGGCAATGGCGCTGCCGAAGCGCAATTGCAGGTGGTCATCGACGCGATGGGCACCAGCGGCAAGACACTGCTGTTTCCCGGCACGATCTACAATTACCGCGCCAGCGACCGCAAGGTGACGCCGCAGACCAAGCAGGGGGCCGAGGCGCCGCGCGGCGAAATCCGCATCCGGCTCGAGCGCATGCTGCAAGACGCTGCAAATGCTGGTAAATTCCAAGCTCTCATCCTGCGCGCCGGCGATTTTTATGGCCCCGGCAATCGCGGCGAATGGTTCGAGCAGGCCATGCTGATGGACTATGCCAAGGGCGTCATCCACCACATGGGCGACCTCGATATGCACCATAGCTGGGCGTATCTGCCGGACTTGGGCGATGCCTTCGTGGCGCTGGCCGAGAAGCGCAGCGAGTTCGCCGCCTTCGAGAATTTCCACTTTGCCGGCAATTGGATCACCCATCGCCAGATGATGACGGCGATCCAGAAGGCGGTGCCGCAACAGCTCAAGGTCACGCCGCTAGCCTGGTGGATGCTGGGCGCCATCGGCCTCGTCAACCCCATGATGCGCGACGTCTATCGCATGCGCTACCTGTGGCGCAACGAGATGGAAATGACCGACCCCCGGCTCGACGCCATTCTGGGCAAGTATTTCGGGACGCCCTTCGAGGAAGCCGTTGCGGCGACTGTCGAGGAATTGACGCAGGTGCAGGTTGCCAAAGCAGCCTAGAAACCCAGTTGGTGCCGGATGTCCTCGGGCGTCCGACCCGCTTCCCGCAAGTCTCTCAAGCTCGGCGATCCCCTGGATTTGCTGAGCTTTTTGCCATCGTCGCCAAGCAATAGCCGATGGAAGGCATAGATCGGCGAGGGCAGCCCGAGGAGGAATTGCAGCAGCACATGGATGTCGGTGGCTGCCTCCATGTCGCGGCCGCGGGTGACGTGGGTAACGCCTTGGGCGGCATCGTCGACGACGACGCTGAGGTGGTAACTGGTGGGCGTGTCCTTGCGGTGCAGCACCACATCGCCCCAGCGTTCGGGCTTCGCATAGCAGATTTGCGGGCGGTCGCGCATAGTGGGTCCGACCAGAGTGAAGGTCAGCGGCCCGGTCAGCGCCAAGGCGCGTTGCAGGTCGAGCCGATACTGCACGGGGTCGCCGTGCTCCAGCCGAGTCGAGATATCGGCATCGCTCAAATGACGGCAGGTGCCGGCGTAAAGCGGCGCGCCGTCGGGATCAGCACCGGTGGCGTGGGCGGCGATCTCGGTGCGCGAGCAGAAGCAGGGATAGAGCAGGCCCATAGCCCGCAGCTTGTCTGCGGCCTCCACATAGGCCGCAAACCGCTCCGACTGGCGCCAGACCGGCTCGGGCCAGTCGAGGCCCAGCCAATGCAGGTCATCGAAGATGGCCTGGGTAAATTCGGGTTTACTTCGAGCGAGGTCGATGTCTTCGATGCGCAACAGGGCGCTGCCGTCGAGTTGGGCTGCGGCTTGCCAGGTGAACAGCGCCGAATAGGCGTGGCCCAGATGCAGCATTCCGTTGGGGCTTGGGGCAAAGCGCAGAATGGGTTGAGACGGCATGACATTTCCTCGGGGCGTTTTTCTAGCATGACCATTCTGCCGCCGTCACCGCGCCTCGACACACAGGCAGGCATCGACTGGCATCTGGATCGGCTGGTCGCGCTCGATCCGCGATTGGCGTCCGTCCGTGCGCTCACGGGCACGCCGGAACCGCGAATCAATGCCGCCGGGTTTCCGGGGATCGCGAAGATCGTCGTGGGTCAGCAGGTGTCGGTGGCCAGCGCGCGGGCGATCTGGAGCCGGTTCGAGCTGCTGGACGGCGCGCTGGACCCGGTGCGGTACTTAGGCCTGGAGGAGACCCAAGTGCGCGCCGTTGGATTTTCCGCCGGGAAGTTCCGCACATTGCGGGTGATCGCCGAGGCCGTGGTCGCCGGCCAGTTGGACTTTGCCCATCTTGAGACCCTGCCGGCCGAGCAGGCCGTGGCCTATCTCGTGGCGCATAAGGGCATCGGGCCGTGGACGGCGGAGGTCTACCTGATGTTCTGTGCGGGTCACCCCGATGTGTTCCCAGCCGGGGACTTGGCCTTGCTCAAGGCCGTGCAAGATGGCCTGGGCCTTGAGGAGCGACCGACGATCAAGCAGATGGTTGAACTGGCCAAGCCATGGTCGCCGCATCGCTCCGCCGCCGCCCTGCTGTTCTGGCGGCTTTTTGCCGTTCAAAAGCAACGCGCTGGCATTGTGATCTAACCCCGGGTTGAAAACGATGAACACCCAGTTCATGTTTGCCCCGCCTCAGGGGCACGGAACATAGTCGTATGGCTCTGGATTTTGTCGATCAACTGAACGGCGTCACCAGCAGCCTCTATGCCGCCGTGTTTGACGATGCCGGCTGGGCGGAGGGCGTCGCGTCAATCCGGCATATATTGCAATCGGATCATGGCGCGATCGGCTTCGTGGATCACCGGGTCGGCAAGGCCCACGTGCTGCTGCATGGCGATTGCGAACCCAGGTTCGAGCGGCTTTATCACGATCTGGTGGAGATCAATCCCTTTCTGCCTGCCATGCAGACCCTGCCGTCCGGCGGCGTCGTTGTCGATGAGCAGGTGATCGATCGGGACGCTTTTGCAAATTCGGCCTTTTTCAGCGCGTGGATGCGGCCGCAGGCGCAGCATAGCGGCCTCGTACTCAAGGTGGCGTCGCGCGACGGCATTGATGGTTATTTCATGGCCAGCAGGGGTGGGCGCAGCCCAAAATACCATGCCGAGGACATCAGGGCGCTGTCTGCCGTTACGTCGGCGCTGACGCATGCGGTGAGCCTGCATGTGCGATTGTGCGCGCGGATGCTCGAACAAACCGGGCAGGCGCTTGGCGGGCGGGGCATTGGCTGGATGGCCGTGGAGCCGGGCGGCCGAATCGTGTGGAGCAATGCCAAGGCAGCAGAGTTGCTGGACAGGCCCGATACCGCTGTGACGAGCAGTCAGAGCCGGTTGTTGTTGAGCCAGCCGCAACAGATGCGGCAGCTCCAGGCCGCTATTCGTGCCGCATCGGGGGACGATGGCCAGTTGCGGCGCGGCACGGACATGATCGCCACCCAGATCGAGACCGGACATGCGGTGGCGCTATCGGTCGTTCCCGCTAATAATCTGTTCGTGCAGGGCCTGCCGACGCTGCTCGGCGCCTATGTGGCGGTGCAGGATTTGGCGCAGCGCCTGCCACCGGGATTTGAAGATCGCATCCGCTCAATGTTCGATCTGACGCCGAAGGAGGCCATGCTCGCAGCGGCCCTGGCCTCGGGGCAGGCTTTGGGAGAGGCCACGCAGCAGCGCCATATTTCCATGGCGACGGCGCGCAGCCAACTGGCGCAACTGTTCCGCAAGACCGGCACCAGCCAGCAGAGCCAATTGGTCTCGATGCTGCTGGCGATTGCCCCGATGCCGCCGATCGAGTGATGTGACCAATTTGACACTATTGCCGGCCGACGCATCGATGCGGACTGAAGTTCATTTGTTTGAATGATGCGGCGCCTGGCCTGCATCGTCAATTCTCCACGCGGGTCGGCAGGTGGCTGTGGAGATGGGCGTATGAACAGGTTCGTATTGGGCACTGTGTCGGCGATCGTGGCTGTCGGCATGCAGGGCGGCCTCGCTCAGGCACAGGACGCTTTGGATTGGAGCGGCTTTTACGCCGGTGTCTTTGGCGGCTATGCGTTGGATTCGAAGGGAGCCACCTCGTCTGCCCAGGGGCCCATTCAACTGAGCGCTATCGATAGTATCTCGCGGAGCGCATCGACTGGCCGGATCGAGTCGCTGTTCGGTGGAGTCGCCGCAGGTTACAATTTTCAGGTCAACAATGCAGTCTTTGGTGTCGATGCCAGTCTTTCGGTTGGGGGATTGGATAAGAGTACAACGTCAAACTTTACTTTTAGCCGCGTCGATGGCGCCGATTTTTTGACTGCCGAGGATCGTCTGAGATCAGAGTTTTCGATGGACTGGTATACGAGCCTTACCGGAAAATTCGGCTACACGTTCGATAGCTGGCTGGTCTATGGCAAAGGCGGCGTTGCCGTGGCCGATGTTTCAGTCGCTAGCACCGAAATCCTCTCAGTCACTGGAACGCCAGCCGCGCTGGCCACTCCCTTCGCAGCAGCTATTCCTGTGGGCACCCTCACTGCTTCTGCCAGCCAGATCGTGTTTGGGCCCACCTTTGGCTTTGGCGTGGAAAAAAGAGTGAGCGACACGATCTCGGTTGGTGCGGAGTATAACTATGTCAGCTTGCCCAACGTTACTGCCCGTGGTTCCGACCCGCTCAACCTGAGCACTGCGCCGGCCGTATTCAGCGCAGGCTTTCATACAGTGAAGGCCTCGCTCAACTACCATTTCTAGCGTTCCTGATCCGGCCGCGTGGTCTTGAGGGTGCGGCCGGTTGTCTGGCCCGGCGGTTTTCAACCTTCCGCCGGGCTTTTTTCGGTGCTGGATTTTTCGGGTGTGGACGGGCAGGGTGCCCAGGTCATTCACCAGGTTTTCGTCCCATGCATCCCAAGCTTTCCGGTCCCATGCTCGCGCCCCTTTCGGGGAGCGCGCCCAAGCAACTGGTGGTGCTGCTGCATGGCTATGGCTCGAACGGGGATGACCTGATCGGTCTGGCGCCGAGCTGGCAGTCGATCCTGCCGGACGCGCTGTTTGTCTCGCCCAATGCACATGAAGGGCTGCCGGGCTATCCATCCGGGTTTCAGTGGTTCGCCATCGATTTTGACGGCGACCGGGTTTCGGGCCGGCAACGCGGACTTGAAGCCGCAGCGCCCGTGCTGGTGCAGTTTCTGCAGGATGCGTGGGCGCAGACTGGGCTGGCGGCCAAGGACACGGTCGTGGCCGGCTTCAGCCAGGGCGCGATGATGGCGCTGCATGTCGGCCTGTCGCTGCCCGAGCCGCTGGTGGGCGTCATCGCTTTTTCCGGCGCGCTCGTACCGCCACCGGGATTTGGTGGCCCCAGTTTGCCCAAGCCGCCGGTCTGCATCGTGCATGGCGACATGGATCAGGTGGTCGATCCCTCGCTCGGCGAGGAGGCCAATACGGCGCTGGTCGCGGCTGGCTATACGGTGCGCTACCACGTATCGCGCGGTGTTGGGCACGGCATCTCGCCGGATGGGCTGGGCTTTGCGAGCGATTTCATCGCGGCCGTTGCTGCTCCAAAATAGATATTCATATTCGTTAACATGCCGCTTCACAGGCCTGACACAATGGGCCTAGTATAAAGGGGCTATGGACTTACTCGATTCCCGTTCCGGGAGACTCTAGTGACCATCCACGTGTCGCCTGAGGCCTGTCCCGCGCTTGTGTTGAACGCCGACTTTCGGCCGCTCAGCTATTATCCGTTATCGCTCTGGTCTTGGCAGGACGCGATCAAGGCGGTGTGCCTGGATCGGGTGAATATCGTGTCGCAATATGACACGGTGATCCACAGCCCCAGCTTCGAAATGCGCCTGCCCAGCGTGGTGTCGCTCAAGGATTATGTGAAGCCGGCGCGCCACCCCGCGTTCACCCGGTTCAACGTGTTCCTGCGCGATCGCTTCGTGTGCCAATATTGTGGCGCCAAGGAGGACTTGACGTTCGACCATGTCATTCCCCGCTCCAAGGGTGGACGCACGACATGGGAAAACGTGGTGGCCGCCTGCGCGCCGTGCAATCTGCGCAAGGCCAACCGCATGCCCTGGGAAATCAAGATGTTCCCCCGCCAGGCGCCGTATCATCCGACGGTGCATGACCTGCACAATAACGGCCGCGCCTTCCCCCCGAACCACCTGCACCAGAGCTGGCTGGATTATCTCTACTGGGATATCGAGCTGGAAGAGTAGCTTGCAAGCGCCCGGCCCAATAACTATTATTGGTCGGTGCAAGGTGGAGCTATGTCATGGCGATCAGTACGGAACTGGGCGAAAATCTTGAAAAGGTCGTGAGCGACCTAGTGGAAAACGGTCGTTACAATTCCAAGAGTGAGGTTCTGCGCGAAGGGGTTCGTCTCGTGCAGGAACGCGAAGCCAACTTGAATGCTGCACTCGAGCGTGGCCTGAAGGACGTCGAGCAAGGCCGGGTCAAGCCGCTCGATGAGGTTGCCAATCGTCTAATTTCCAAGTTTCAGCGCATGGTTGCAAACGAAGGAAGATGAGCGTGATCATTGCCGCCGAAGCGGATTTGATCTCGAGAACATCGCAAATTTCATCGCCATCGACAGCGCAACCCGCGCCATAAGCTTCGTGCAGGATCTGGTTGCACAGTGTCACGCATTGGCCGAGCAACCACTGCGGCATCCCATCGTGGCTGACTATGGTCAGCGGTCTGCGCCGTTTTCCGTACCGCGGTTATTCGATCTACTATCAGATCAAAGGCGAAGATCAGGTGTTCATCGTTCATATCCTGAACGACTTCATGGATCACCGGCGGTTCTTTTGAACTAGACGCGACGTCCCTTGCGCGTTGCCTGGGCGCCGATCGAGGTCAGCAACAATACTACCGTGGCGACCATCACCAAGGCATTGTAGCCGGCCAGAGAAATGCCGAGGAAGCGGAACTGCACGACGTCGCAGGGGACGACGCGGGCGGAATTGAGGTCGCTAAGGGCGTCGAAGCTGAGTTCGCCGATGCCTGTGCCGGTGCAGGCGGTGGGGCCGGGCCAGAAGCCCCATTCGACGCCGGCATGGTAGGCACCCATGAAGGCACCCCAGGCGAAGATCGCGGTGGCGATCGCCATGGCCAGGTACCAGACAGCAAGCGGCAGTCGGTTCCAGGTGACCAGGATCGCGGCGAGGACCGGCAGGCCCCAATAATAAGCCATGCGCTGTTCTAAGCAGAGTTCGCAAGGCACGAGGCCACCGAACAATTGCGAGCCCCAGGCCCCCGCAATGGCAAGAAAAGCCAGTACGAAAGCGAGGCCAGCGGCCTTTTTGTCGAGGGGGGCGTAGAAAGCTGAGGCCATGAAGCAATATCCGGATGACGCTGGGACTGAGGCTGGATAGCGGCAGACGATCGCAATATCCAGATGGCTACGGCGATGTGATCAATCGCCTGGCAGCGCGATGCCCAAAGCCTGGCGCAGCGCGATGGCATTTTGGGGAGCGTGCAATTTGTCCTCGTGGACGAAATAGGCGAACACGTCCTGGCCCGCTTTGTCCCACTGACCGACCTGGCCGGCCCAGGCGGCGATATCGGCTGGCGTGTATCCGGCGGCGTCGGGGCGGGCCGGCCCCTGGAGGCGGCAATAGGCGAAATCGGCGGTGAGCACGCGCGACGGTTGCGCGGCGGTGTCGGCGATGACCGAGGCGACATTGTGGGTTGCAAGCAGGTCGCGCACTTCGGGCAGATCGAAGCTGGGATTGCGCAACTCGATGGCGTGGCGGATCGGGCCGACATTGGCGGCGTCGAGGAATGGCGGCGATTTCAGCCTTGCATCGGCCTTGCCGGCGAGCGCCAGATAGGCCTCGAGCGATTTGGGCAACAGGCTGAGGAAAGTTTCCAGCACGGTCCGGTCATAGCTGACATTGGGCGGCAATTGCCAGACGAAGGGGCCAAGCTTGGCGCCGAGCGCCAGGGGCCCGGAAGCGAAGAAATTGGCAAGCTCGATTTCGCAGTTCTTGAGCCGCTTGATGTGGGTGACCAGTTGCGGACCCTTGATCGAGAACACGAAACCGTCGCGCGCCTCACCGGCCCATTTGGCAAAACTCTCGGGTTTCTGATTGGCGCGGAACGTGGCATTGATCTCGATGCTGCCGAGGCGGGAGCTGGCATAGGCGAGCTCCTTTTTTTGCACTAGGCCATCGGGGTAAAAGGTGCCGCGCCAGGGCTCGAACACCCATCCCGCCGTTCCGGTCCTGATCGCCATGGTTGCCCCCGTTTGGCGGAGTTTCGCGCAAGCGCCGCCTATGGGCAAAGCTTAGGGCAGTTCAATGGCAGGCACCAGTCCTTGGGACCGGCGCGACTGCGAGATCAACGTTAGCGCTGCTTCAGCTGGACGACGGGAATAATGTCGCGAGTGGTCGTTTCGGCGTATTGGGCGAATTGTGGGAAGAGGCCGGCCTGCCTAGCATAGATCGTGTCGCGCTCGGCGCCTTCAAGCACGCGCGCCCGAACCGGAATGCGCCTGATGGTCGTGCCATCGCCAACTGAAATATCCAGCTCGGGATGCGCGACGACATTGTGAAACCACGCCGGGTCCTTTGGGCCGCCCCCATAGGAGGCAAACACGTACCAGGTATCATCGTCTTGAGGCAGAAACATCAATGGCTGGGTACGCTCAGCGCCAGATTTGGCGCCGATGGCGTGCAACAGGAGCACAGGGGCGCCTTCGAAATGGCCTCCGGGCTTGCCACCGTTCCGATTGAAATCGGCGATGACCTGATCATTGAAGTCGCTCATGTCCCAAATCCCATTGCGTTCTTGTCTATACTTACAGTTGGTGGTCGGCGCGCAAAGGCGCAAGGGGATATCGACGCTAAACCGCCGGCAAGGTCATTGCGTTTGCCCGGAGGGCTGGCCGAAGGCCTTGGCTTCGCCGGCAAGCCAGTCGCAAAACAGGGATGACTTGCGATGCTGGCGCGAGTGGCGCAGGGCGACATATTGTTGTCCGCTGGCGATGAAGCCAAGGGGCGCGGTCAGGATGCCGGCGCGAAGGTCGTCGGCCACCATCGGCCAGGGGGCGATGCAGACGCCGAGGCCTGCGGAGGCAGCTTCCAGCATGAAGTAGAAGTGCTCATATTCATTGCCGGTGGCGCCATCCGCATCCCTGCCGGCGCGACGGCTCCAGTCGGCCCAGGCATGCCGGCGGGTGCGCGAATGCAGCAGCGGGACGCGAGCGATATCCTCGATCACGCTTGCGGCCAGCGCCGGGGCGACGACCGGTCCGATCCGCTCGTCGAACAGTTGTGTCACCTCCAGCTCTGCGGGCCAGGGTGCCGTGCCGGCGCGGATGGCGACGTCGAAACTGTCGCGCACGCTATCCACCGGCTTGCTGGAAGCGCTGAGGCGGACCTCGATGTCCGGATGCGCCTGACGGAAGCGGTAGAGGCGCGGGATGAGCCAACGCATCGTGAAGGTGCCGGGGCAGGACACATCGAGCGTGCCATCCTGGGTATCGGCGACGGAGCGCACGGCGAGGTCGAGTTGGTCGAAAGCCGGCGTCAGGCCAAGCATCAGGCGGTTGCCGGCTTCGGTCAGCCGCAGCGCGTTCTTGGGGCCCTCGAACAGGGCAACGCCCAGCAATTGTTCCAGATGCTGCACCTGCCGGCTGATGGCGCTGTGGCTGACATGCAGTTCCTGGGCGGCCAGGGTCATGCGGCCGTGGCGGCCGGCCGCCTCGAAGGCGCGCAGGGCATTGAGCGATGGCAGCTTTCTCATGTGCGTTTTCCGAACATTGCGTGTTCGTTCATATCGTTTTTCAGGCCAAAGAACATGGTGTTTCCTGCCGGTGAAAGCGAGGAAAACATGACAGATTTACGACATGCGGACGGCAGCGCCGGCGACGCCAACTATGGGGTCATTGGCGTAAACTACACAAACTACCGGCAGCCGGAGGCGTTTTTTGCGGCCCGGATAGCCGACGCCCTGGGAGCCTCGGCCAACGTCCTCAACGTCGGCGCGGGAGCCGGTTCGTACGAACCGACCGATCGCCAGGTCACCGCCCTTGAGCCTTCGGCGGCGATGCGTGCGCAGCGGCCGGCGCATCTGAGCGCGGCGATCGATGGCGTGGCCGAGAGCCTGCCGTTTGCCGACCAGAGCTTTGACGCCAGCATGTCGACGTTCTCGGTGCATCAGTGGAAGGACCTGGCGGCCGGCCTGTCGGAGATGCGGCGCGTCACGCGTGGGCCGGTGCTGATCCTGACTTGCGATCCGGCGGCGCTGGACCGGTTCTGGCTCAACGACTACGCGCCCGAAGCCATTGCCACCGAGGCGCGGCGCTATCCCGCGATGCAGACGATCATCGATGGCCTCGGCGGACAGGTCGACGTCCACACCATGCCGGTCCCCCTGGGCTGCATCGATGGCTTCAGCGAGGCCTATTACGGCCGGCCGGAGCGGTTGCTGGAGCCGGGTGCGCGCCTCGCCAATTCGGCCTGGAGCTTTGTCGATCCGGCCGTGGGTCCACGCTTTGTCGCACATTTGGGGCGCGACCTCGCCGACGGAACCTGGGATCGCCAGCATGGTCATTTGCGCAGCCAGCCGTTCTTCGAAGGCTCATTGCGGTTGATCGTGGGCCGGCCATGACCGTGTCCGCTTCACGCCTGCTGCTGCGCGAATTGCCCAGCCTTGCGGGGTCATTGCCCGATTTCGATCCCGCGACGGCAGCCGAGACACCGCAGGCCCAGTTTGTCACCTGGCTGCGCGAGGCTATCGCCGCCGGCATCAGGGAACCGCACGCCATGACGCTCGCGACGGTGGACACTGACGGACGCCCGGATGCCCGGGTGCTGATCCTCAAGGACCTGGATGAGCGCGGCTGGCATTTCGCCAGCAGCCGGCATAGCCCGAAGGGGCGCCAGATTACGGCCTCTGGCGATGTTGCGCTGACCTTCTATTGGCCGGCGCCAGCACGGCAAGTTCGCATTCGCGGCACTGCGGTGGATCTGGGCCCGGACGCGGCGGCTGCCGATTTCTGGGCGCGTTCGGCGGAGGCTCGCGCCAATGCGGCGCTGGGGCGGCAAAGCCAGGCGGTAGGCGATGAAGGGCCCGATACGGTGGCTGAAATATCGGAGGCAACAGCCGGCTGGGCGGTTTACGCCGTGAAGCCGGCCATCGTCGAGTTCTGGCAGGGTCGCTCCGACCGTCGTCATGTGCGGCTGCGGTATGAGGCGCAGGAAGGGGGGTGGTCCACGACACGGCTGTGGCCGTGAGCGTCGGGTTGCCCAACGCACCTGAAATTGGCGTTATCCGAAGAACCGATCGAACCGGCCGGTCATCTTTTCCGCAAGTCCGCCCTCATCGCGGATCAGAAAGAGGGCATCAAGCTTAAGGTGTTGGGCCATTGCGGGGCCCTTGTCGGCGCCAAGCACCAGCAGGGCGGTGGCTAGCGCGTCGGCGCGGGCGCAATCGGGGTCGGCCACCGTGACCGAGGCCACCGTGCTGGTCGTCGGGCGGCCGGTCCGGGGGTCGATGGTGTGGGAATAGCGCTGGCCCGCAACATCGAAATAGCGGCGATAATCTCCGGACGTAGCCATCGCGGTCGTGGGCAGGGCCAAGATATGGTGGACGCCTGTTGCTCCCGGCTTGGGCTGGCTGATCCCGACGCGCCATGGCGTGCCGTCCGGCCTGGTGCCCTTGGCCCGTAGTTCGCCATCAATTTCGATCATGTAGGCGGCGATGCCATGCCGCTCGAGCACCGTGGCAATCGCATCGACGCCGAAACCCTTGGCGATGCCGGACAGGTCCAGATAGACGGGCCCGGTTTTGCGCAGCGCCGGCGGATCGAGCCGGACCGCGATGCTGCGGAAGCTTGGCAGATCGGTCGGCGGCGCCAGGACGTCGACCGGCGCGGTGTCGGGACCGAAACCCCAATGGTTGACGGCGCTGCCGACGCACATGTCGAACGCGCCATCGGTCAGCGCGCTGATCTCCAGGCCGAGGGCAACGACGCTGGCGAGATCGGGCGAGACGGCGAACCAGTCGCCGGGCTCACTGGCGTTGAAGAGGCTGAGATCGGATTGCGGTTTCCAGGTCGACATCTGCGCGTCGACGGCGGCGACAGCGGCGTGTGCTTCGGTTTGGATCGCGGCGAGTTCCGGGCCGGTAGTCGCAACGAGCTTGACGTTGTAGCGCGTGCCCATGGTGTCGCCGCCAAACGTCTGCAGTCGCTGCGCGGCGACTGGCGGTCGTGTTGATCCAAAAAGCCCTCGCCAGAAACTCATGCACTATCCTTGGAGAAACGAGGCGACCCGGGGGTCGCCTCGCTTGGGTTTACTTCAGCAGGTCGGCGGCGTTGGTGCCGGCAAGGGCCTCGTTGTCCGCCACGTAATCGGCCGCCGTATCACCGAAATCGTCGGCAAGCGACGTGTCGGCCTTGTTGGCGAGCAGGAACTCGATTGCGGCGGTGTCCTTGGCCTTGGAGGCGGCATGCAGCAGGGCGCTCAGCTTTTCGCCGTCGACGGCATTCACGTCGACACCCGCGTCGACGAGGTACTTGAGCACGTCGACGCTCTGGTTCGAACCAGCGGCAGCGATCAGCGTGGTGGCGCCATCGGCATTGACGGCCTTGAGATCGCCACCGGCGGCAACCAGTGTTTCGAGCACGGGCAGCGTGTCCTCTTCACGAGCGGCGGCAACGATGACGGCGGTATTGCCACCGGCATCCGCAACCTTGGCATCGGCGCCGGCGGCGATCAGCGCCTTGATGGCGTCGAGGCTGTTGCTTTCGGCGGCGTGGATCAGCGCGGTCTTGCCTTCGGCATCAGCTGCGTTGACGTCGACGCCCTGGGCCACGAGGTACTCGATCACGTCGGGCTTGTTCATGGTGGCGGCGATATTGAGGGCATTGCGGCCCTTGGCATCGACAGCCTTCACGTCCACGCCCTTGCCGACGACGTATTCGAGCACTTCAAGCGTATTGCGCTCTGAGGCGATCAGGGCGGCGTTGCGGCCATCCTTGGCAACGGCGTCGACTGCGGCGCCCTTGGCTTCGAAGAACTTCAACACGTCGAGGTTCGGGTTGCGGAACGATGCATTGAGCACGCCGTTCCAGCCGCGATTGTCGACCAGCGGCGGATCGACGCCGAGACCGACGACATATTCGACGACGTTGAGGTTGGGATTGCGTTCGGCGGCGGTCAGCGCGGCATTGGCCTCGTTGTTGTTGAGCGCCTGCAGGTCGAGGCCCTTGGAGATCAACAGGTCGACCAGCTCGGTGCTCTTGGTGGCGCGGGCGGTGTAGGTCAGCAGCGTGTTGCCTGACTCGTCCTTGACGCTGAGGTCGGGATTATAGGCGAAGAACGCGTTGGCGGTTTCAAGCGAGCCGCTGCCCAGTGCATAGAACAGGGGCACGCGCGCGTCGTGGCCAACGAAGTTCACATTGGCGCCGGCATCGACCAGGGTCTTGATGATATCGGCGCCGACGCCCTGGCGCGCGGCCATGTGCAGGGGCGTATAGGCATCGGGATCAACTTGGTTGACGTCGGCGCCGGCCCCGATTGCCGCGGTGACGTCGGCGAGCGTCGCGGTCTTCCACCATTCGGCATCGACCAGCACGTTGTCGGCGGCAAAAGCGACCACGCTGGTCATCAGGCCGGCGCTCAGCACGACGGCGCCGAGCAGGGTCTTGAGGTTCGTCATGGGATTATCCCCCTTGGTTGCGGCCCGCCCTCTGCGGTGCCGTAGAAAACTGGTCAGTAGATATCTTCGAGGTAGCGGCGCTGACGGCGCAGCGTGGCGACGTCGCTACCGAGACTCGACAGGATGGTTTCGAATTCCGCGCGCACCCCGGCCGCCATGGCGCTGCTGCCGCACACCATGATGGTGGCGCCGGCATGCAGCCGCTCTAGCAGGCCCGCGGCGTTGGCGCGGATGCGGTCCTGCACGTAAGCGGGGCTGGCGCCGCGCGAGAACGCCGCGTCGAAGCGGGCCAATCGGCCCGTCTCCAGCATGTGCCGTGTCGTGGTTTCGTAGAGAAAATCGGAGTCCGGCCGGCGCCCACCCCAGTAGAGTTCGATGGGCCTGGTGCCGCGTTCGCTGCGGATCATGCCGATGAATGGCGCTATGCCGGTTCCGGCGCCCACCATGACGACAGGGCTTTGGCGGCGCGGCAGATGGAATTCGGGATTGGTGCGTACATACGCGTCGATCTGCGCGCCAACCGACAGGCCATAGAGGAACCCCGAGCACAGACCGGCTTGCATATGGCGCACGCAAATTTCGACGCAGCCATCAGTGGCGTTCGACGCGAGGGAGTAATACCGCGCGACCTGCGTGCCGGGCGCGATGACGCCGATCAGATCTCCTGCCACGTGCTGGGGGACAGCATCGCTCTCGGCCTTGAAGCGCAGAATTGCCGTGGGCGCGCCGACGCTGGCGCCGTACTCGATGCGCTCGACCAGCGTCAGCGGCTGAGTGGCTGGCCGTGGCGGAACGTAGCTCAGCGCCAGCGGCATATTCAGCGCTATACCGAGCTCCTGGCCCCACTGCGCGAAGGCGTGCGCCGATCCACGATCGACCTGCGCCGGTGGCAACAGGCGCTGGGCGCCACGCGCGGCCAGCGCCGCATCGGCATCGAGCGAAAAGCGGCAATAATGTTCGAACGACTTGTCGCCAAAACCCAGCACGGCGAAAGCCGGTAGGTGCCCGCCAAACGACGACAGTTTTGGCATGAACCGATTGGCCAATTTGGGCGCGTGACCATCCCCATAGGTGCCGGTCAGCACCAGCAGCCCCTGCGCCTGGGGATAAGCGGAACGCAAATCGTTAAGCGCGGCAAGGTGGACGCGGCGTCCCGCAGCAGTCAGCTTTTCATGCAGGTGGCGCGCAAAACCCCAGGTAGTTCCAGTCTCCGAGCCAACCAGCACGACCATATCGGCGCTCGTCGCGGCGGCATTGCCGGCCACGCGGGCGCCGCCCTGGCGCAGGCGTGTCAGCCAGATGGTGAAGCCGCTCACCGCAAAGATCGGCACGCTCAACGCCGTCAGGCCGAGGATGAGGCCCCAGAGCCAGGCGCCCTCGCCGGTATGCAGCAGGGTTACCCATTCCAGTCCCACGGTTGCGGGATGGTATGGTTGGGCGTCCAGCGTCTCGCCGCTAAACTGGTCGATGAAGACGAAGCCCGCACTGGTCTTGAGCGCATAGACATCGAACCAGTCGCCGGGGATCGGATAGGTCACCTCGCGCAGGTCGGACAATGCGATCTGCTGCAAGCCAGCCAGATTGCTCGCCGGCACGGGATCGAGTTCCTCAAGGCTTTCCGGATAGCGTGGCGGGGTCTCGTTACCGCTCGGAATGATGAGGAATGTCACCAGCGTCAGGTAGAGCCCGGTGAGCGCGGTCAGCAGCAGCGGCACCATGGCAATACGGCCGGCGGTCGCGTGCAGCTTTTCCATCGGCTTGCCACGGACCGGACCGAAAACGGCGCGGATACCGCCGAAGCGCTTGATCAACAGGGTTGCGCCGGAAACGCAGAGCAGCGTCATCAGCCCGGCCCCAATGCCCGCCACCAGACGCCCGGCATTGCCAAGCCGCAGCGAACGGTGCAGGTCTTTTACGAATTCAAAGAAGGCGCTGTCCTGCTGCGGCCCCAGTACGGTCCCGGTACTCACATCGACATAGTCGTGCAGCACGGTGCCGTCTTGGCGGTGCGTGAGCACGAAGGCGCCCGCCGAGGTGCGTTGCAGCTTTTCGATTTCCTCGAAGTTCGGGGTCAACGCCGCCAGCGCCTGGGCGACGCTGAGGTCACCGGCCGGTCGCGCGTAGGGGCCTAGTGCATCCACGGCCGGAACCAGCGACATGATGGCGCCGGTCAGCGCCAGCAGGGCCACCAGCAGCATGCCGCCAATGCCGAACAGGGAATGCAGCCAGCGCCACATGGCGCGCGTCCGCCCCGCTTATTCCCAGCCGGCACGCATGACGCGGACGTAGCCGGTGCCGTCGATACGAGCGCCGTTGTTGTCGTCCTTGAGTTCGAACAGCGCGTCTTCCTCGTGCGCGGCACCCGCCTCTACCGCCGATTCGACACGGATCGCGTAGCCGGCGTTGAACCACTCGTCATTGAGATCGAGTTTGAGGGCGACGCGGTCGCCACCACCGGCACTGGCGCCCGTTATGGCATCCAGTTCCTGCGGCGCGCGCGACAGGTAACGCCACCAGCGGGGGAGATAGGAATGATATTTGGGGTCCTTGCCCGAGACCCAGAGCGTGGTCTGGTAGCGGCCCTCGGCATTGACCAGATAAACCGCCAGATAAGCCTCGTGGCCATCATAATTGACCATCTGGATTTGCGCCGTCACGTCCTTGGCCGCAGCCGCCGGGGCGAACGACAGCGTGGCCACAAGCGCCATCGCGCCAAGGGTCTTGTTCATATCGATCTATCTCTGGATCGCGCGGCGGAGCCCACGCGAATAAGCCCCTCATAGATAATATGATTTCTATAATCAAGTTATTTTCGGTTAGGAGGCGTGAACTGCGTCAGCCGTCTCATGCGGGCCGCGGTCGTATCCTGGCATTCAGCGCTCAGGCCATTGGTTCGGCCTTTTTGGTTGCGCCGGCCACCATGAAGGCACGGTTGTCGCGGGCCAAAAATAAGATTCGTGGCGCCAGGATTCCCTCTGCGCGTTCCCGACCGGGCTGAGATGCGCGAGCGCCTGGGGGCGGTGCTTGAGGCGATCTACGGCGCTTATGGGGAGGTTAGAGCGATCCAGCGGGGACTGGCGCCAGTGTGCGCAACCGGGCCGGAGAGGCGATCTGGCTCGGCCTGCTCGCGCTGGTGCTCTATTCACACGCGCGGCTTGCTGCCCGCCGCGATGCCGCAGGTGAATTCGTCTCGCTGGCCGATTGAGCCAGCCGCCGAAAGCGGACGTGGGTCCGCGCTGCTGGCGCCGACTTCATTTGGCTGAGAACGTCTCCAGCACCGACACAAAGGTGTGGCGATCGCCCTGTGATTGGGTGAGGCGGACGCGGCTTTCGATGTCGGCAAGATGCTCGTTCATCAGGGTCTGGGCGAGTTTGACGTCGCGCTTGCGGATGGCGGCGACGATGTCGTGGTGATGATCGGCGCCCCAGTCGGCGCGCTTTTCCTCTTCATACAACACCATCACCAGCGATAGGCGCGCCGTAACATTGTTGAACAGGTCGGTCAGCACGTCATTGCCGCCCAGCCGGGCGAGTTCGTTGTGAAAGCGGCCCGAAAGGCCATGGCCGGCGGCCGACCCGTCGACGTCATAGAGGCGCTTTTCCTCTTCGTTGAGCGCCTCCAACTGGTCCAGGTCAGCCTCGGTCGCGCGCTCGACCACGCGCTCGATGGTTGCTTGCTCCAAGGTGCGACGCGCCTCGAACAATTGCGTGGCCTCCTCGATGGAGGGCTCGGCGACAAAAGTGCCGCGGTTGCGCTTGCGCTCCAGCAGGTGATCCCGCTGCAAGATGCCCAGCGCGCCACGCACCACGGTGCGGCTGACGCCGAAATGCTCGGCGATGGCGTCTTCCAGGATTTTCGTGCCCGGCTTGAGGGCGCCATTGCCGATGGCCGCCGCCAAGGTCGAACAGATGCGGTCCGTCACGTCATCGCCACCCTCGATGGGCTCGGCGTCGGCTTCAATGGCCTTGGCAAGGGGCCGTGTTCGAGAAGATGAGAGTGCTCGCCTGGCCATGGAAATTCCTGTGGTGACTGCCTAGCGTTATTGCACACTGATGCCTCTTTGTGCACCAATTACTGCGTTTTATTATACGAATGCAGTTGCGCAGATACTTGCGAATTAATAGGCGAAAAAGATAAAACCGGATGAAAATCAGATATTTAGTGAGATTTTTACCTCCAGATTTTTGAATTGGCACAGTGATTGCATTGTCGTTGGCAACCGAAACGCAACGCAAGAACCCCAATGGCAACCCAATCCGGCGCTCTTCTGGTTGACGGCCTGACCCATTCCTACGGTGGCGAACTCGCGATCGAGGACGTTTCCTTCGACATCGCTCCCGGCGAGATCGTCGCACTGCTCGGGCCCAGCGGCTGTGGCAAGTCGACGGTGTTGCGCGCCATCGCCGGCTTGATCCAGCCGGCACAGGGCCAGATCCAATTGGCCGGCAAGAGCCTGCGCGGGGTGCCGGCCCGCGAGCGCGGCATCGGCATGGTGTTCCAGAATTATGCGCTGTTTCCCCATCTGACTGTCGAGGAAAATGTCGCCTATCCGCTGGCCTGCCAGCATGTGCCCAAGGCCGAACGCAAGGAGCGCGTGCGCGAACTGCTGGCGCTGATCCAGCTCGATGGGTTCGGCAGGCGCCTGCCGCGCGAGCTGTCCGGTGGACAGCAACAGCGCGTCGCCGTGGCCCGAGCCCTTGCCGCGAGCCCAGCGCTATTGCTGCTCGACGAGCCATTCGGCGCCCTCGATCGTGCTTTGCGTTTCGATCTGCAGGTGGAAATGCTGCGGCTGCAGAAATCGGTGGGCATCACCACCCTGATCGTGACCCATGACCAGGAGGAGGCCCAGAGCCTGGCCAGCCGCCTGGTGCTGATGAACAAGGGGCATGTCGAACAGATCGATACGCCTTCGGCGGTCTATGACCGCCCCAAGACCCTGTTTGTGAACAGCTTCATTGGCCAGGCCAATCGGCTGAAAGCCAGCGTTGTCGAAACCGGGCAGGGCGGCTCCAGCCTCAAGCTCGATGCGACCGGATCCGACATCACACTACCCCGGCGGCTGGACTACGCACTCGGCGTGCCGGTGGTTTTGACCTGCCGGCCCGAGCAGGTTGCCATCCATGCCGCGGCCACTCCAGCAAGCCTGCCGGCGCGCCTCGTCGTCTCCGTGCCGCTCGGTCCGACCATGGTGCACGACCTCGAACTGGCCGACGGAACCCAGATGCGCGCCAGCCAGATGCGTGCCGGCGCTGCCTTCACGCCCAGCCCCGGCGACGAGGTCCATGTCAGCATCGATCCCGATCACTGCCACGTCTTTCCCGTCCACTCCCTCTCTCCGTCTGAACTCAACAAAGGTGCAAAGCTATGACTGACTTTCGCTTGAATAGACGTATGTTCGGCCTCCTGGCCGCCGGTGCTGCCGCCTCCAGCTTGCTTCCATCCATGGCGCGCGCCAGTGGCGGCCTCGTCGCGGCGACTTTTCCCGGCTCCTGGGAAGACGCATACCGCTCGGTGCTGACGCCGCTGGTCAAGGCCGCCGGCTATGACCTGACGGTTGCCCCGGCCTTGTCGCAGGACCAGTTGACCAAGGTTATGGCCAGCCCCGGCGCGCCGGCCTTCGACACACTGTTGATTTCGCCCGGCCAGATGGCGACCGCCATCGAGCATGACCTGATCGTCAAGATCGACCCGACCCGGCTCAAGAACTGGTCCAAGCTCGCTCCGGCCTTCCAGGGCGAATACGGCCCCACCGTAACCGTGCAGATCGACGGCATCGTCTACAATCCCGACCTCGTTCCCAAGCCAAAGGGCTATCGCGACCTGTTCGAAAACCCGGCCTATGCGGGCCTCGTGTCCTGGACGGGCTTTGATTCCAACACAGCCGTCATGGCCTATACCCAGATCGCCAAGATCTTCGGCACCGGCCCCGAGGACATGGACGCCGTGTTCAAGCTGTTCAAGGACAGTGCCGACCTGCGGGCCGGGGTGACCGACACCACCAACCACCAGATGGCGCTGTATCAGCAGGGCGAAATCGCCGTGTTCATGGGCTCGACCAATAACGTGGCCCATCTCAAGTCGCTGGGCCTCAATGCCGATTTCGTGCAGCCCGAGACCGGCTCGCCGGCTTCGCCGGTCAATATCCACCTGACCAAGGGCTCGGCCAATGTCGATGCCGCCTATGCTTATATGGACGCTGCCCTGGATGCCGGCGCCCAGGCGACGTTCCAGTCCCCGCCGACCGAAATGTTCCCCACCAATGCCGACGTGGAACTGACCCCGAACATTTCCTCGGTCCTCACCCGCGACCAGGTTGCAGGTCTGGCCTATCCCGATTGGGTCAGCATCAACAAGTATCGCGATGAGTGGACAAGCACCTTTATCGCCCTGATCGCGTCGTGACCTGAAATGAGATCGAGCGGTTTCCCATATCTGCTGCCGATGCTGCTGTTGTCGGTCGTGTTTTTTGCGACGCCGCTCGGTCTTCTGCTCGCCTTCAGTTTCGCCGGGCCGACCGGCGTTACCCCCGATAATTACGCCGAGTTCTTCGGCGATCCGTTCAACTTCCGCGTACTGAGCAACACCATGCGGCTGGGCTTCGAGACGGTGCTCGGCACGACCTTGCTGGGTATTCCGATTGGCCTGTTCTATTGGCACAGCGGCCCGCGCATGCGGCAGGTGGTGGTGTTCCTGTCACTGATCCCCATGCTCACCAGCAATGTGGTGCGCACCTTTGCCTGGATCGTCATCCTCAGTCGCCAGGGGCCGATCAGCCAGGCCCTGCTTGGGCTAGGCCTGAGCGGGACGCCGACCAGTCTCTTGTCCACCGAGCTCGGCCTGTTGCTGGCCATGTGCCAGATCGACCTGCCGCTGATCATCCTGCCGCTGGTCGCCATCCTGGCCCGCACCAGCCGGCAACTGCCCGAGGCGGCGGAGGTTGCCGGCGCCGGCCCTTGGCGCGTCCTGCTGACGGTGCTGCTGCCGATGATGTTGCCCGGCTTGCTGGCCGGCTGGATACTGGTCTTCGCCAGCACCAGCGCCTCCTATGTCACCCAGGCGGTGATCGGTGGGGCCCGCAATGTCTATGTGCCGCAGCTCATTACGCGGCAGGTCGGCATCCTGTTCAACTGGCCGCTGGCCTCGGCCATCGCCATGGTTCTGCTGCTCTCGACTGGTGTCCTGCTGATGGCGCTGGCGCTGATTTCCCGCCACCGGAGGCTCGTCGGTCATGCGTGATCTTGTTCGCCGCCGTCTGCCCGTATGGCTTTATTGGGCCTTCGTCTATGGCCTGGGCGGACTGGCGCTGATCTATCTGGTCGGGCCCATCGTCATCGCGCTGCTGATGTCCTTCACCGATGGGCAGACGCTGAAATTCCCGCCGCAGGGCTTTTCGCTGCGCTGGTATGCGGCGCTGCTCGATCCCGTCGTTTCCGGCACCGAGCATATCGCGGCGTTCAACTCGCTCAAGATCGCCGTTCTGGCCGTGGTCGGGACCCTGCTGTTCGCGGTTCCCGCCAGTATCGGCATTTCGCGCATCAAGGGGCGTTCGGCCAACGCGGTCGAGCCACTGCTGCTGGCGCCGCTGGTGCTGCCCAGCCTGGTCTACGGCCTGGCGGCGCTGATCGTGGCTAATTTCATCGGCATCAGGCCATCGCTGTGGCTGACCGTCGCCGGCCACATCGTGGTGTTTGGTCCGCTCATGTACCGCGCAACGGCCGTCGTGGCGCAGGGCCTAGATCCCTCGCTGGAGGAAGCCTCGACCACCATGGGCGCATCGGGCCTCACCACGCTGCGGCGGGTAATCCTGCCGCTGCTGGTGCCGGGCATTCTGGCCGGCGCCTTCCTCGTCTTCATCGAGTCGCTCGATAACGTCTCGATCTCGCTGTTTCTCGCAGATCCGCAAACCACCGTGCTGCCGCTGCGCATGTTCGCGCTGATCGAGCAATCCCTCGATCCACGCGTCGCCGCAATGTCCGGCATCCTGATCGCCGTCACCTTTGTCGGCGTCCTCATCGGCAACCGGCTGTTCGGGCCGTCCCGCTCCAAAAACTAATCCAGATCGTCAGCCCAAGGCGACGCAACACAGAAAGACTATCCCGTGAATATCCCCCACATCGCACCGCTGGCGGCCCAACTCGCAGACTTTCAGCCCGATTTCGATTTCGTGGCGCCACTGCCGCTGCCCGAAGCCGAATTCGCCGAGCGACTGCGCCGCATTCGTCGCGAAGCCGTACTCGCCGGGCATGACGCTGTCGTGGTCCATACCGACATGGTCGGTTGGTTCCACACGTCGAACGCCTACCTGCGCTACATCTGCGACTGGATGCGCGAAGGCGTGCTGATCATTCCCACCGATAGCGACAAGGGGCTGATCCTTCTGTCCTTCTTCACCCAATCGGTGATCCTGCCGCCCGGTGGCGAGCCGATGCTGATCGACCAGCTCTGGCAAATCGGCGCCATCGGCCGCGAATATGCCGACCGGCCGGGCTCCTCGACGGCGAAGACTGCGGAGGCCTGCGCCAAGATGCTCGGCGAACTAGGCCTCGGCACCGGCCAGATCGGCCGGCTGGGCGACCGCACCAGCAGCGAGTTCTACGGCTATCTGAGCGGGCTGATGCCCAAGGCGAAGTTCGTCGTGGACAATGCCATCGTCGACCGCATGCAGAAAATCCGCTCGCCGCGCGAAATCGAGATGTTCCGTGCCGCAGCGCAACTGATTTCGATTGGCACGCAGGCCGCCTATCATGTCGCCCGGCCTGGCGTGACCGATGCCGAAATCTATGCTGCCTTTACCTGGGCGCAACTGGCGCGCGGTGGCGAGACTGGCGATGGCTACCAGATCGGCATCAACGAATATGGCACCCATTGCGGCAAGCCCTATGGCCACGTGGTGCGGCCCGGCGACCTCATCAATCTCTACATCTCCAATGTCACCTATCGCGGCTATACGGCCCAGACCGCCCGCATGATTGCTGTCGGCGAGATCACCAAACACCAGGAAGACGTGCTTGCCGCCTGCACCGATGGCGTCAAGCGCGCCGAAAAGCTGATCAAGCCGGGCGTGCTGATCAGCGACGTCAATAACGCGGCCTTCGGGCCCTATATCGAGCGCGGCTTTCTCACCGCTCCCGACGCCCGAACCATGCCCTATAACTGGGCCGCAGCAGATGATGGCGGGCCCCGGCTCATCCAGTCCCAATACGTCAAGGACATTGACTGGGAGGCCCAGGGTCGCACGCTCAACCACGTCTATCCTGCAACCTCCGGCCCGCATAATCCGAACCTGGGCCACTCCGTCGGTATGGCCGGATCGCAGAACAGCTTCAACGTCTCCTCGCACAATTACGACCGGCTCGAAGAAGGCATGATCTTCGTGCTGCACACGCAATGGCTCGAACCGCTATCGGCTGGCTGCAATATCGGCGATTGCTATCTGGTCACTGCCGACGGCTTCGAGAATCTCAGCCGCCATACGCCGCTCGAAACCCACCGGATCGCGGTCTGATGGGCGAGATCAAGGACCACACCCATTTCGACTTTGGCACCCTCACCGAGCGCGAAAAATACAAGCTGCTGATCGGCACGGTCATTCCGCGCCCCATCGCGCTCGTCACCACGGTCGACCGCAATGGCCGGCCCAATGCCGGGCCGTTCAGCTTTTTCAACGTGCTGACGCACGATCCGGCCATCGTGGCGATCGGCGTCGAGAACTATGCCGACATGCGGTTCAAGGACACCGCCCGCAACATCCGCGAAACCGGCGAATTCACCGTCCATATCTGCGATGACGCCATGGTCGAGGAAATGGAAATCTGCGCCATCAAATTCGGGCAGGAGGTCAACGAGCTCGAGCAGGCGGGCCTGCACACTGTGCCCGGCACCATGGTCAGGAGCCCGCGCATCCTCGAGGCCCCAGCCGCCCTCGAATGCCGGCGCTACATGACGCTGGAACTGGGTCCGGCGCGTGAGATCATCCTTGGCCAGGTCGTCGGCGTCCACGTCCGCAGCGACGCGGTCAACCCCGGCAACCTGCACATCGACCAACTCAAAATGGACGCCATCGGCCGCCTCGGCGGCCACACTTACACCCGCACCAGGGACCAGTTCGACAAGGTTACGCAGTCACCCGCGCAATGGGACGAGAGGGTTGGCGTGGTGACGTCCGAAAAGGTGTAGGCTCAGAAGCCGACGCTCCGATCCAGCCTACGTAACCACTAGTTTAGAGCGGCAAAGAAGGATTCACTCGTCTACTACGCCGTGTAGGGAGCCGAAAGGTTCTACCCAGCGACCCGATTAGTTCAGCGCAATCAACTGCATATTGCAAATGCTATCACCTGTTCTGCGCGATCTAAGACCATCGGCGCTGTCGCCGCTTTCCACGGTGCTGCGATAAAGAGGCATTTTGGCGTCAACATCACGCTGCCCAGCCTGCCATTTCCAAAGGTCGCCTTTGAGGAGGCGCGGGACATACTTCGTAAGCCGGGCCACGTACCCGCCAAGCCTGACGATCTAGATGCAGAAGGCGAGCGTATTCTTGCCGAGTATGTGGCAGCGGAAACGGGGCACGAATTCCTGTTCATCACCGATTGCCCGGCAAGCAGTCGAGCGTTCTATCATATGCGCCAGGTTGCCCGTCCCGACCTGACGAAGGGCTTTGATCTTCTGTGGCGTGGGATGGAAATCACGACCGGTGCCCAGAGGGAACATCGCTATGAACGTTTAGTGGAACAGGCCACCGGGCGCGGACTGAAGCTTGATACGCTTTCCGACTACCTTGAGTTCTTTAGATTTGGCTGTCCGCCACACGGGGGGTTGGGCGTGGGACTAGCCCGCATCTTGATGCGATTGCTAAACACCGCCAGTATAAGAGAGGTGACTCTGCTCAGCCGCACGCCGAAGCGGCTGCGTCCCTGATTTGCGGCAACGGACGTATAGGACCGACGGCGCGCCTGGGCGCGCTGTCCAAGAGCCTCATTGCAGGCGCCCGTGTCGTTACGGCTCCATGTGGCTGAGCGTCATTAGCCACCGATCCACTCCTCCAGCACCGCTTCGATCAGGGCAGTCAGTTCTCCCATGGATGCGCCGCTCGACATCGCAGCGATAGCTATGCCGGTGGATGGGCTGCGGACCGCCTTGGCGGCGGAGCCAGTCCACTCGCCGCCATGGATGAAGAGCGATTGTCCATTGCGCCGGCGGAGCCCCAAGCCCCACCCGTAGTCAACCAGGTCGCCGCTGATCAGTTTGCCCGGGGCCGTGACAAGATCGGCGATGCCGAGCGTGTCGCGGTTCTGATGGTGTAGCCATTTCGAAAACGCCCCGGCCGTTGCCCAGACCCCGCCATCGCCCATCGTGAGCGGCTGGCTCGGCCCCATCAGAGAAGCCTGAGGAAAATTGCTGATAGCATGCTCCACAAATCCTATGTCATCCAAACCAAGCGGTTCAAATAGGCGAGTTGTGGCGAAACGCGGGAAGGCGCACCCGGCCGCTCGCGCGATTACGTGCGCCAGTATGACATAGCCGAGATTGGAATAGAGATAGGCTGTGCCGGGCGCGGAGACGAGCTCGGGGAGGCGCTGCAGGGCTGCCAGAACGAGTGCATCCGTCCAGTCACCCTCGGCAGGCTCGACTTGCCCCGCGGCCGGCAGGCCTGCGGTATGATGGGCCAGATGACGTGCCGTGATGTCGCCAGCCCATTCCGGCATGTCCGGAAGGTAGTGAGCGACAGGCAAGTCTGGATCAAGCCGGCCCTCGCGTACCAAGACCGCAGCGGCCGCACCCGTGACCTGTTTTGCGAGGCTTGCTGCATAGAAGCGATCAGTGATGCGGACCAATCTCCCGTCTGGCCACCTCCCCCGTGAGACCTCATCAACCTTGCCAGCGCCATTGCACACAGCGATCGCCAGCGGCACCTCGGAAGCCAAAGCGCTCTGATCAACAAGTCGGGCGAGTTCGTCCACCATCTGACCTGTTTAGCATACGGTGGTGCTCGAACGGCCGGTTTCGGGACTTCTCCATTTATTTTCGAACGGCGGCAATGGGGTCGAGGCTGTGTGAAAACCCATTGATTATGCTATGATCTGACACTGCTTCAGAGGTGCCATATGGGTGGTTTCGTTGAAGGTGCTGACCGTCATCAGGCGAGCTTTCTGCCGGCGTGTCTCGAAGATTATTTGGATGCTGACAACGCGGTTCGCATCATCGACGCTTTTGTCGACGAACTCGATCTGGCCGTGCTCGGCTTCGGGCGTGTCCAGCCGGCATCGACCGGCAGACCCGGCTACGCGCCAGGCACGATGCTAAAGCTCTACGTCTATGGATACCTTCACCAACTGACCTCGAGCCGGAAGCTGAAGCGGGAAGCCGGTCGCAATATCGAGCTGATGTGGCTGACCGGCAAGCTGGCACCAGACTTCAAGACCATTGCCGACTTCCGCCATGGCAATGCTGGTGCGATCCAGATCGCCTGTCAGCGCTTCGTTGCCATCTGCCGCGCCAGTGGTCTGGTCGGTGGTGGCATGGTCGCCATCGATGGCTCACGCCTGCGCGCGGTGAACACACACGAGAAGAACCACACCGAGGGCAAGCTGGCGCGGCGGAGGGCCCATGTTGAGGAGAGCATCGCGCGCTATCTGGCCGAGCTTGAGCAAGCCGACAGTGCCGAGACCGGCCCGGCCACGCCGCGCATCGCGCACCTGACCTATACTGGCATCACTGCGCGGGCGTCTTGGTGAACTCGAGGCCATCGGCCGGCAGCTGGAAGCCTCCCCTGACGGGCAGCTCTCGCTCACCGATTCAGACGCCCGGGCGATGGCGACCGGCAGCGATCACCGCGGCGTCGTCAGCTACAATGTGCAGGCGGCCGTCGACACCAAGCACCATATTGTGGTGGCCAATGCGGTGACCAACCGGGGCCATGGTCGCTCGCATCTGCTGGAGATGGCAAAGGCCGCACATGCAGAGGTCGGCGGTTCCGAGATGATCGCCCTTGCCGACCGCGGTTACTATGAGGGTGAGCAAATCCGCTCCTGCGCGCAAACCGGCATCGTCCCCATGGTGCCCAAGCCCAACACCTCACCGGCACAGGCGCGCGGCTTCTGGGGCAAGCCCGCGTTCGTTTATCAGCCTGAGACCGATGCCTATCGCTGCCCTGTCGGTGAGCAACTTCAGAAGCGCCATACCACTGTTGAGGCCGGCAAGCTCATCAATGTCTATTACAACCAGAAGGCTTGCGGTGCCTGCCCATTCCGCCCCCTCTGCACGACCGGCAAGGAGAAGCGCATCCGACCATGGGAGCATGAAGCGGTGCTCGATGAGATGGAGCGTCGGTTGGAAGCGATGCCGGACGCAATGGCCGTCCGCCGCTGTACCGCCGAGCATGTCTTCGGGACCATAAAAGGCTGGATGGGGGCTACCCACTTCCTAACGCGCGGAACGCAGATCGGCCTCACTTATCCCGGCGAGCGATAGTGGTAAACATCTGCGGCCAAACCCCGGCCCGCAAGACCGCATTCACGCTTCTAAACAATATCGGCGTGCCAATGACCGCTTTCTGGATATTGGCTTTCTGCATTGAACGACAGAAATGGGGTCGGAAGCCGCCAGTCGGCAACGCGCCTATTTCAGCCGTTGAGGCCGAGATTTCGATTTCTCTAAAGCGGTCGGACCGCTCAGGTTCTGGCAACGTCAAGAACGGGGTGGGAAAAAGACTGTCGGCTTTCGGAGGATCGCAAAGGAAAAGCAGACATTGGCAGGTTGACGAATTCGGGGCGGTTCGCCGACTGAGGGCTGCGGGATTTGCTCTCGGATTGGCTTCGAGCCTGTCTTCAGTATGCCAGACCGAATTGGATTTCTATCTTATGGTAGCCAGCCTTTGGCCCGTCATAGTGGTGGTAGAGCTCTCTGCTTTCGCCCGAAAATTCATGGCGAGACGCCTCTATTTCTCGCACAAGGTGAGCATAGCCTTGTGTGAAGAGTGTGCGGATTGGACCTTGATGCATATAGGTCGCCACCATAATTGGCTCCAGATGCAAGAGTTCACATCGGCCCTCGTAGTCCGTGGGTCTGGAGACAGGTCGGCAACACCGCCAGTCAAACAGCGTTTTCCCATCTTTGGGCAGGTTATGGGACAAGAAAATCCATGGACCCGTTCCGATCATCCCTGAGCGTTCAATCTCGAAATCGATCTGAGGACACATTTCGGCTGCAGCGGCTTTCACCTGCGGAATTGTCAAACGGCGGCTTCGGACAAGGACCCAGAGGTCCTCAGTTTCAATGATCTTCATGGCGCACCTCTGGACGCCAAATTACGTGACGCCCAGATTGCTGACAAACCAAACTGCAGTAATTTATACTAAATCTCTGATGTTCATCTGCTAATCTGGAGAATTTTGTCCAAAAATAACGATCATGTGTCCGCTTTTGTGAAATTTTGGTGTTCCTCCCTACGACCGAAATGAGGTCGGAAGCCGCCAGTCGGCAACGCGCCGCATTTCCGGTCGTTCGAGCCGCGTTTGCGATTTCCCGAAAGCGGCCGGTCCGCTCATCCTATTCGAGCGTCGGCAATGGGGTGCCCCATTCCGGCCGTTCAGGTCAGTGCAATCAAGTCCCGAAGCGGCCATTCCCAAGGTGAGCGTCCGGCGACCGGATTGGGGCGGGAAACGGGCTGTCAGCTTTGGTGCGCCGGTCGCAGAAGGAAACATTAGGAGGTCGGCAGTTTTGGGCCGCCGGCGGAGTGACCGCTTTTTGGACACGGCTTTTCGAACAGCGGCCATCGGCGCCTGACGCGCCCCTTTTCAGCCCCCTGTCAGTCCGGACGCCCTGGCTCAACGTCCCCATCGGCAACGTCCCGGCGCTAAAGAGCTGGTGAGAGTTAGAAATTCAGTTTGAATTGCAGGCTTGCCTGCGCGCCCAGCAACTTGCTCGGGGACCCGGTACCTTCTAGGTCACCAATAATCGACCACCTGTCGGCAACACGATGTTCGAGCTGCGCCCCGGCGGATAGCGTCAGGGCAGGCCCCGAGCTTGCATTGAAGCTAACGGGAGTACCAGCGAGCGAGCCGGTCACGACTTGATCGCCATACTGCGTCGAGCCATCGATGCCTATGCGTGGCGTGAGGCGTATGGTGGTACCGGCGTCGCTGTGAAGCAAGAACGGCGTGGCAAGAGATACCTTGGCCGTGAGTTGGTGCACGCTACGCGGATCAATGGTCAGGCTGCCGTCTGGACCGGTTTCACTATACCCCTCGAGGAACATGCCTGCATATTGAAGGCTACCCCGCACTTCCAAGGCTTGCCCCCCCAGATCAAAATCGCGACTCAGGCCAAGTTCGGGCGAGACGAAAAAGCCGTTGTAATCGGCATTGGCCGTAGTCACACCACCGGGCAAGGTGTTGTCGATAACGGACCGCACGCCGCTATAGTGCGTTCCACCCAGAACCAGGGCCATATCGAGCGCGTACTGGTCAAAATGATGCTCACTGTAGAAGCCGGCAAACCCGGAATTTTGCGTGATATCCGCGCTACCAGCCGACGTAGAACCCGTAGCGCCACCCAGGAAAAAGCCCGCCGTGTCCAATTGGGTGAGTGGCATCTCGATCCCGGCTATTAGGCCTCCCATTTGGCTGGACGCCTGCACGCCCGTGGGCAATTCCAGTTTGCTAACGCCACCAAAGAGCTTCAGCCAAGCACTTGGCTGTGCCAGGCTCTGCGATTCATCGAGGAAAGCGAAAGCCTCCGGACCCCGCCGCTCGGCGCTGTAGCCAAGCGGATCGAGCGGCGCGGAATCGCCCGTGGCGCGATTGTTGAGTGAAGAAAAGACGCTATCGAGCAAGGCGTCGACGTCGAGGCCACTGACCTTGGCAGAAGAGGCGTCTGCCGCCACCACCTTGAGAGCGGACTGGTCCACGCTCACGATCAAACCGTTGGCATGGACATTGGCGGGCACCGCTCCCGTGAAGGTCAAAGAAGCGCCCACGCCCCCCTCGATATTGAGTATGCCGGACGCGGCGGCGCCAGAAGTGTAGTTGATAACGCCCTGGATGGATGATCCCGGAAGCAGGGTGAGAATGCTCTGATTACCTTGGAAATCAATGGCACGGCTATTTGTGCCCTGCGCTGAAATCGTCCCACTGTTTGTGATGGAGTCTCCGGTGCCACCGGCAAAGATGCCGATAGCATTCAAGCCGGTGACCGAGATCGAACCGGTGTTTGTCGATGCTCTGTTAGAATTGCCAGCATAAGCGGCAATGCCGATGACGTCGGTTCCGACCGCGGTGATCGACCCCGAGTTGAAAATCTGAACATCGTTGGCTTGCGTCTCTACGCCGTAGGAGGCAGTTTGGTATACCGAAATCGTGCCCGTATTGATAATTGTGCTGTCATCACCGGTAGCAGCTAGGGCTCTGCTGAATTCGGCATCCCCTGTTATCCTACCATTGTTGATGACCACAGAGCGGGCACCATCGGAACTGAGGAGGTAGCCGCCTTCACTCGTTGACGAACTACTGCCGTAGTTTCGGATGATGGAGTTTGCACCGCCGGAATACATAGCGCTCGAAAAGAGCGGACCTATAGCAATGTTTCCGTAGTTTACGAGCGTACTATCAACGCCGTAAGCCGCCATTGCATGGGCGTAAGCGCCCTTCGTTGTGATGGCACCGAAATTCTCGATCGTGCTATTGTCACCATCTGCATGAATGGCCACGGAAAAGTTGCCCGCTGTCGATACCGTGCCATAGTTCGTAATCTTGGTTCCTGCGCCCAGAGCGCGAATGGCTCATGTGTTAAAGGTCGATGTGGAAACCAGGCCGGAATTAACGATCGTTGCATAAGGCCCATTGGCAACGATTGCCTGGACCCCGCCCGCGGTCGTCTTGATCGCACCGCCGGCCTTGACGATGCCGACTTCGGACGCCCCCGCCATGGTTTTGGTGGTGGTGACGGTCTGGCTGTCTTCGATAACGAAGCTTTGGGAATATGCTGATGAAGTCATTGCGATTGTCATCAAGACCGCAGAAACCAAACCCAGAAAGCGCATATATAGACCCCAGACCCGGAGAGGTGTGGCCACCCAACCGTGCATTGCTCACCAACACATTCGCCTTAGCGGGAAAACGGCGATGCGACGATACGGATCTGAGTTTAGGCGCGTTTTTGATCCGGCCACCGTGATCATGACGCGGCGCTCCCGAAGGCCACAATGCCGCAAACAGGATGCGCCCGTTCGCGCCGGACTACGGGTGACAGCGTCCGGCTGCAGATGATGGCGCAGGAAAGCGAGCGCCACCCCGACCCATTCAGAATGGCCTTCGCGGAGCGCGTCGGTGGATGTGTTGTGCCGTTCTGAATGGACAGGAACCCCATCTCCACCCCTGTCGCAACGAGCTGCGTCACCTGACTCTTCGTGAGACCAAAACGCTTCGCTGCCTCCGCGCGACTGGGAAAAGGCAGATCGTCTGAGGCGGCTCGCTGCCCTCGTCGCCATGGTGATCAAGAGATGGGTAGCGTACCCTACGGTCTATGAGCGCCGACAAGGGCGCCTGAACCTTCAAAATACACCAACCAGTGTTGGCCGAAGCGAATTTGGAGCGGTGCGTTCAATGCGTTGCCGACCGCCGTCTGCATCGCCATTTGGGAGCGGCCCGCGCGATCTGAAACTGCGTCCGAAACCGTTTGACCGAGAACCGCCACAATGCGGTACCTTCTGTTAGAGCCACGCTTGCGAACGGATCACGAATTGGCCACGCTTATCGATTTTGCCGCTGGCGCCCCCGGCATTCCGGCTCGTTGGACATCTAGCGCCAAGAGTGGGGTTGGAACCGCATTATCTGCAAGCTCGCCGGTGTGGTTCACCTTGAGCCATGGCATTCTCAACGAGGTTTACTACCCCCGCTGCGACAACGCCTGCATCCGCGATCACGGCCTGCTGATCACTGGCCCTGACGGGTACTTCTCCGAAGAAAAGCGCGACTGTACCACAGTAACGAGCCAACTCGAAGTTGGAGTTCCGGCCTTTCAACTGGTCAACACATCCAATGACGGCCGCTATCGCATCGACAAGCAAGTCATTTCCGATCCTGCCCGCGCCAGTGTGCTGCAGCGCATCACCTTCACCCCGCTGGTGGGCAAGCTGTCCGACTATCTCGTCTATGCGCTGCTGGCGCCGCATCTGGTGAATGCCGGAATGAACAATTGTGCCTGGATCGGCGAACAGCGCGACGTGCCCTTGCTTTTCGCCAGCGGTCGCTCACGCTATCTCGCGCTGGGATGTTCCCTGCCGTGGCGGACGCGCTCAGCCGGCTATGTCGGGCAATCGGACGGCTATCATCAATTGTCCAATAACGGCGTGATTGATCCGCAATATCAGCGCGCCGACGATGGCAATGTGGCCCTGATCGGCGAGATCGGCTTTTCCGAGGGCAAAAATACTGCCGTGCTGGCGCTTGGCTTCGGCCAGTCTGAAACCGAAGCAGGCTCGCATGTACTGGCCAGCCTGCGCGATGGATTTGACGCCGCCTTGCAGGCCTACTCAGCCAATTGGCAGGCGTGGCAGGAGAGCCTGCAACCGCTGGACCGGCAGCGGGGCGGCAAGGCTTATCGCGTGTCCACCGCCGTGCTGGCGACCCATCGTGCGGCCGACCGGCCAGGTGCGGTAGTGGCAAGCCTGTCCATTCCCTGGGGGGCGAGCAAAGGCGATGACGACCTGGGGGGGTATCATCTGGTTTGGCCGCGCGATCTGGTTGAGACCGCAGGAGGATTTTTGGCAGCCGGCGATGACCGGGAAGCGCTGGCCATCCTGCAATATCTGCGCGAAGTACAACTGGTGTCCGGACGCTGGCCGCAAAACCTGTGGCTGGACGGTCGGCCATACTGGTCGGGCGTGCAAATGGATGAATGCGCCTTTCCGATCCTGTTGGCGGACCTCTTGCATCGTCGCGATCATCTGACCGGCAAATTGCTCGATCGCTTCATCCCAATGATCCGGCGCGCCGCAGGCTATATTGTCGCCAATGGACCAGCGACCAATCAGGATCGCTGGGAAGAAGACGGCGGCTATAGCCCGTTCACGCTTGCTGTCGAGGTCGCAGCATTGCTCGCAGCGGCCGACTTGCTCGAACAAAGCGGTGACGCTGCGGCTAGCCAGCATCTGCGCGAAACGGCCGATTGCTGGAACGAGCAGATCGAGGATTGGACCTATGCCGGTGACCCCGACATTTGCGCCGCTGCCGGTGTCGCGGGCTACTATGTGCGCATCAGCGGCAATGACATTACCGACGTGGCGGGCGCCAACGAGGGGCAAACGCCGATCCGCAACCAGATCACCGACAAATCCAGGCTCCCAACGCGCGACGTGCTGAGCCCCGATGCACTGGCGCTTGTGCGCTTCGGCCTGCGCGCTCCGGACGATCCGCGTATCTTGGATACGATCAAAGTCATCGACCGCACCTTGCGGGTGGAGTTGCCGCAGGGCCCGCTCTGGTATCGCTACACGGGCGATGGCTATGGCGAAAATCCTGACGGCAGCCCCTTCGATGGCATTGGCCAGGGCCGCGCCTGGCCGCTGCTGGCGGGGGAGCGGGCGCATTACGAACTCGCGGCGGGCCGCCCTGAAGCTGCCGAAAAGCTGCTTGCGACGCTCGAAGCTTCGGCAAGCGTCGAAGGGCTGCTGCCCGAACAGAGCTGGGATGCGGCCGACGTGCCGGAGCGCGAACTGTTCTGGGGCCGCCCCACGGGCAGCGCCATGCCGCTGGTCTGGGCGCATGCCGAGCATATCAAGCTGCTGCGCTCGCTGGCCGACGGGGCCGTGTTCGACATGCCGCCGCAGACTGTGGCCCGCTATGTGACGCGCAAGACGCCCTCGACACTGCGTATCTGGCGCTTCAACAACCAGCTATCCCACATCCCCCAAGGCAAGATGCTCCGGCTGATCGTGGCCGAACCCGCCATTGCGCATTGGAGCCTCGATGGCTGGAGCAGCGCAACGGACACGCCGACCAGCGAGACGCGCTTTGGCAGCCACGTGCTGGATCTCGACACGAGCTTGCTCGCGCCGGGCGGCGCTGTGGTGTTCACATTCCAGTGGCGCGATGGACAGCGCTGGGAAAACACCGACTTTGAGGTCCACGTCATCGCCAAATAGAACAGGAGTTGCCAATGCAACTGGGAATGGTCGGGCTGGGTCGCATGGGCGCCAATATGGTGCGGCGGCTGATGAAGGCGGGGCATCAATGCGTGGTCTATGACGTCAATCCGCAAAGCGTGGCGGCTCTGGTGGCCGAGGGCGCCATCGGAGCGGCCAGCTATGCCGAGCTTATGGGCAAGCTGACCCTGCCCCGCGCGGTCTGGCTGATGCTGCCGGCCGCCATTACCGGGCGTATCGCGCGCGAACTGGCTGGGCAGATGAGCGCTGGCGACATTCTCATCGATGGCGGCAATTCCTACTACCGTGATGCCGTCGATCTCGGTGCAGAGCTTGGCCCGCGCGATATCGCCTTCGTCGATGTCGGCACCAGTGGCGGCGTCTGGGGGCTGGATCGCGGCTATAGCCAGATGATCGGCGGTTCCAAGGCCGCGGTGGAACGGCTAGACCCGATCTTTGCCGCGCTGGCGCCCGGCGCGGATGGTGCCGGCGCCGTCCCTGGAACCGCGCAAACTGCCGGACAAGGCTATCTGCATTGCGGCCCCACTGGCGCCGGCCACTTCGTCAAGATGGTCCATAATGGCATCGAATATGGCATGATGGCTGCTTATGCGGAGGGGCTCAATATTCTGAAGGCCGCCGATGCGGGCAATGAGACGCGCGAAGCGGACGCCGAAACCGCGCCGCTGCACGACCCGCAATATTACCGCTTCGATCTGGATCTGGCGGCTGTCACCGAAGTATGGCGCCACGGCAGCGTCATCGGGTCCTGGCTGCTCGATTTGACGGCCACGGCCTTGAAACAGGACCCCGAGCTGTCCAGATTCGGCGGCCGGGTTTCGGATTCCGGCGAAGGCCGCTGGACGTTGCGGGCCGCCGTGGAAACCGGTGTGCCGGCGCCTGTCCTGTCCTCGGCGCTATTTGGCCGGTTCGCCTCGCGCGATAACGATGAGTTCGCCAACAAGCTGCTGTCCGCCATGCGCTATTCATTTGGTGGCCACACCGAAAAAC
Source organism: Devosia sp. UYZn731 (assembly GCF_040546795.1). Classification (NCBI taxonomy): domain Bacteria; kingdom Pseudomonadati; phylum Pseudomonadota; class Alphaproteobacteria; order Hyphomicrobiales; family Devosiaceae; genus Devosia; species Devosia sp. UYZn731. The sequence continues at coordinate 122,132 of NZ_JBEPOL010000006.1, forward strand.
CTGAAGGGAAGTGATCATGGCCGTCAAGCGATCCGACGCGTTGGTGGTGTTCGGCGCCACCGGTGACCTGGCGCACAAGATGATTTTCCCATCGTTGTACCAAATGGTACGGCGCGGCCATCTGAGCGAGCCGGTCATTGGCGTGGCGCTGGATGATTGGGACGTCGAGCGCCTGGCAGAGCGGGCACGAGACGGCATCGCCAAGCAGTTTGGCACCATCGATGAAGCGATTTTCGTCAGGCTCAAGGCCCTGTTGCGCTATGTCAGCGGCGACTACAAAAGCGCGGCCACCTTCGCCACGCTGCGCGAAACACTCGGCAAGGCAAGCCGCCCTCTCTACTATCTCGCCATTCCGCCGAGCCTTTTTGGTACGGTGATCGATGCGCTCAAGGCGGTCGGGATTGCCGAGACGGCGCGCTTGATGGTGGAAAAGCCGTTCGGCCGCGACCTGGCGTCGGCCAAGGCGCTGAACGGCGTCCTGCGTGCGGTGTTCGAAGAAGACATGGTCTTTCGCATCGATCATTTCCTGGGCAAGGAGGCCGTCCAGAACCTGATCTATTTCCGTTTCGCGAACGCGTTTCTCGAACCGGTATGGAATCGCACCCATGTCGAAAGCGTGCAGATCACCATGGCCGAGGATTTTGGCATAACCGGGCGCGGCAAATTCTACGACGAGGTGGGATGTATCCGCGACGTAATCCAGAACCATCTGGTGCAAGTGCTGCTGCTGCTCGCCATGGAACCACCAGTCAGCAGCGAGTCCGACGATCTTAGCGACGAAAAGGTGCAGATTCTCAAGGCCATTCGCCCGCTCACCCGGAGAAATCTGGTCCGCGGTCAGTTCAAGGGCTACCGCGACGAGCCGGGCGTGGCGCCAGGATCGACTGTCGAGACCTTCGCAGCCGTGCGGCTGTTCGTCGACACCTGGCGCTGGAAGGACGTGCCCTTCTATATCCGCGCCGGCAAGAACCTTCCCGTGCGCGCCACCGAAGTCGTCGTGCGCTTCCGTCGGCCACCTGTCGCTTTGTTCGACGATGTGCCCACGAGCGACGCCAATTATGTCCGCTTCCGCGTCGGTCCGCAGGTCGGCATCGGCATCGGCGCGCGCCGCAAGGCCCCCGGCGGCGAGATGACAGGCGAGAATGTAGAACTCGATGCTGTCGACGACACGACCGACGACATGATTCCTTATGAAAGGCTGATCGGCGACGCCATGAACGGCAGGCGGCAGTTGTTCACCCGGCAAGACGCTGCGGAGCTCGCCTGGCGCGTGTTCGACCCCGTCCTTGACCTCACAGACCAGCCCGCCCCCTACGCCCCTGGCACTTGGGGACCGGCCGATTCCATGAAGGACTTTGCCCCGCCCGGCGGCTGGGTCGATCCACAACCTTAGGAACTGAACCATGGATGACGAAGCTAAAATCGTCCTCGCCATCGATATCGGCGGCTCGCACGTCAAGATCATGAGCAGCGCTGGCGGCGGCGAGCGCAAAGCCGATTCCGGGCCGGGCATGGACGCCCTAGCCATGGCCGACGCCGTCGAAAAGCTGTCGGAGGGCATGCAGTACGACGTCATCGCCATGGGCTATCCAGGTCCAGTCATTCACAACCGCATACTCGCCGAACCGCACAATCTGGCTCCGGGCTGGATCGGCTTCGACTTTGCCAAGCGCTTCGGCAAGCCCATTCGCATCGTCAACGACGCGCTGATGCAGGCCATCGGCAGCTACGAAGGCGGGCGGATGCTGTTTCTGGGGCTTGGCACGGGCCTGGGTGCCGCGATGATCGTTGACAACGTCGTCCAGCCGATGGAACTGGCGCACCTGCCATACCGCAGCGGTCGAACCTTCGAGGATTATCTGGGCGAAGCCGGGCTGCTGAAACGCGGCCACGCCAAGTGGGAGAAGCACGTTTTCGCAGCAGTGGAACAACTGACAGTGGCTCTCGAGCCCGACTACGTGATGATCGGAGGCGGCAATGTCACGGAGCTGAAAAAGCTCCCGCCAAAAGCGCGCCGTGGCGACAACGCCAACGCCTTCAAAGGCGGCTTCTCCCTATGGCTGGATAAAGACCTCAAGGTTTAGGATAGTATCCAGCAGGCCCCAATAATTTACAGCGAAGCTTTAGGCTAACACGTTTGGGCGTTGGCTAAACTTGACCATATTTTCGTAGACGTGAGCAAGGGCAGGATAGGCATCCTTGGCCCGCGTAAAGGCCGACTGCTGTTGGCGGACCTCGACCAAGCCTGCGTCGCCCTCCGCAGCGCCTGCGCACATGAGAGGGACCACTCCTGTAAAAACTCTCGATATTGATGTCATGCTGACATCTCCTCAATGGCACCGGGAATGTCTAGTTCCAGCATTGAGCGTTTCGAGTTCCAATGACTGAATGGGGTCGGCTACTGACTGGCATTTTGAGGGTGTAAGGCCAACTGACGGCTTTTGGTGGGCCCGTCGGAAAAGCGGACATTACGCAACTTGCATCTTGGGGCTGATAGCTGCCTGGCAGGTTACGCCGTCCAAAGGGGCGATATAGGGCGTTCAGCCAAGGGCAAGCCTTCAGTGTGGAACAGGTACTCTAGGAGCTTTTCGTGGGGGACACGCAGGTAGCTCTTACATTGTGCAAATAGACCGCCTAGCGTCTGTTAACGAATCGTTTCGCAATGTGCGTGACGCCGACGCGGTACCCTCTGGAAATGCTCAATATAGATCGATCGACCGCGGCTCGCGCTAGCTGTGGTGGTGTGGCTGCACGCCGCCAAAACCCGCTGTTCTCGCTGTCGCTTGGCGTGGCTACGGCAGCGCTGCTGGCCAGCGCGAGCGCGGTCGTCGCGGAGGATTTCACCTGGGCGGGCCTGCCGGGTACGAAAGACGTAAATGAGTGGGACGATGCCACCAGATGGCTGTCCCATGGGGTGACTGCCGTGCGGGCTCCAACGGCCGGAGACACCGCGACGATCTCTTCGGGCAATGGCTCGATGGGAACGGAGATGGCAATTGATACGCTAAACCATAGCGGCGGCAATACCGCGATAGGTCACTATGGCGTTGTCAACGTTTCGACGTTCAACCTGAGCGGCGGAACCTACAAGCAGAGTGCGGGAGGACTAGCGCCGATATTTTTGAACGGCCCGCCCGGTATCACCAATGTCTCTCGACTGCTCAACATTACCGGCGGCACGCTGTCTGGCCAGGGCGAAGTCAATATCGCTTCCGGTGGCACGGTTTCGCAATCCGGCGGGACAGTCGCTGGCACCGTAAGCATCACAACGCCGATCTACCAGCAGAGCGGTGGCGCTATGAAGGGCACGGTCAATCTGGACACGCTTTACACGCTCAGCGGCAATGGCTCCCTCGAGGGAAGTGTGCATGGCGATGGCAGCGCCGCAATGATTCAGTCCGGCGGCACAATGAGCGGCTCGGTCGACGGGATCGCCGCCTATACCCAGTCTGGCGGGACGATGGGCGGGAACGTTGCCACAGGCATCTATAGCGTGTCAGGCGGCAGCCTGGCAGGGCGGGTCGATTTCACCGAACTGTTTGCCCTCTCGGGCGACGATACCACGGTCGAATGGATGGACCTGGTCGGAACGCGCGACGCGGTGATGACGCAGTCCGGCGGCACCATGGATGGCCACGTTTACAACGAGTCCAGCGACCACTCTACCGGCATCGCGACCTACAGCCAGTCGGGCGGGACGATGGGCGGCGTGGTCGTTGCCGATGCCTATGAACTGTCGGGCGGCTCCGTGGGCGGGTCCGTCGAGTTTGCCGATCTATTCGCCTTGTCTGGAAACGGCGTTGCGCAGGGCGAACTCCGCGGCGACGGCGACGCGACGATCACTCAATCGGGTGGTAGCATGGAGGCCGAGATCACCGGTGCGGCCAACTACATCCAGTCCGGCGGCACGATGAACAGCACGCTTGCCGTCGACAAGTATACCCAGTCGGGCGGCACCATTGTCGGGACTGTCAATACCAACACCTACGAATTGGCGGGCGGCACCGGGGACGGATTCCAGAACGTCGCCATTGCCAATACGCTGCTTCAGTCGGGCGGCACTTTGAACCGCAATGTCACCGTGCCGATCTTTACCCATTCAGGCGGAGCGTTCTCCGGCACCGTCAGCGCCCAGACCTACAATCTCACCGGTGCACACGCGACGTCGACCGGCGGCAGCATTACCGCGTCGGACCTGTTCAATCTAGCGCCCACCAGCGGTACAGCCATTGTCGATGGCCAGCTCAGTGGCGGCGGCAACCTCGTCAAGTCGGGTGCCTCGCGGGTTGTGTTGACCAATGGTACCAATGATTTTACCGGCGCCGTGAGCGTCAACGCAGGCGTGCTTGAGGTTGTCGACCATGCATTGCCCGACGCAGCGGCGGTCAGCATCGCCGCGGACGCGGCACTGCAACTGACGACCAATGTCGATACGCTGTTTACCGGCGCGATGACCGGCGTCGAAGGCGATCTGATCAAGGCCGGTGCCGCCACGGCGACACTCAGTGGCGCAATCGATCTGGGCGACCTTTGGCTCGACGCCGGCCGGCTCAATATTGGCACTGGCACCTCGACCAATGAGGCGTCGTTCGAGACAGCGGTCATCGCCAGGGATGCGATGCTCTACATCGCCAAGGGCGCGACACTGACCATCCGCCTGCCCAAGCACATCATCAACAACGGTACGCTGATTAATGATGGTACCGTGCACGACGACCTCGACAACAACGGGACTTTTGCGAACAACCAAGCTTACAATGCCAATGTCGCGAGCAATACCGGCCTGATCAACAACAACACGCCGGGCGCATGGGTCGGCAATGTCCTGACCAACGCTGGCACGATCAACAATAGCGTCGGCTCGACCTGGACCGGCACAGTGGTGAGCAATTCGGCCGCCATCAGCAACAATGGCGTATGGACTGGCACCGTCAAGAGCAACGGCGTCCAAGGCGTGGACTCGGGCCTCAACTTCGGCAAGATCATCTACAACGACTACACGGCCCATTGGACCGGCGATATCGAGAAGAATTACGCCTGGATCTTCAACCAAGGTGGCACCTGGACAGGCGACGTGTTGTCCAACAATGGCCAGATCTGGAACGACAATCGGTACGGCGAGATCGGCATCGGCTACTGGATCGGCGATGTCGTCGGCAATGCCAGCATGATTTTCAATGGCGGCGGCGGCGATTGGCATGGCAACGTGCTTGGCAATAGCCGCTACGGCTACATCAAGAACGACGCCCCGGCAGTCTGGGCCGGCAGCGTGTTCGGCAATGACGGGATAATAGAGAATCGCGGCCTGTGGACCGGCGATATCGTCGGCAATTCCTTCGTCGTCATCAACGAAAAGACCTGGAACGGAGCAGTCGTCGCGGCTGGAACGGTGACCTCTGCGGATACCGGCAACGTTCCCAATCGTGGCAATACCGGTCTGCTGATCAATGCGAACGCCGACGCAGTTTGGACGGGAGCGGTGCAGGACAACAGCGGCACCGTGGACAATCGCGGCGGGCGGTGGAACGGCAACGTGCTGGCCAACAACGGCGGCATCGTCAACGGGGCGGGAACACTGAACGGCGTTGCCACCGGCAACTCGACCTGGACCGGCGATGTTCAGACCAATGCGGGCTCGATCGAGAATGCTGCCGGCAGCAGCTGGAATGGCAATGTCCTGTCCAACGCGGGTGCCATCACCTCGAACGGCACCTGGACGGGCAACTTCGCCAGCGCTGGCACGGTCAATGCGCAAGGCATCATCAATGGCGCGTTCAACAATAGCGGGCTGCTGCAGGTGACTGGAGCGCTGTCGGGCATTACTGCGCTGACCAATACCGGCACACTCGACCTGCGCGGCGGGGGTGCCGCGCAGACATTGAGCGTGGGCACCGCCAGTTTCGGCACGGGTTCGACTATTGCGGTCGATGTCGACGGCAATGGCGGCAGCGACCGAATTGTGGTTGCGGGCAATGCCAGCCTTGGCGGCACCCTGCGCGTGGCCGCCGCTACGGGTGCCCATGGCAGCGTGGGTAGCTATACCGCCCTCACGGCCGGCAGCATCACCGGCAGTTTTGACGATGTCAGCACCGACCTCGTTTTCCTCACGCCTCATCTCAGTTACGACGCGACCAACGCCTATGTCACCGTGCTGCGCAACAACGTTGGCTTCGCCAGCACAGGCACCAGCGCCAACCAGCGCAGCGCCGGCGCGGCTGTTGAGGCGCTAGGCGCGGGCAATGCAGTCTACGATGCCCTACTCTGGCTTACGCCGGCGGAGGCTCAGGACGCGTTTGATCAACTCTCGGGCGAGGCCTATGCGTCGGCGGGGAGTGCATCGATCCAAAGCGCCAACATGATCCAGGGGGTGATGCAGTCGCGGATCGACCAGGCATTCGGGGCGCTGGGTGACAGCGGCGACGCCGTTTCCGGCTATGCGGGGGACATTCCTCCGCTTGGCGATACACAGGGCAACAGGAGTGTGTGGGGCCAGATTTATGGTGCCACGGCCAGCAGTTCCGCGGACGCTGCACCGCTCAGTGCTCAGACAGGGGGCCTCGTCGCAGGAACCGACGGCATGCTGGCCGACTGGCGGGCTGGCGCCATGCTGCAACTGGGTGCTACCTCCAGTTCGGTGCCGTCCCTAAATTCGTCCGTCAACAGCACCGACTACGGCGCAGGCGCTTATGCCAGTACGCAATGGGGCGCAACGCAACTCTCGCTCGGCGGGACCTATACGCTGCAAGACACCAAATCGGCTCGAACCGTGGCCTTTCCGGGGTTCTCCGATACTCTAACCGGCAATTACCTGGCTGGCACGGCTCAAGCGTTTGCCGAACTGTCCCATGAATTCGATTTCGGCGCCGTGTCGCTGAGGCCCTATGCTGGACTGTCGCACGTGCGCTATGCGAGCGACGGCTTCATCGAGGCGGGGGGAGCTGCATCCTTGAGCCGGGCAGCGCAGGTGATAGACGCCACGTTTGCCACGCTGGGTGTTGGCTTCGACCACGGCTTCGTGGTTGGCGGGGACATGCTGCTGACGGCTAAGGCATCACTGGGTTGGCGACATGCCTTCGCCAGCGATCCCGACAGCGTCAGTTCGCTCGCGAGCGGACCGGCATTCTCGGTCACCGGTGCGCCTGTGGCCACTGATCTGGCTGTCCTCAGCGCCGGACTAGCGCTGGACGTCAATTCCAGCACCAATCTCGACCTGTCTTATGACGGCCAACTCGGCCAGACCACGCAAACGCACGCACTCAAGGCCACCTGGGCCATGCAGTTCTAGCGATCGCCGACATCATGACACCTGCCACTCGACGCCTAGGCGGCGCCTTTCGGCTACCCTTTCATCATCGAAGATAGCTCGCGCTGCCGCTCAAGAGCAGCGCGAGCGTGACCAGAAACCTGAATTTCGCCGGAGGGATCGCCTAGATTTTTCCCTTGATCGATGCGAGAAAGTCGGCGAGCGCTTCAGCGGCTCGGAGTTCGTCACCTATGCAGGGTCACGTTGCGGCTCGACGTGATGCTCGCGCTGCCATCGGCAAGCGAAAGCTGTGGAATCGGCTCTTCGGCTGGGCTCAACGGTCGCTTTGGCCACGCGGTTGTCCGCGTCCGCTGCGAGCACGACGTCCCGCACCGCCTCTTTCACGAACGATATCTTTGCGGCCGGCAAGACGGGTAGCGTCTCCATCACGCCAAGGTGCGACTGCGGCCGGTATCCCTGCAGACTGCGATCTCGTAGACGTTCGTTCCGCCCCCCCGAATTCGCTAACCGATGTCTGCCTTTCTCGAAGGCTTTCCAGAGGCTGCCAGTCTCTTTCCACCCCGATGTTGTCGTTCGCTGGGCCGGGCGCCGACGTCTGCTTTTGGGAGTTCGCGAAGGTAGGTTGAACGGCCGGAATGGGGTCGGGAGCCGACCGGCACCTGCAGGTTGGTTTCTTGGCTGTCGGATTTTGGGCAAGATAATGGGTAAAGCGGACATCAGCTATTATTTTGGGGGATTAACTGCTGAATGTTTCACGTAAGGACAGCCACTCGGGACGACGCGCCAAACCTGATCGCGGTTTGGCGGGAAACGTGGCCAGCGACATACGCTGCCACCCTCGGTGCCCATGCCGTGGAAGCTATGCTTGACGATCTGGATCGCCACGGAACCGCAAGCCTTTTTCCGCAGGTAGGCGCAGCAGGTTTGTGCCTTCTGGATGGAGACGAAGTCGTGGGGACCGCTATCCATTCTGTCGGTCGGTCCGTGGTCTACCTTTGGGGCATGTACGTCATGCCACGACATCAGCGTTTCGGTGCTGGCACTTTACTCTACCGAAGCGTCCGGGAAGCTGCCGGGGAACAATCCGTCGAAGTTCGCGTGGTGCAGTCCAGCCACCAGGCAGTGAACTTCTATCGGAAACTGGGATTTCAAACGGTTGGACAAGGTGCGACCGAGATCATGCCGCAGGTCAAAGCCGTTTGCCTTACGTTGCGGCACCCCGCCTGAACCATATCCTCGGGTGCCACGGTAGTGGCTCCTTGGTCTTCTGAACTGGCGTGGTTTCCAGACTGACCGCTTCCAAAAGCCGGATATTGAAAGCAGGATGCCGCCGAAGACTGCCTGAGCTATTCTCCTGCGGAGTAACGGGTTTCAGTGGTCTAATTGGTCGGACATAAGACCTTCTGCGCGGCTGCGAGCATTTGGGGGTTGAGATGCAGAGCGGAATGGGACTTAAGCTTTCGCAGCGGTTCTACGAGCAGGTCATCGCACCAACGCTGGAGCGAGCCTTCCCGGCACTTCCTTATGCTGCCGCCAGAATTGGGCTGGGCTCGGAGGTGCTTGGTTACGATACCAAAATGTCTGCCGATCATGACTATGGACCGTGTGTCCAAATCTTCCTGCCGCCGAGCGCTTTTCCCGAGACAGCTCGTGCGGTCATGAAGGTACTGGACAGCTCAATGCCGTTGAGTTTCGACGGGTTCACTGTCCATTATCCCACGGCTACTCGTCCCCAAAAAGGCGAGGCCGGGGACATCCTGGGTTCGGACCACGGCGCCGAGCTCTACACGTTGGCTGCGTGGCGAGACAGATTTCTTGGACCTGACTTCGACAGTAGGCTCTCGCACCTGGGTTGGCTGTCCTACCCAGAGCATCTCTTCCTGATTGTTACCGCCGGTGCTGTGTTCCGCGATGACTTAGGCGAGCTCTCTACAGTTCGCCGGGCGCTTCAATATTTCCCGCGAGACGTTTGGCTCTATAAGATTGCGGCTCAGTGGAACCGCATTGCCGAAGAGCGAGCATATGTGGGCCGCACGGCCGAGGCCGGGGACGAGCTAGGCTCTCGGGTCATTGCTGCCAGAATGTCGCAAAACATGATGCGGCTCGCCATGCTGCTGGAGCGCCAATACGCTCCGTATCCAAAGTGGTTTGGAACCGCCTTCTCCCGGTTGCCGTGCGCAGCGAATCTCGCTCCGCTATTGGAACAAGTTCTATCCGCGTTGGATTGGCGAGAGCGTGAGGAGCACATAATGTCGGCCGTTCGTTTCTTGGCTGAACTGCAGCTCGCCCGGAAAGTGCCCGGAGCACGCGCTCCAGAGGAAGGGGCGTTACTCGATAGGCCGTTCCGATTCATTGACACTGTGAAGCTCTCTGATGGGATACTGGCTGAGATTGACGACGAGCAATTGCGCAGACTTCCCAAATTCGGCGGGGCCGACCAATTTCTCGGAAATTTCGTCTTAGCAGTCCCCTTATGGTCCAGTGTTGCAGCTTCGGCACTGTTCGAAACGGCCCTTAGGTCAGGGCAGTAGCGCATGAAGTATGGAGCGGTTATAGCCTTCGCGCTGTTCGCCAGCTGCTATCTTGATGGCATGGGCATAATTGCGCGATCGGTGGAGAGGTTTTCTTCTTGTCACCCAAACGGGTTTCACACCTACAACAACAGAAAGACCTGTCCACCCCGGTCGTTATCCGTATCGTGCACCTGCCACCGGCAGCTTTCGGGTTCGACCATCTCGGTATTTAAGGTTCGATATGGGGTCGGGAGCGGCCGATCGGCCTTGCGCCCCATACCAGCCGTTCAAATCGAGGCGATCTCTTCCAGAAAGCTGCAATTGCTGGACGAACCGCTATTTGACGATCAGCTGTAGGGACGAGGCAATAAATTCGCGAACGGCGCCCAGTTCGCTGACCTCAGGGTGGACGATCAGGTATTCGGCGGCGTACAGGTCAGCGCCAGTTAGCTTGACGCCGACGAGCCGGGTGTCGTGGCCGAGCTCCTTGTCGAGTACCACCCCAAGGCCCAGGCCAGCCGCTACGGCCTCCTTGACGGCTTCTCGGCTCGACAGGACCAGTTCGGTCTGAATGCCAACTCCCCTCTCCTCTAGGGCTTTCTCGAAAATCCGCTGCGTCATCGAGCCTTGCTCGCGGGTGACGAAAGCCTGGCCTTGGAGTTCGGCGATATCGATCTCGGCGCGTTCGGCCCAATCGTGCACCGCAGGCACCAGCAGCAGTACTTCCTGATCGGCCAGCAGATGGCAAACCAGATCGTTGACTGGAGCCGTGAGAGTGACAACGGCCAAGTCGACACGCAACTGCGCGACGAGTTCCAGCAACAGGCTGCTATTGTGCATGCGCGTATCGATGCGAATTCCCGGATGGGCAGAACGGAAGTGTCGGATCAGCGGCATTGCCACATGGGGACCGCAAAGGCCGATCGCCAAATGGCCAGTGCGCAGATGTTTGCCGTTTTCGAGCCGCGCCGAGACATCCTCCAGACCCTTTATGATCTGGTGCACATGCGGCAAAAGGTCATCGCCATCGGCGGTTAGTTCGATACCGGTACCGCGGCGATGGAACAGGCGGCTCCCCATCGCTTCTTCCAGTGCCCGCACGTTTTGCGTAACGGCGGGTTGACTGATGTTCAGCACATGAGCTGCGGCCGAGAAAGTGCCGTGTTTGGCCACGGCGTGGAAGGCGCGCAGTTGGGCTAGGTTCATTCCGGCTTCACCGTCACATAAGTTTCACTTAAATCGAACATGGTCTGCATACAAGAAACTTATAACGGTTGTGCAACGCCGCCGGCAATAGCCGCACCGGACAATTACAAGGAGACAGTGATGCGCCAAGTTCTTTTCACCACGGCGGCCGCGATCGGCCTGCTGATGGCCGCCAGTGCCCACGCTCAAGACCTGGTGGTCTACGATGCGTCCGAAGACGTTGGGGCGGCATTGACCGCCGCGTTCAGCGCCAAGCATCCCGAGATCAAGCTACAGGTCGTGTCCGGCTCCACCGGGCCGATCGCCGAGCGCGCCATTGCCGAAATGGGCAATCCACAGGCCGACGTCATCTACCTGGTCAATAACGTGGCCCTCGAGCAACTCAAGAATGCCGGCGTTTTTGAACCTTATGCACCGGGCGGCACCGACATCCGCGATGACTTCCGCGATCCGGACGCCTTCTACACCCGCTATTTCGCCACCACCATGTGCATGGTGGTCAATCGCGACCGTCTGGCCGATAAGGGCCTGCCCATGCCGACGACTTGGGAAGACCTCATCAAGCCGGTCTACAAGAATGAAATCGCCATGCCTTCGCCCATGCAGTCTGGCACCGGCAGCACGATCCTCTCCACCTTCGTAGATGCCTTTGGCTGGCCCTTCGTCGAGAACCTGAACGAAAACGTTTACCAGTATTCCGACGGCGGCTCGGGTGGCGCGCAGCTTGCCGGTACCGGTGAAGTCACCATCGGCCTGTCCTACGACACCACCTGCTACGCCACTCAGTCCTCGGGTCGTCCGGTCGACGTGGTCTTCGGCCGCATCACGCCCAATACCAGCGAAGGCGGCGGCCTGGTTGCTGGTGCGCCACATCCCGCAGAAGCCAAGATCTTCCTCGACTGGATGGCCAGCAAGGATGCTGCCAAGGTCTTGGGCGGTCTGGTTGGAGCCACCGCGGTGCCAGGCTTCGGCCTGGTCAACCTTGACGATGTGACGACCTGGACCATGCGCCGCCCTGTCGACATCGAGGCCTTCCGTAAGGAATGGGCCGAGAAGTTCGTCAACAACTGATGCTCGGGCAGACCAAAAACAAGACCGAAGCGCGGATCACCCAACAGGGTGGTCCGCATCTTCGCGTCGAGACGCTTAGCAAGAGCTTCGGGGATGTCCGCGCCGTCGATGCGGTGGACCTCAGCATTGCCCAAGGCGAATTCGTGACGCTGCTAGGCGATTCCGGATGCGGCAAGACCACGCTGCTGCGCATGATCGCCGGCTTCACCGCGCCCGACCGCGGGCGCATCTGGCGGCAGGATGTTGATGTCACCCACGCGCCTCCCGCAGGACGGCGCATGGGGTTCGTGTTTCAATCCTACGCCCTGTTTCCCACCAAGACCGCAGCTCAGAATATCGCCTTTGCGCCCCGCATGGCGCGCAAGCCGCGCGCCGAGGTCAAGCATCGCGTTGAGCAACTGGCGGCCCTGGTGGAGATCGATCGCCTGCTCGACCGTTATCCGCACGAACTCAGCGGCGGGCAACAACAACGCGTGGCATTGGCGCGTGCGCTTGCCGCCGAACCGGAAATCCTGTTGCTCGACGAGCCGATGTCGGCGCTCGATGCACGCATTCGCGCCAAGTTGCGCACGGAACTGCGTGGTTTGGTCGATCGGCTGGGGATGACGGCGCTGTACGTAACCCATGACCAGGAAGAGGCCCTGGCGCTTTCGGATCGCGTTGCGGTCATGCGCGGCGGCCGCATCGAGCAGATAGGGCCGCCGGGCGAGATTTATCATCGACCACGCTCGCGTTTCGTCGCCGAATTCATCGGCACGTCCAACCTGCTGGTCGGCACGGTCGAACCAGGTGGCCTGCGTATCAATGACGTTGTGTGGCCGATGGCGATGGCGGGCAACCGGACCGGTGATCTTATGACGATCTTGGTGCGCCCCGAGCATCTCATGATCGAGCCGCTGGAGCGAAGCGGGGCTATGGCCGGTACGGTCACCGCGACCACCTTCCTCGGCGCCACGCGCCGGCTCACGGTACAGTGCGACAATGGCCTTTATCTGCTGGTCGAAGAACCCTCGACGAACCCGCTACCCAACGGCCGCGTGTTCGTGCGACCCGACCATGCCCATGTGGTCCCGCTGGATCAGGGCAGCACACCATGAATCCGCTCGTGCGCAAGTTGCCTGGCGGCATCGCCGCGACCCTAGTCGCACTCTTGTTGCTGGTCTTCATTGCAGTGCCGGTCGGGCTTGTGCTCATCAAGAGCTTCGACAATAGCGGGCCGTTGCCGCATTGGCGGCTGGCGGCTTTGACGCAGGAAGCGCTGGCCTTGCTGCCAGAGGACCAGCGCCAAGAATCGATCGACAGGTGGGTGGCGGCGTCGACCTTGTCGGAGCGCGTCGAAGCCTCCGCTGTAGCCTATGAGCTAGCCGGACTGGAGCCGTCCTGGAACACGAAGGACCCTTTCGAGCATCAGGCGGCCGCGATCGAAACCGCGATGCTGGCGCTGCCCGCTGGCGAACGCCAGGCAGTGGAAGATGCCTTTCCCGTCGCTCATATCATGCTGCACAAGCGCATCGCCTTGGCCTTTGCCGTCAAAGCCCAGATGCCGCCTGCGGATTTCAACCGGCTACGCGCCGCCACCGACGAGCGCTACGGCTTTGCCAACTACCTGGCGGTGGTCGCTGATTCCTATCTTCGCAAGGCCGCTGTCAACAGCGTGACCCTGGCGCTGATCGCCGTGCTGACGACGGTCAGCATCGCGTACGCCATAGTCTATGGCCTTAACCGCGGTGGCATCGCCAACCCGACGCTCACGCGCAATATTCTGCTCTTGCCACTGGTCGCACCGCCAATCCTGGTTGCCACGGCAACCACCATGCTATTTGGACGACGGGGCCTCATAACCTATAGCCTGTTCGAGCAAACCCTGGGCATCAGCGATGCCGACACCTTCAACGTCTATGGACCGTTGGGCATCATTATCGCCCAAACCCTGTCGTTCCTGCCGACGACGCTTATCGTGCTGGACAACGCGATGCGCCGCCAGGACGGGCGCCTCGAGGAGGCGGCGCTGATGCTTGGCGCGGGACGTCTGGCGCTGTTCCGCAATATTACCCTGCCCTTGAGCTGGCCCGGACTGAAGCGGGCCGTCGTGCTGGTCTTCATCCAGAGCCTTACTGATTTCGGCAATCCCATGATCCTGGGCCGCGATACCCCAGTGCTGGCAGGCGTGATCTACAACGAGATCACCGGCTTTCAGAACACCCCGCTGGCCTCGGCCATTTGTCTGTGGCTGATCGTGCCATCCTTGATGCTCTACCTCGGTCTCGAGCAGTTCGGACGGCGCAAGCGCTACGTCAGCAACGATGCCGGCACTCCCGCCGAACATAAGCAACCAATGGCGGTCAGAGTGGCGTTGAACGGGTTGGCGGGGTTTTTCTGTCTCCTCATCGTGGCGATCTATCTGGTGATGATCCTGGGCTCGATCACCCGTATCTGGGGCGTCGATTGGACCTTCACGCTGGCATATTTTACCCCAGAGGGACTTGCCGCCGGCATGGAGGGCACCGGCTATGGTTCTCGCGATGGCGGCCTGTCCGAGGTCTGGAACAGCGTTCGCGTTGCGGCAATCGCCGCGCCGATCGGCGGACTGCTGGCCTTGGCCATCGGCTACGTGGCCGAACGCTTGCGTCCTGCGGCGCTTGGCGATGCCATTGCCTTTCAGGCACTGATCCCGGCAATCTTGCCCGGCATCATATTCGGCGTTGGCTATGTAATCGCCTTCAACGCGCCGTTCGGGATCAAGCAACTGTCGTTGACCGGCACAGAGGCGATCATCGTCATCAACATCATGTTCGGCAATCTCTATGTCGGGGTCCTTGCAGCCCGCGCAGCCTTGCAGCGCATCGACCAATCGGTGGATGAAGCGGCCGAAAGCTTGGGCGCAGGCATGGTGCGCCGGTTTTGGGAGGTCACCATCCCCATGTTGCGCATCGCTGCCCTGTTGGGCGTGCTCTACGTTTTCATCGATGGGCTGACCACGCTGTCTTCCATCATCTTCCTGGTCAGCGGCAATTCGGACCTGGCCTCCGTTGCCATCTTCAATGCAGCAAGCTCGTCAAGCTACGGCTATGCCGCCGCCAAGAGCGTTGGCCTTCTTGTCGTGTCCGCATTGGCAATGGGCGTAGTGGTGTGGGTCGAACGGAGCACAAGGCGGGCCCATGGCATGGGTGGCGCGGTCTCTCGATCTGACCAGCAACTGAGCGTCGTCGGCGCGGGAGCTGCATTCTAATGACGGAAACGGACACGATGGAACTGAGCCCCACCCTGGTCGACCGCGATGCCGAGGTCTTCTTTCACCAGGATGGGTCCAGCCCCTGCTTCTCGGCCTTGCGCCATGTCTCGGGAAGCTGGATCGAGGACATGGATGGCAGGCGCTACCTCGACCTGCATGGCAACACGGCCCATCATATCGGACATGCAAATCCCGAATTGATCGCCGCGCTCAAGGCACAACTGGACGAACTGACTTTCTCGCCTCGCCGCTACACCAACGAGCCGGCGACCGAACTCGCCGAACTCCTGGTGGCGCAATGGCCGGTCGGACGCGCAAAGGCACTATTCACCACCGGCGGCTCGGATGCCATTGAACTGGCAATGAAACTGGCGCGCGTGGCCACCGGCCGCAGCGCGATTATCTCGCTGGAGGGCTCCTACCACGGTCATGGCTTTGGCGCGTTCGGGCTTTCGCGCGCTATCACCGACCCGCGGCTGGGCAGTTTTCTGCCCGATCGCGTGCACGTCCGCCCCTACTGGAAGCACGGCGCGGCTGCGATGATCGAAGATGTCGCACGCGCCTTGAAGCAGACACCCGGCGGCGTCGCGGCGATCGTGGCCGAACCGATGCGGTCCAATTGCCACGTGCCGCCGCAGGAGCTGTGGCCGGAAATCCGCCGGCTCTGCGATGCGGCAGGCACGTCGCTGATCTTTGATGAAATTCCTTCGGGCTTGGGCAAGACCGGCAGGTTCTTCGCCTTCGAGCATTTTGAAATCCAGCCCGATATGGTGGTCCTCGGCAAGGCACTTGGCGGCGGTATGCTGCCCATCGCTGCGGTGCTGGCCGACGCACGTTTCGATATCGCTCCGGATCTTGCGTTGGGACACTATACCCACGAGAAAAACCCTCTGACGACGCGAGCGGCGCTAACCTGCCTCAAGATTATTCTGCGCGACCAGCTGCCCGCCCGCGCTGCTGCGTTGGAGCAGATCGTGCGGAGCCGCGTGGCTGAACTCGCCAAGAGCCACCCCGTCATCCGCTCCGTCCGCGGCAAGGGCCTCCTCCTCGCCATCGAACTCAACAAGCATGCCTTGGCCGACGTCAGCGAAGATCGATTGCTCCAGACGCTGCTCGATCATGGGATTTCCACCACGACCAAGGGCAATGAGGCGCTGGGCTTCTCGCCGCCAATGACCGTGAGCGAGATGGACCTGCAATGGGCGCTGACTGCGATGGCGACTGCGTTGCAATCATTCCAGTGATCTGTTGGCCGGATGATCGGTGGTGCCGTTTGCTGATGGGCAATCATTGCGCATGCCATTCGGCCGGAGACCCATCGAAGTGAACAACCGCTATCCGCGTTTCGACGCCAATAGCGGACAGACCGCTACCGGCCCCAGATGAGCCATCGGCAAGGCTTCCGCGCAATGGCTGCTTTCCATCGGGGCTGGGCCAACAGCGGACACACCCCTTCCGGCCCCTTTTTAGCCGTTAGAGTAGGGCGCATTAACACGTTGCAATAGCCTGGCAGCTGTCTTGGGGGCAAAGGGAAAGCCCCGCCAATGATACTGGCGGGGCCTATCGGCGAACCTGCAGCGGTCCTCTCGAGGGCCGTGGTTCGTTTGCCCTCCTGCGGGCATGGTTTATTGAGGCCCATCGCACGTTGAATTGGCTCTTTCTCCAACTTGGATAGAATCATTTACTCGATCCATGAACGCCTCGTAGCCAATTGATATCGTTCAATTTTATGGCAATCGGATAGTGCTTTTTCACTTTACTTGGATAAGAGGATTCACTCGCCTACAACAACACTGCCGCCGCAGCTTATTCCTAGAACTTGTAGTTGATGCCGGCGCGGATCAGGCCGAAGCGTTGGGTGGCGTCGATATTGCCGCCGGGCGCGGTGGTGTAGCTCTTGGCCCCGAGATCAACATAGAGATATTCGGCCTTGATGGTGATGTTGTCGGTCGCCGCGGCTTCGAGGCCCGCGCCGATGGTCCAGCCCAGATGGGTATTGGTCTGGGAGGTGACCACATTGGCCGGGTCGGTCAGGCTTACGGTGCTGTTGCCAAAGGCGACGCCGCCGGTGACATAGGGCATGACGCGGTCGAAGGCCATGCCGGCGCGGGCGCGCACGGTGCCAAAGCCGTCGACGCTGGCCTTGAGGGTGCCCGCTGCGCCCAGGTCCTCGCTGTGGCTAATCGATGACCATTGCAGGTCGGCTTCGCCGCCGAGCACGAAGCCACCCATATCGGCATTGTAGCCGGCCTGGGCACCCAAGCCCCAGCCATTGGTGTTGTTCTCGGTGACAACGCCGCCGGCGCTGGGCTCGCGGCTGAGCGTGCCAAAACCGTAGCCGCCGTTCACGCCGGCGTAGAAGCCGGACCACTGGAAGGCGGAAGAGCCGCTATACATGGTGTTGACCGGCGACGAATTGCCATTCCAGCCGAGATCGGCGGCGTGGGCGGTGGCGGTCAGCAGGGCTGTGCTGGTTAGGGCCAGAACGAGTTTGCGCATCATGATTACCTCGGCGTGTACTTCGGCGCCAAAATGCAATGCGAAAATTAACACCGGGGTAACGAACAAGGTTAACGGCGCGCGTTATCGCGCTGGCGCCATCACAAAGTTTTGGTGGAACTATTTGGGTGGAGTGGTGCCCTCCGCCGGACTCGAACCGGCACACCTTGCGATATCTGATTTTGAGTCAGACGCGTCTACCATTCCGCCAGGAGGGCACGAGTGGTTGCATAGCGCAGGCAAAGCCGCGCCGCAACAGGGAGACGACGCAGAATTTATCGCGTCAGACGGGACCGGGCTGATTGTCGAGGCCGCGGCGCTTGCGAATCTCGTCGGGCTCGAAGGGGGCGGCATCGGGGTCGAAATATTGCCAGCCTTCCTGCTCATAGCGGGCTCGGCGCTCGGCGATGTCGACCTGGTTGGAGGCGGCAAAAATGGCCTGCACTTCGCTTTCCCGGTTCTCTTCAGTGCGCACCGATACCACGCTACCGCCGCGACGCACGCCCTCGGCAAACACGTGGGCGTCCTGTTCGTGAATGCCCGAACTGGTGAGGCCGCCGATGACACTGCCGGTGGCCCCGCCCACGGCGGCGCCCGCAACCGCGCCCACGGCGGTGGTGACCAGCCATCCGGCGGCGATGACCGGTCCGATGCCGGGAATGGCGAGGGCACCAAGTCCTGCCAGCAGCCCGCCGGCGCCGCCCAGCAGCGCGCCGATACCGGCGCCGGTGCCCGCGCCTTCGGCGGAAATGCCGTCATCGGCAACGGTCTCGCCAACGGCGTCCTCATAGGTGCTGACCATGAGGGATACATCGTCGCTGCCAAAACGGGCGGCCTCAAGCTCGCGCACGGCCTTGGCGGCGTCGGCATAGTCGTCGAACAATGCGGTAATGGTTTTCATGATGTCGCTCCGCAAACCCAGGACCTAAGAGGTGGGCCTTGTGAGGGGAACGGTCAAGGACAGGTGATGTTCCCTCAGGCGCCCAGCGCCATGCGGAGCAGGAATACCGCGAGGACACCCGTCGCCATGGCGGCGAACAGGTTGCGGGTAATGATGAAGACCAGAGCCGTGGCGGCTGCGGCCAAGGCTTCGGCGGGGCCGCCGGTGGCTATTGCCGGCGCGATCAGCGAGGCCAGCACGGCGCCGGGAATATGGCGCAGCCAGGCAGCGATGAAGCCGGTCTGGGGCAGGCGGTTGGCCAGCAGCAGGCCGCTGGCCTTGATGGCGAAGGTGACCGCCAGCATGCCGGCGATGGCGAGCAAGGCTTCGGGACTAGTGAGCATAGCCGCGCCGCCTTTCCGCAATCGCGCCGGCCAGGCTGCCCGCAATGCCGCCAGCCGGGATGTACCAGCTGCCCGGAATTAGCCGCGCCGAGATGATGGCGACCAGCGCCGCCACCAGCCAGGGCAGCAGATCGGCCTTGCCCTTCCACATGCCGAGCAGCAGCGCGAGGAACGTGGCGGTGAAGGCAAAATCGAGGCCGTATTTGGTGGGGTCGTCGATGGCGGAGCCGATGAGGCGCCCGAACACGGTGGCGACCATCCAGGCGCACCAGACGGTGACGCCGCCGCCGACGAGGAAGGCGATGGAGCCACGGCCCTTGGCCATTTCGCCCACCGTCATGGCCCAGTTTTCGTCGCTGAGCAGCCACATGGCGGCGGCGCTGCGCTGTTCGGTGCCGGGGCGCACCAGTGGCCGCATGGTCGCGGTCAATAGCAGGTAGCGCAGGTTGACGATCAGCGTGGCGAGGATGATCGGGCCGATGGGCAGGGTGGAGGGGGTGGCGGTCCACAGGTCGAGCGCCACAAATTGGGCCGAGCCGGCAAACACCAGGCCGCTCATCAGTACCACTTCAAGGAGGCTCAAGCCCGCCTGCTTGGCCAGCACCCCCCAGACCACGCCATAGGCGGCCACCGAAATGGCGACGGGAATGCAAGCGCGGGCGCCGGCGAAAAAGTGGTCGGGGGTCCAGGCGGGCGCGGCAGGATTTTGCATGGGCTCTGTCTAGCGTCCAGCGTGGCGGCGCGCATCGACAAAGTGTGCCTGGGGCCATGACAAGTGGTGATGCGCGCAATCGGTGGCTGTGATGGGACGCGGTTGACGCTGGCCCGGTCGGGGCGTAGAGAGCCGGTCGTGTTATTTCCAAGCCTTCCGCGCCCGTCCAGCCGGCATTCCGTTTTCGGGGTGTAAACAGGTCCCGGCAGCTATGCTGCATTTGTGGGCCTGTGACGTGACGCGCATTTTTTGAAGTCTTGGAGAGCACGGATGAACCCCGTACCCAAACCGCTCTGGCAGCGGTTTCTTATTTTTCTCGTGCCGTTGATGGCCGCCAATATCCTGCAGTCGCTATCGGGCACGCTCAACAATATCTATATCGGCCAACTGCTGGGCGTGGATGCGCTGGCGGCGGTGTCGGTGTTTTTCCCGATCATGATCTTCCTGATCTCGTTCGTCATCGGGCTCAGCTCCGGAGCGACGGTGCTGATCGGGCAGGCCTGGGGGGCGCACAATGTCGACAAGGTCAAGGAAGTGGCCGGCACGACCTTCACGGCGACTTTTCTGCTGGGGTTGCTGGTGGCGCTGCTCGGCATCTTTTTCACCGCGCCGATGATGCAATTGCTGGGTGCGCCGGCCAATATTTTGGAGCCGGCGACCAGTTATGCGCGAGTGCTGCTGATCGGCATGCCGGGGCTGTTCATCTTCCTGATGGCGACCTCGGTGCTGCGCGGTGTCGGCGATACGGTGACGCCGCTGGTGTCGCTGGTGATTTCGCTGGGCGTTGGGTTGATCGTGACGCCGGCCTTGATCCTGGGCTGGTTCGGGCTGCCGCAGATCGGCATCATGGCGGCCGCGGTGGCGACCATCTCCGGATTTACCCTGGTGCTGGTGTTCCTGTTTTTCTACATGCGGGCGAAAAAGCATCCGCTGGCGCCGGACCGGGTACTGGTGGGGTATCTGCGGATCAATCCGGGCCTGTTCCTGATGGTGCTGCGGCTGGGTATTCCGGCCGGTGTGCAGATGGTGGTGTCGTCGATTTCGGCGATTGTGGTGGTGGGGCTGATCAACCGCTTCGGCTCCGACGCGACGGCCGCCTATGGGGCGGTCAACCAGGTGCTGAGCTATGTGCAGTTTCCGGCGATGTCGATTGCGATCGCGGCCTCGATCTTCGGGGCGCAGGCGATCGGGGCGGGGCAGGTCGACCAGTTACGGGCGATTACTCGCACCGGGCTGGTGATGAACCTGATCATTACCGGGGCGCTGGTGCTGATCTCGTATCTGTTCTCACGACATCTGGTGGCGCTGTTCATCACCGACCCGGCGGTGATCGAGATGACCGAACAGCTGCTGCATATCGTGTTGTGGAGCGTGGTGCTGTTCGGGCTGAGCGCAGTGTTTTCCGGGATCATGCGGGCGTCCGGCACGGTGCTGATGCCGATGGTGTTGTCGCTGGCGTGTATCCTGTGCGTCGAGCTGCCGGGCGCCATCTGGCTGTCGAGCACGAGCCTGGGGCTGCACGGCATCTGGTGGGCTTATGCGGCGAGCTTTTCCACCATGCTGATCCTGCAGGCCAGCTGGTATCAGTTCGTCTGGCGCAAGAAAAAGATCACGGCGTTGATCTGAGCCGGGTTTCCAGCCAGTTCACGGCGAACGCCACGATGGCGGGAGCCGGGACCAGAACCGAGGACGCGGCGCCGATGGTGCCGCGTTTTCCGTTTCCGGTGGCAAGGAAGGACTCCACGATCTCGACGAAATAGTCCTCGGGCAGGCCGTCGGGAGAGTGGGAGGTGTCGAATTCCTCGAACTGGCGCCAGACGGTTTCGCCATTGATCAGCAGCGGGCTTTCGTAGCGGCGGATGCGCTTGTTGGGGAAATCGGCCAGATGCTCGGCATGATGCAGCAGTGTCATGGTGTCTAGCGGCGCACCGATCAGCGTGGTCTTGCCATTGGCAGCGACCAGCTTGCCGAGCGGCGATTGCGGGCCGTAGCCATAATCGAGCGCGTGATCGGCGGTGAACCAGACGGCACGGCCACCCAACGCGGTCATCGAAGCACCGGGATTATCGCTGCGACGGGCGCCGGGCGTAGTACGCAGCAATTCGGGGAAGGCGCCATTGTCGCGGGTGGCGCGGGAAGCCGCCGGGTCGAAAGGCGGGACATGGGCTCGCAGGCTGCGGTCCGGATAATCGCGATCGTCGTAAGCCCAGTCGCAATAGGCCAGCAGTGTTCCGTCCCGGCCGATGACGTCGCCGATGGCTGCGATCAGCGCGTCGGGCCCGCCCAGGATGGGGCCGACCGAGCGCAGGCCGGCATGGGCCAGAACGCTATCGCCGCGCTCGAGGCCTAGCGCGGCGCAGTGTTCGGCGAGGACCTGGCGCGTCCACAAGGCTTAGCCTCGCGCGTAGGCGATCTTGCGCGGAGCTTCGGCGGCGACGGCGGTTTGGCGGTCGTCGTAAATGCTGCGGGCGTCGATGATTGAGCCATGGTGTTCGGCCGACCAGTCCCAGAGCGAATTGATCGGGCCGGTCAGGGTCTTGCCCAGCTCGGTCAGGCCGTATTCCACGCGGGGCGGCACTTCGGGATAGATGGTGCGGGTAACCAGGCCATCGCGTTCCAGATTGCGCAGCGTCAGCGTCAGCATGCGCTGGGAAACGCCGTTGATCGAGCGCTTGAGTTCGTTGAAGCGGATGGTGCCGCTGCGCGACAGGATGCCCACCACCATGACGCTCCATTTGTCGCCGATGCGGTTGAGCACATCGGACATGGCCGTACAGTTGGAAGCCTGGGCAGTGTCTTTGAGGGACATTATCGATGCCTTGGGTTCAAGAGTTTCTTGAACCCCAATATAGTGATGGTTCCTATTCGTGCCTAGGGGGCAAATATGTTCTTTGGTAAGGCATTCCCGTGCGGACGATCCATCCTGAGCTTGGAGGCCGGAAGCAGGGCGGGTGTCCGCACGGGAATGATGGGGTTCCTAGGCCGCCCGATGCTCGGCGGCGTGCAGGCCGACATAGAATTTGAGGTTATCGTCATTGAGGCCAAGCGTTTGCATGACGCCGGCCATGAAGCTGACGGGCGCGGTTCCGGGCGCGGTGACGATTTTGCCGTCAACGACCGCCCTGGGCTGGTCCTCGTAGTGGCTGGCGCCCGCATAGCCGGTCGGGGTCAGGTTGTCGGCGGAATTGCTGGTGTGGTTCACGGTGTCGAGCACGCCCGAGCGCGCCAGCGCCAGCGTGCCGTCGCAGATGCCGCCAACGGTCTTGCCGGCATCGCGCGTGCGGCGCAGCAGGTCGGACAGGTCGGGGGCGCCCGGTTTGGCCCAGGCGTCGCCGCCACAGATGATCAAGGCATCGAGCTGGGCCGGGTCGATATCGGCGATGGCAAGGTCGGGCGTGACCCGCATGCCGCCGGCGGAGGTTACCTGCTGCCCGCCCTCGGTCGCGAAGTGGGTATCGATCTTGTAATAGCTGTGGGACGCGGCGTTCAGCAGGGCGGTTTCCCAATCGGCAAAGCCGGGCGTGAGGATGGTGACGATCTTGGTCATGACGGCGCTCCTGTTTGCTTGTTGACCTCTGGGATAAACGCGCCGGCCGCCAAATCGTGTCAGCAGGGTTCAAAACCCTGTCAGCGTCGGGCTGCCGCATTGAGATCGGCGCCCGCCGCTGCTAAGAGGCTGTTCGTAAATTCTACTCTGGCGGCCATCCGCCGGGCTTTTGTGCGCTTCCGGTGCTCACGTACAAAACGTACGCTGCGCTCCGGGTCTCGAAAATCCCAGCAGCTGACTCACCAGAGTGAATTTCCAAATAGCCTCTAGAGACGCCCGATTTCTGCGATTGTTCCGGAGCCTGATCCTCGTGCAGCTTGCCCGACAGCTTTGTGTTTTTGCCCTTGCGGTGTTTGTGTCTCTTTCCTCCATGCTCGGGCTGGCGCGCGCCAATCCGACGCTGCTGGTGGATATGGACACGCTCGAAGTGCTCTATGCCGACGATGCGGGCCTGCCCTGGCATCCGGCATCGCTGACCAAGCTGATGACCGCCTATGTGGCCTTTGAGGAGATCGCCAAGGGGACGATCACGCTGGATACTCCGGTTGTGCTGTCGCGCCATGCCATCAACCAGGCGCCCAGCAAGTCAGGCCTGCCGGTCGATAGCGCGATGACCATGAAGGACGCGCTCTATGTGATGCTGGTCAAGTCGGCCAACGATGTCGCCATGGCGATTGCCGAGACGGTGGGGGGCAGCGAGGCCGGGTTTGTCGCCAAGATGAACGACGCGGCCGCGCGCATGGGGCTGACGGCGACCCATTTCGCCAATCCCAACGGGCTGGACGATCCCGAACAGCGCATGTCGGCGCGGGACCTCGCGGTGCTGGCGCTTTATATCCGCCAGACTTATCCGCAATACGATCCGATCTTTCGCACCCAGGCGGTGCAATTGGGCGGCAAGGTGCTGGAGTCCGAGAATAAGCTTTTGACCAGCTTTGCCGGCACGACCGGCATGAAGACCGGTTTCGTGTGCGCATCGGGGCTCAATATGGTTGCCACCATCGAGCGCAATGGTCGCCGGCTGCTGGCAGTCGTGCTGGGTGCGTCGTCGGGCCGTGACCGCAATGAGCGGACGGCCGAACTGGCGCTGCGCGGTTTTTCGGGTTCCGCAGCGGGGACCGGGCAATCGGTACTGGGTCTGGTCAACAGCCCCAATGTTGCCCCGGTCAATATGCGCGCGCAGATCTGCGGCAAGGAGGCAGCGGTCTACGTCAAGGCGCAGGAAGCCGCCTTCCCAATGGGAATGAAGGGGCAGCCGAGCTACCTCAACGATGTGATCGCGGCCAATTCCTATCAGGCCACCAATCTGGGCCGGGTGCGGGCTGGTGTTCTGCTGCCACGGCCACGGCCGCCGCATACGACGATCTTTCCGGTGGCCGTCGCCGAACAGTTGGGTGTGACCGCGGATTTGCGGCCAAGCGTGTCAGCGGATGGCAGCGTGCCATTCCCGCGGCCGCGGCCAAATTTCACGAACTAGGCTGCTTGACGATGTCGAAGCGCATGACCTCGCCATCCTGCGTCATGGCGCAGTCATGGCCGTTTTGGCGGCAATAGAGCGGGATATCGATCCGGGCAATCGGGTCCGTGGCCAGCACCACGAGGGTGGCGCCGGCTTCTAGTGTCTCAAGGCGTTTTTCCATCTTGAGGACCGGCAGCGGGCATTTGAGCCCGCGTGCGTCGACCAGGTCCGGCTCAATTGCCAAGGACGAGCACCCAGTAAACGCCGTAGCTGCTGTCGGCGTTGAAGGCGGCGGCGACGCCGGCCTTGGTGGCGTTGGCGGTCATGCCCGCAGCATCGGCGGGATTGTTGCGCCAGCCCGAAAAGGTCTCGGCAAAGGTGGCGTAGCCGGCGCTCAGCTTCATGGTGACGCCGCCGGGAGTCTTGGGGGCAACGCCGGTCGAGGCATATTGGTTGACCAGCGCCTGAGCCGTGCCGTCGAGGCCGCTATCGGGCGCCAGAGCCGGCAGGCCCTGGGTGGCGCGGTAAGCATTGACCATGCCGACGGCCTGGGCGCGATCGAGCGAGGTATTGGGCTGATCCATGCGTGCCGACAGACCCGACGCCAGCGCCATGCTGGTGTTGCCGCCACTGCCGCCCATGCTGCAGGCGGCCAACGTCGTGGCGAGAGCAATGGCCAGGACTGGCGCGACGGCTGATCTGGAAAACGACAAAACGGACACTGGCAAATCCTTGCACTGACATAAGGGGCAGGGGGCGGCCTAGACGCTGATCGAACGCGATCCCAAGTTTAGGAAAGAACGTTCAAAGTCTAAATATTTCGACAATTTCGCTAAATTGCCGGGCTCCCGAGGGATGTGACTAACCGTCTCACTGCGGCGGTTCGATGACGTGTCAGTCGAATGTGCGCGCCACGTTGCCGATCGGGGGGGCGTCATCGGACGTCCCGTCGTGACGATTTCATATATGAAATTCCTATAAAGCAGGCCGTAGCCCCGTCTCGAATTCCTATGCGGTTCGGGTCCAATCTCCACTCGAAATCGAGGCTTCGACCATCGCTGTCCCACCGGCAGCGGGGCAGTGCCGCGTCTGCGACGCAACAAGGAGACACACGGTCATGGACATCATCGTTTTGGGCATAGGGCTGGCATTTTTCGCGCTGGCCCTGGCCTACACCAAAGCCTGCGACAGGCTGTAACGGGGAGAGTGAGCATGCTTGTCGATTACATTCTGGGTGGCGGCGTGACGGTGTTCCTGCTGGCCTACCTGGTCTACGCCCTCGTTCGACCTGAGCGCTTCTGAGCGCCGAAAGACACAATCATGACCCTGATCGGATGGATTCAGATTGCCGTGTTCTGCGGCATCATCATCTTGCTCGTCAAACCGCTGGGCGGCTACATGACGCGCGTTTATAACGGCGACCGCACCTGGCTGTCGCCGGTGATCGGCCCCATCGAGCGGTTGCTCTACCGCGTGAGCGGAACCAGCGAAAAAGAGGAACAGCACTGGACCACCTACGCAATGGCGATGGTGTTGTTCAATCTTGCTGGATTTCTTGTGCTCTACGGCTTGCAGCGCTTCCAGGGCGCCTTACCGCTCAATCCGGCCGGCATGGGGGCAGTGAGCCCCGAGCTCGCCTTCAACACCGCCGCCAGCTTCGTCACCAATACCAACTGGCAGAACTACGGTGGCGAGGCCACCATGAGCTATCTGACCCAGATGGCAGGTCTGACGGTACAGAACTTCGTTTCGGCGGCGACCGGCATGGCCGTCGCGCTGGCGGTGATCCGCGGTTTCTCGCGCAAGTCGGTGAGTTCACTGGGCAATTTCTGGGTCGATATGACCCGGTCGACCTTTTACATCCTGCTGCCGCTCTGCGTGGTTTTGACGCTGGTCTATGTGTATCTCGGCGTGCCGCAGACGCTGGGCGCCTATGTCAACGCGACGACGCTTGAAGGCGCCCAGCAGACTATCGCGGTTGGGCCGGTGGCTTCGCAACTGGCGATCAAGATGCTGGGCACCAATGGCGGCGGCTTCTTCAATGCCAATTCGGCTCATCCGTTCGAAAATCCGGGCGCATTGTCGAACCTGATCCAGATGGTGTCGATCTTCGCCATCGGCGCGGCTTTGACCAATGTGTTCGGCCGCATGGTGGGCAATCAGAAACAGGGCTGGGCGATCCTGGCTACGATGGGCGTGCTGTTCATTGCCGGCGTGGCGGTTTGCTATTGGGCTGAAGCCGCGGGCAATCCGCTACTGCATGCGCTTGGTCTCGAGGGCGGCAACATGGAGGGCAAGGAAGTCCGGTTCGGCATTCCGCTGTCGGCGCTGTTCGCGGTCATCACCACGGCGGCCTCATGCGGGGCGGTCAATGCCATGCATGACAGCTTCATGGCGCTTGGCGGCATGATCCCGCTGATCAACATGATGCTGGGCGAAATCATCATCGGCGGCGTTGGCGCGGGCTTTTACGGCATCATCCTGTTTGTCGTGATCGCCATTTTCGTGGCGGGCCTGATGGTGGGTCGGACGCCCGAATATCTGGGCAAGAAGATCGAGGCCAAGGAGGTCAAGATGGCGATGCTCGCCGTCCTCTGCCTGCCCTTGGCGATGCTCGGCTTTACGGCGTTGGCAACAGTGCTGCCGGCTGGCGCCTCCTCGATCTGGAATCCCGGGCCGCACGGCTTCTCGGAAATTCTCTACGCCTATACGTCCGCCACGGCCAATAATGGCTCGGCCTTTGGCGGGCTGTCCGGCAATACGGGCTGGTACAATATCACCATCGGCATCGCCATGCTGATGGGGCGGTTCCTCGTCATCATCCCGGCCTTGGCCATTGCGGGGTCCCTCGCGGCCAAGAAGACCGTACCCGCATCGGGTGGCACGCTGCCCACCGATGGCACGCTGTTCGTCGGGCTGCTGCTGGGCATCATCATCGTCGTGGGCGGGCTGACATTCTTTCCGGCGCTGGCGCTCGGGCCGATCGTCGAGCACCTCGCCATGCTGGCGGGTCAGACCTTCTAGGCCGGGTCCGTCGCTGCCCCCTGTCCCAATTGTTCGCGGCGATCCGAGAGATCGCGTCGCAGTCATCCATGCTGGAGTTATCCATGAGCCAGTCCAAATCAACGAGTATTCTGGACCCTCGCATTCTCGTCCCTGCCCTGGGCGGTGCCTTCACCAAGCTCGATCCGCGCACGCTGATCAAAAGTCCGGTGATGTTCGTCGTCGCCGTGGTGTCAGCGCTGACCACGGTTCTGCTGATCAAGGATTTGGCGACGGGAGGCGGTAACCTCGCCTTTTCGCTGCAGCTCGTGATCTGGCTGTGGTTCACCGTGCTGTTCGCCAATTTCGCGGAGGCCGTGGCCGAGGGGCGCGGCAAGGCGCAGGCGGAGTCCTTGCGCCGGACCCGCACCGAGACCGAAGCCAAGCTGCTGTCGGGGGATGATCGCACCAAGTTCCGGCTGGTGGCGGGCAATAGCCTGAAGGTCGGCGATGTCGTTATCGTGGGGGCCGGCGATATCATTCCGTCCGACGGTGAAGTCATCGAAGGGGTGGCGTCGGTCAACGAGGCGGCCATTACCGGGGAGTCCGCACCGGTGATCCGTGAATCGGGCGGCGACCGTTCGGCGGTGACGGGGGGCACGCAGGTGCTGTCCGACTGGATCAAGGTGCGCATCACCGCGGCGGCGGGTTCGACCTTCATCGACCGGATGATCGCGCTGGTCGAAGGCGCCGAACGGCAGAAAACGCCCAACGAGATCGCGCTCAATATCCTGCTGGCCGGTCTCACTCTGGTTTTCGTGCTGGCGGTGGTGACCATTCCGTTCTTTGCCAGCTATGCGGGCGGTGCGGTGCCGGTGATCGTGCTGGTGGCGTTGTTCGTGACGCTGATCCCCACGACGATCGGCGCGCTGCTATCGTCCATCGGCATTGCGGGCATGGATCGGCTGGTCCGTTTCAACGTGCTGGCCATGTCGGGCCGTGCGGTTGAGGCCGCCGGTGACGTCGATACGCTGCTGCTCGACAAGACCGGCACGATCACGCTGGGCAATCGGCAGGCGAGCGAGTTCCACCCCGTCCAGGGCGTGACCGAGCAGGAACTGGCCGATGCCGCCCAACTCGCGTCGCTGGCCGACGAGACGCCTGAGGGGCGGTCTATCGTGGTGCTGGCCAAGGAGAAATATGGCATTCGCGAGCGGGATATGGCGAGCCTGCATGCGACGTTCGTGCCCTTTACCGCGCAGACGCGGATGAGCGGCGTGGACCTCGACGGGTCGTCGATCCGCAAGGGCGCGGTCGACGCGGTGCTGGCTTATGTCAGCCTGTCCACCTCCGCCGGTGCCAGCCCAAAAGCCTCGAGCCAGACCATTGCCGACCTGCAGGCCATAGCCGACCAGATCGCCAAATCGGGCGGCACGCCGCTGGCGGTGGTGCGCGACGGCAAGCTGCTGGGCGTCGTCCACCTCAAGGACATCGTCAAGGGCGGCATCAAGGAGCGCTTCGCCGAACTGCGCCGCATGGGCATCCGTACGGTGATGATCACTGGCGACAATCCGATGACCGCGGCGGCGATCGCGGCCGAGGCGGGGGTGGACGATTTCCTGGCGCAGGCGACGCCGGAGAACAAGCTGGCGCTGATCCGCGAGGAACAGGCCAAGGGCAAGCTCGTGGCCATGTGCGGCGACGGCACCAATGATGCGCCAGCCCTGGCGCAGGCCGACGTGGGAGTGGCGATGAATACCGGCACGGTGGCGGCGCGTGAAGCGGGCAATATGGTCGATCTCGATAGCGATCCGACCAAGCTCATCGAAGTCGTCGGCATCGGCAAGCAGTTGCTGATGACGCGCGGCGCCCTGACCACGTTCTCGATCGCCAACGATATCGCCAAGTATTTCGCCATCATCCCGGCGATGTTCCTGGCTTTCTATCCGCAATTGTCCGGCCTCAATGTGATGGGGCTGCACAGCCCGCAAAGCGCGATCCTGTCGGCGATCATCTTCAATGCGCTGATTATCGTGGCGCTGATTCCGCTGTCGCTGCGCGGCGTCAAATATCGCCCGGTCGGGGCGGGGGCGCTGCTCGGCCGGAACCTGCTGATCTACGGGCTCGGCGGCGTCATCGTGCCCTTCATCGCCATCAAGGCAATCGATCTGACCATCACTTCGATCGGGCTCATCTAGCGATGAGGTCGACCACCACACCACGCAACGCTCCGGCTCGCAACGTGCGACCACCATTTCGGGACAATTCCGATGCTTAAGCAAATCCGGCCTGCGATCTTCATGATCGTCATCCTGACCATCATTACGGGCCTTATCTATCCCTTGGGCATGACGGGTCTCGCCCAGGCCATCTTTCCGCACCAGGCCCAAGGCAGCCTGATCGAACAAGACGGGAGGGTGATCGGCTCCGCACTGATCGGGCAGGCGTTTGCCCAGCCGCAATATTTCCACGGCCGGCCATCGGCGGCGGGTGATGGGTACAACGCGGCTGCCTCGAGCGGCTCCAATCTGGGGCCGACCAGCAAGGTGTTGATCGAGCGCGTCACCACCGATGTGGCGGCGCTCAAGGCCGAGAACCCCGATGGGACGATCCCGATCGACTTGGTGACCACGTCAGCCAGCGGACTTGATCCGCATATCTCGCCGGAGGCCGCCGATTTCCAGGTCAAGCGCGTCGCCCAAGCCCGTGGCGTGGATGAGGCCACGATCCAAACGCTGGTGGATCAGCACGTCGAGAGCCCGGTGCTGGGCTTCATGGGCGAGCCCGTGGTCAATGTACTCGAATTGAACCTGGCTCTCGATAGCGCCGCGCGCAAGTGACACTATGAGGTCCGGACGCCGTTCGCGGCGCCCGGACCTGGACGACCAAGCAGAGAACAGGCCAATGCTCGACGACAACCGCAATTCTGACGGAAGGCCATCTCCCGACGCCTTGCTGGAAGGCGCCGAACAGGAAACCCGCGGGCGCTTCAAGATTTTCCTGGGTGCGGCGCCCGGTGTCGGCAAGACCTATGAGATGCTGATGTCGGGGCGGGCCAAGCTGGCGGATGGGGTCGACGCCGTCATTGGGGTGGTGGAAACGCACGGTCGTAAGGAGACCGAAGCGCTGGTGACGGGCTTCGAAATCGTGCCGCGCGCCAGCGTGGACTATCGCGGCCAGAGCCTCGACGAGATGGACATTGACGCCATCCTGGCGCGCCGTCCCAGCCTGGTCTTGGTGGATGAGCTGGCGCACACCAATGCGCCGGGGAGCCGCCATACCAAGCGCTATCTCGACGTCGAGGAAATCCTCGCCGCGGGTATCGACGTTTATACCACGCTCAATATCCAGCATGTGGAAAGCCTCAACGACGTGGTGGCCCAGATTACCGGCATTCGTGTGCGCGAAACGGTGCCCGATTCCATCGTCGACCGGGCTGACGACATCGAGATCATCGACGTCACGCCGCAGGACCTGATCAAGCGGCTGCAGGACGGCAAAGTCTATCTGCCCACCACGGCCCAGCGTGCGGTCGAGAACTATTTCTCGCCCGGCAATCTGACGGCGCTGCGCGAGCTGGCACTGCGCCGCACCGCCCAGAGGGTGGATGATCAACTGCTGACCCATATGCGTTCGCACGCCATTCCGGGGCCATGGGGCGCCGGGGAGCGGGTGGTGGTGTGCATTGATGAGCATCCGCGTGCACCCTCGCTGGTGCGTTACGCGCGGCGGCAGGCTGAGCGGCTGCGGGCGCCGTGGCTGGCGCTGCATGTCGAGACGGCGCGCATTACCACGATGTCGGAGGAGGACAAGGATCGGCTGGCCGCTACCCTGCGGCTGGCCGAACAGCTGGGCGGCGAGGCGATCACCCTGCCGGGGCAGGATGTGGCGACGGAGATCGTGCGCTATGCCAATGCCAACAATGTCACCCACATCATCATCGGCAAACCGCGCAAGCCGCGATGGCGGGAGTATTTCGAAGGCTCGGTCTCGCACGAATTGATCCGACTGGCCGGCGACATCAGCGTGCACGTGATTGCGGGGAGCGATCAGGACCAGGTGGCCAAGCCGCGCGGTGTGGTGCTCGCTGAGCCGCGGCGCTATCAGGTCAAGGCGTATTTGTTCAGTGTCGCCTGCGTGGGTGTGGCGCTGGGGTTCGGGCTGTTGCTCAATCGCGGGCTCAATGTCACCAATGTTGCGCCGGCATTCCTGATGGCGGTGCTGGCCTCGGCCATTTTGGGGGGGCTGCGCCCAGCTCTCCTGGCTTCGGTACTCGGTGCGCTGGCGTTCAATTTCTTTTTCCTGGCGCCGCTCTACACGCTCAATGTCAGCGATCCCGAAAGCGTCATCGCGCTGGGATTTTTCTTCGGCGTTGCGGTGGTGGCCAGCAATCTGGCGTCGCGGGTGCAAAGGCAGGCCTCGGCCGCTCGCCAGCGCGCCAGGACGACGGAAGATCTCTATCTGTTCAGCAAGAAGCTGGCCGGTACGGGCACGCTGGACGACGTGCTGTGGGCGACGGCCTTCCAGATCGCCTCGATGTTGAAGCTGCGCGTCGTGCTGCTGCTGCCCGAAGGGGGCAAGCTCAGCGTCAAAGCGGGGTATCCGCCCGACGATAGCCTGGTCGATGCCGATATCGCGGCGGCCAACTGGGCCTGGGACAACAATCATCCGGCGGGCCGCGGGGCCGATACCCTGCCGGGTGCCAAGCGGCTTTATCTGCCGCTGCGCACTGGTCGCAGTCCTGTAGGGGTGGTCGGTCTCGACAATGACAAGCAGGGACCGCTGCTGACGCCCGAGCAGCAGCGACTGCTGGATGCGCTGATCGATCAGGCGGCGCTCGCCATCGAGCGCATTCAACTGGTCGCCGATGTGGACCGGGCCAAGCTGGCTGCCGAGGCGGACCGGCTGCGCTCGGCACTGCTGACCTCGATCTCGCACGACCTCAAGACGCCTCTGGCGGCAATCATGGGTGCCGCGGGCACATTACGCGATTACGACACATCGATTCCGGAGACGGACCGTGCTGAGCTGTTGACCTCGGTGATAGACGAATCCGAGCGCCTCAACCGCTTCATTGCCAACTTGCTGGATATGACGCGGCTGGAATCGGGCGCCATGGCGCCGAATTTTGCGCTGCACTTTGTCGGCGATATCGTGGGGACCGCCTTGCGCCGCGCCGCCAAGATTACTGAGGAGCATCACGTTCGGGTCGAGCTGCGGCCCGACCTGCCGATGCTGCGGCTCGATCCGGTGCTGTTCGAGCAGGTGCTGTTCAACCTGCTGGACAATGCCGCGAAATACGCCCCGGCCGGTTCGGCCATCCAGATCGTGGGCTGGACCGATAATGGCTCGGCCGTGCTGCAAATCATCGACGAGGGGCCAGGAATTCCGCCGGACGACCTCGACCGCATCTTCAACAGCTTCTATCGGGTGCGCAAAGCCGATCATATCCGGGCAGGGACCGGGCTGGGGCTTTCGATCTGCCGGGGTTTTGTCGAGGCCATGGGTGGCACCATCGTGGCCTCCAACCGGACCGACCGATCGGGCGCCATTTTCACCATCAGGCTGCCGGTCCCGACCGACACGCGCAAACTGGAAGAACTGCCATGACGTCATCCTCGATAAAGATTCTGGTCGTGGACGACGAGCCCCCGATCCGCAAGCTGCTGCGGGTCGGGCTGGGCACCGAAGGCTACACGATCCTCGAAGCCGGAAGCGGCCGGCAGGCCAATGAGCTGCTCGCGCAGACCCGGCCCGATCTGATCCTGCTCGATCTCGGCCTGCCCGACATCCAGGGACACGACCTGCTGGCCAAATGGCGCAATGAGCTGTTCGACCTGCCGATCCTGATCCTGTCGAGCCGGACCGACGAGGCGGGCATCGTCAAGGCGCTGGAGCTGGGGGCCGATGATTATGTCACCAAGCCTTTCGGCACCAAGGAGCTGGTGGCGCGCATCCGGGTGGCCCTGCGCCACCGGCTGCAGCAGCAGGGCGAGCGGGCCCTGTTCCAGGCCGGGGAGCTCAGCGTCGATCTCGTCAAGCGCATCGTGCGGGTGGCGGGCAAGGAGGTGAAGCTATCGCCCAAGGAGTACGATATCCTGCGCATCCTGGTGCAGCATGCCGGCAAGGTCCTGACTCACCAGCACCTCTTGAACCAGGTCTGGAGCGGGTCGACCGACGTGCAATATCTGCGCGTCTATGTGCGCCAGCTCCGCCAGAAGATCGAACAGACCCCCGATCAGCCGCAGTATATCATGACCGAAACGGGGGTGGGCTACCGGCTTCGGGAAGCCGACGAGGTTCCGGCGCCGCACGCGCCGGATGGTGCGTTGTGAGCGAGGCACCGAGCATGCCGATTTCCGAATTCCTCGTGCCGGAGCACGTGCTGGTCGATCTCGCCGCGCCGTCCAAGCAGAGCGTTCTCGAGGCGCTTGCCACCAAAGCGGCGGCGTGGTCCGGGGTTGGGGCCCAGCCTATTTTCACCGCGCTCAGCAATCGCGAGCAGTTGGGATCGACCGGCGTGGGACAGGGGATTGCCATTCCGCATGCCACGGTTGCGGGTCTCGCGGCGCCCCTCGGGCTATTGGCGCGGCTGGCACGGCCCGTCGATTTCGATGCCATCGATGAGGGCAAGGTCGATATCGTCTTCGTGCTGTTGATCCCGGCGACAGATCGCGCAGCCGCGCTGAAACTGCTGTCGACTGCGGCGCGCATCCTGCGTTCGGAAGAAACCCGAGCGCTCATTCGGGCGGCGCCTGATGCGGGAGCGCTCTACGAGGCCATCAGCGAGGCTTATGACACTCAGTTCCCGGGCTAAGTCCTGCCCTGGCGAAAAGTGGTGGTGGTGACCCCGATGAGATTCGAACTCATGACCTTAGGATTAGGAATCCTACGCTCTATCCAACTGAGCTACGGGACCACAACAGCTGGATAGCAAAACTTGGGCGCAGTTCAAACCAGAACTTCGCGCTGGGTTGCGAGGCGGAGCGGCAAAGGGGCAACAGATGGGGACAAACACCCAGGGGCGCTGTTTGGGGCGGCCCATTGTCAACTCGTTAATCCCTTTTTGCCTTATTTGGGTGCATGGTGAACGAATTATTTTTCGGGGCTCCATTGGTCAGGTCCAGCATCGTTCGGTTGGCTGCGCTCGCGGCGCTGTCGTCGGTTTCGGCGGCCGCGCTGGCATGCGAGGACCTGCGCTTCGCGCCGGGCGGCGTCGTCGTGCAGGTGACGGACGGCGATACGGTGGTGCTCGACACCGGTCTTGTGGTGCGCATGATCGGCACGCAGGCGCCCAAATTGCCGCTCGGACGCGAGGGTTTTCCAACCTGGCCAAAGGCCGGGGAAGCCAAGGCGGCGCTCGAGGCCATGGTTCTCAACAAAACCGTCCGTCTGGGCTATGGCGGCGAGGAAGTCGATCGCTACGAACGGGCGCTGGCGCATGTGTTCGTGGAAGCGCCTGGGGGCGAAATCTGGGCGCAGCAGCAGATGGTCGCGCAGGGCATGGCGCGGGTCTATTCGTTTCCCGACAATCGTGCATGTCTCGATCAATTATACGCCGCCGAAGGACGGGCGCGCATGGCCGGGCTTGGCATCTGGAGCGATCCCTATTACAGCGTGCGGGCAGCAGACAAGCCAGCCGATTTGCTCGCACTTGCCGGTCATTACGAGCTGGTCGAAGGGCGAGTGCTGCTGGCGGACCAGGCTGGCGGGCGGCTCTATCTTAATTTCGGCCGGTTCTGGAAAGAGGACTTCACCACGGTGATCGGAGCGCCAGCATTGCGGCTGTTTGTGGCGGCGGGTATCGATCCCATGGGGCTCGAAGGCGCACTCGTGCGAATCAGGGGGTGGGTGGATGACCGGGATGGTCCACGCATCGAAATCACCCATCCCGAACAGATCGAGGTTTTGGCCACACGATGAACCTTCTGGGTGGCATTGCTATTGGGGTGCGCAATTCGGTGCTGGCGGTCTCGCTGCTGGCGCTGAGCGGCTGCACGACCCTGACCAGCACCGGCGGAATTGCGGTAACGCAGACCGGCGATAATCCGGCACCCACAGTGGTGCCCGAAGGCACCGATCCTGACGACGTGGTCATCGGGCGGCGCGAGCATCCGCGCATCATCGCGGCCTATGGGGGGGTCTATTCGGACCGTCCGGCCGAAATCATGGTGGCGCGCATCGTCGGGCGGCTGCTGGCGGCGGCGGACCAGCCCAATGCACAGTTCCAGGTGACCATCCTGGACAGTGCCGAGGTCAACGCCTTTGCGTTGCCGGGCGGCTATATCTATGTGACGCGCGGTATCCTGGCGCTGGCGTCGGACACCAGCGAGCTGGCGGCAGTGCTGGCGCACGAAATCTCGCACGTGACCCTGCGCCATGCGCGGGCGCGCACCAATAGGACGCGCACCACCGAGATCGTCGATCGGGTGATCAGCGGTGTGTTCGGCGGCGAGGCCGGGGCAGACCAGGCGGCTGACCGCTCCAAGCAGTCGCTGGCCGCCTTCAGCCAGAACCAGGAGCTTGAGGCCGACCGCGAAGGCATCAAATATGCCGGCAAGGCGGGCTACGATCCGCAGGCGGCGGCGCGGTTCCTGGGGGTGATGAGCCGCTTCGCCACCTTCTCGGCGGGGCAGAACCAGGGCGAGGGCTTTTTGTCCTCGCATCCCTCGACGCCGGACCGGATCCAAAAAGCCGTCCAGGTGGCGACGCAGATGTTCGGCGCCACGGTCGGCGAAGTGGACCGCGAGGGCTATCTGGCCAGCGTCGCTGGCCTGACCTTTGGCGATAGCGTCTCGCAGGGCTCGATCGTCGGGCGGCGGTTTATCCATAGTGCCAGCAAGTATACGTTCTCCGTGCCGCAGGGGTATACCTTGCAGAATTCGCAGAACGCGGTGGTTGGCGTCGCAGGCGATGGCGAGGCGGTGCGTTTCGACAGCGCCGAAGTCGGCGCCAATGTGGGACTGGCTGACTACCTGAAATCGGGCTGGATCGCCGGGCTCAAGGCCGACAGCGTGACGACGCAGAGCTTTAACGGCGTCGACATGGCGTCGGGCATTGCGCAGACCGATCAGTGGTTCTTCCGCGTCTCGGTGATGCGATTGGATGGGCAGGTCTATCGGTTCATCTTTGCCGCCAAGGCGGACAGCGCGCGGTTTGCCCAGGGTGCCGAGGCGACGCTCAAGAGCTTCCGGCGGACCGATGCGACCGATCTGGCGCAGATCCGCAAGGTGGGGATCAGAATAGTGGTGGCGCGGGCCGGCGACAGTGCCGATTCGCTGGCCAAGCAGATGGCCGGGCTCAATCGCGGCACCGAGCTGTTCTACATCATCAACGATCTGTTCCCTGGCGATCCGATCGTGCCGGGGCAGAAGTACAAGGTGGTGGCGCTGCAATAGCGCCGCTGCCTAGAGACTATTGGCGGCGTTGCCGATGACCGTGGCGGCGCTGCCGGTGCCGCCGGCATAGAGCGCGGTCAGGTTGGTGCCGAACACCACCAGTGTGCTGATGATGGCGACGGCAACCAGCGCTGCTATCAGGCCATATTCGATGGCGGTGGCGCCCGATTGGTCGCGCAGAAATCGTGCAATCGCAGTCCGCAACATGGCTGGCTGTCCCCCGGCTTCGGTCCGGAGCATTTCATCTTTGGAAAACGATGAAATGCTCTCGGTCGTTATCTCGTCACGCTTCCGGCGCTTAGAGAAGGTCGCAGAGCGCGGCGATCAATGGCGCGTCGGCCGGGGGCATGGGGTAGTCTCGCAGGGCCTGCGGCCGCACCCATTTGAGTGCGGTGTGCTCCCTGGCTTGCGGCTGTCCTTGCCACTTCCGGCAGGCGTAAAGTGGCATCAACAGGTGAAAATTCTCGTAAGAGTGACTGGCGAAAGATACCGGAGCCAGGCACGCGGTCTTGGTGGAAACCCCAAGCTCTTCCTCGAGTTCGCGGATCAGCGCGGCTTCGGGCGTTTCGCCGGCCTCGACCTTGCCACCGGGGAATTCCCATAGCCCCGCCAAGGATTTTCCAGGGGGACGCTGGGCGATGAGGACGCGGCGGTCGGCATCGACCAGCGCGCAGGCGACGACGAGCAGGATAGGGTACTCGCTCATTTGCGCCCGCCCGGTACGCGGTAGCTGTAGTCATATTGGTGGCTGTAGCCGAGGCCAGTGTAGAGCGCCTTGGCCACGGCATTGTCAGTCTGCACATTGAGGGCGGCGGTATGGGCGCCCTGGGTCTTGGCCCAGGCGAGGCCCGAATGCATCATTGCCGAAGCCAGGCCCTGGCGACGACGAGTGGCATCGGTCACCACATTGCCGGTCAGGACGATACCATTGGCCACCGCCATGATCGAGGAGGCCACGGCCGCCCCGTCGCGCGTCAGCACGACGCCGACGGCGGGCACCTTGAATGCGGCCAGCAGGTTCTTGAGCCCGGTCATGGTCTGCTCGTTGTAGCCGCGCAGTTGTTGCGAGGCCGCCAGAAACTTCTCATCCAGCACGGGCAGTAATTGAGCTTCCGGGTCAGCCTCGTGATCGCCAAGCTCCATGGCAAAGAGGTGGCTCGGATCAATCTCCTCCCAGCCGGCCTCATCGAGGGTGGCATTGAGCTCGGGGCTGGACAGGGGCGTGATGCGGAAGACGGGATTGAGTTTTCGGATCACCATCCAGGAGCTGGCCGAAATGACGCGCAGGTCGGCGTCTTCGAAGTCGTCCGGATCAAAGCACTGGATGGAATTGGCGCGCTTGGTATAGCCGCCGGCCGCGCGGCGAACCCATGAGCCGTCCCACTTCTCCTCAATGCCAGGCCAAGCCAGGAGGCTCGCCCGTTCGATGGCTTCGGCGTCCGGAATGCTCATTTCAACTCCGATAGTCGCCGTTGATGGTGATGTAGCCGTGGGTGAGGTCACAGGTGTAGACCGTGGCCTTGCCGTCGCCGAGGCCGAGGCTGACGGTCAGTTCGAGGTCCTCGCCCTTCATGTAGGCGCTGGTGGCGGCTTCGTCGTAAATCGGGGCGCGTTCGCCGTCCTTGGCGACGAGGAGATCGCCGAAGCGGATGGCGAGCTTGTCGCGGTCGGCGGGTTCGCCGGCCTTGCCGACGGCCATGACGACGCGGCCCCAATTGGCGTCCTCGCCCGCAATGGCGGTCTTGACCAAGGGACTATCGGCAATCGATTTGGCGATGCGGAAGGCGCTGGCGTCGGAGGTGGCGCCTTCGACATGGATCGACACCTGCTTGGTGGCGCCTTCGCCGTCGCGGACGACCTGGATGGCGAGATCGAACAGCACGTCGCGCAGGGCCTCGCCGAAGATTTCGGCGCGGGGGTCATCGATGGTTTCAATGGGGGTGACGCCATGGGCCTGGCCGGTCGCGAAGGCCAGCAGAGTATCGGAGGTCGAGGTATCGCTATCGACGGTGATGGCGTTGAAGCTGGTCTGGACGTGGCGGGCGAGGAGCGCCTGCAGCACGGTGGCGGCGATCGGCATGTCGGTGAAGACGAAGGACAGCATGGTGGCCATATCGGGCGCGATCATGCCGCTGCCCTTGGCGATGCCGTTGATGCGCACCTGCGAGCCGTCGAATTCGAGCGTGGCGCCGCTCAGCTTGGCGAACGTGTCGGTGGTCATGATGGCCTTGGCGGGGTCCATCCAGGGGGCGTCGCCGAGCCGGGTCGCCATCTGGTCGAGCACGCCGGCGAATTTGTTGGCGTCGAGCGGCTCGCCGATGACGCCGGTGGAGGCGAGGAAGACTTCGGCGGGTGTGCAGCCAATGGCCTTGGCGGCCAGATCGGCGGTGAGTTCGACCGATTGCTGGCCCTTGGCGCCGGTGAAGGCATTGGCATTGCCCGAATTGACGACGAGGGCGCGGGCAGTGCCGCCGGGCAGGTTGGCCTTGCACCAATCGACGGCGGCCGAGGAGCATTTCGACTTGGTGACGACGCCGGCGACAGTGGTGCCGGCATCGAGCGCGACCAGGAGGACGTCGGTGCGGTTCTTGTATTTGATCCCGGCTTCGGCGGTGGCGAAGCGGACGCCTGCGATGGGCGGCAGCT
This sequence comes from Devosia sp. UYZn731, assembly GCF_040546795.1. Classification (NCBI taxonomy): domain Bacteria; kingdom Pseudomonadati; phylum Pseudomonadota; class Alphaproteobacteria; order Hyphomicrobiales; family Devosiaceae; genus Devosia; species Devosia sp. UYZn731. The sequence goes on from NZ_JBEPOL010000006.1 coordinate 161,945, forward strand.
CCGGATAGGTTTTGGGAGCGAGGGGCGAAACCGGGTGGGCCATGGGGCAAGCCTTGTGGGGATTTTTGGTGTGTTCGATGTGCCCGAAAGATGCGGCATTCGCAAGACGGGACATGCCAAGGCACCGCGCGGGATCGCCGGGCGGTTTTAAAAAGGCTGCGGCATGCGGCGAGACGTGCCTCATGGTAATTTGTAGTAGCGAGACATGTCTCGCCGCATGCGATGGGGTTTCTGGCCGCTCGAACGTGGCCTCCATTATTTCAGGAGACGAACGTCGCGCTGGCCCAGGGATCGCGCGACCGCATTCCCCTCCCACCAAACTCCCCACGGCCGTTCGTCGCGAACCCGCAGCCATTGTGGAGATATCGGGAGGGAGGATACGCCGGGAATCTCAGGTGGGGATAAGGGGGATAAGGGGCAGTAATTCCGGGGCAAGGGATGCTCACACCGCACTCGGTCTTCCCGCGGGCTTGACCCGCGGGGCACTGTCAGGTCGCACTGAATTCGGTGGCGTGGCGAGAGGCCCGCGGGTCAAGCCAGCGGGAAGGGCGGTGGCGGGACTAGATCGAGGCCAGCCATATGGAGTGGAGTGGAGTTGGTTTCGGCTGGCTCCACTCGTGGGGAGAGTTCCCCCCACCCTGGCCAGCCGTTCGGGCATAGCCCTCATGGCCTTCTTGTCTCAAATCGCTCCACTGGAGCGATTTGCCCTTCGGGACGCCGCGAAGCCCCTCAAGGGGGAGGGGACGATGGAGCGGATGGATTGGCCTCGTGATGGTGTCACAGCCCCTTGCGCCGCCGCCCTCTTGCCGCAACCACCGAGATCAGCAGCCCCAACCCCAGCGCCACCAGCAGCGGCCAGTACCGCACCTGTGCAAACATGGTGCTCCCTAGGCGCTCATGCGGGCTGACGTCGAGCACTGCCATTTCCTGCGGCGCCAGTTGGGCGGTGATGCGACCAAAAGGGTCGGTGGCGAAGGTCAGTCCGGAATTGGCGGCGCGGATCAGGCTCATGCCTTCTTCCACCGCCCGCAGCCGTGCGTGGTGGGCGTGCTGGGCCGGCCCGATCGAGCCGTCGAACCACGCATCATTGGTGACGTTGAACAGATACGCCGCGTTCGCCGCGTCGCCGAGATCGCCCGAAAACAGGATTTCGTAGCAGATCAGCGCCAGGAACGACGGCGCGCCGGGCAGGCTCATCAGCCGGCGCTTGGCGTCGCCATGCGCCCAGCCATTGGCGCCGGGCACGAATTGCTTGATGCCCAGCTTGGCGAAAAAGTCCTGGAACGGCAAAAATTCGCCGAACGGCACCAGATGCGACTTGTCGTAGCTGGTCGCCACCTCGCCATTGGTGTCGATGGCCAGGATCGCGTTGAACGGCGGCGCCTGGCTGCCATCGGGCTGGTATTGTTCGCGCGGCGCCCCGGCCAGCAGCGTCGTGGTGTCGGGCAGCATGCGGGCAATCCGCGCCAGCGCATCGGGATACTGGCTCAAAAAGAACGGCAAGGATGATTCGGGCCACACCAATTGGGTGATATCGGCTAGGCCCTTGTCCTCGGGCCCGGTCTGCATTTCCGACAACATCAGCAGCTTGTCGATCAGCGCCACCGGATCGACATGGCTCCAGTCGGCATGATCGTAGATCAGCGGCTGGACCAGCCGCATTGCCACGTCGGTGCGCTCAGGTGTTTCCGGCTCGCGCAGTCGGTTAAAGCCATAGCCGAGCTGCGCCGCCAAAATGGCGATCGACAGGAAAAACGGGAACAGCCGCCGGCTCAGCGTGCGCCCATCGGCCGGCCAGATCAGCGCCGGCGTCATCGCCAGCAGCGCCGCCAGCAGGGTCAGCCCATAGACGCCGATCACCGAGGCCAGTTGCATCAATTCGTCCGTGCCAGTCAGCGAATAACCCAGGAGATCGAACGGAAATCCGGTCAGCACATGGCCGCGCGCCCACTCGGCAATGGTCACGAAGGTCGCCAGCGTCACGATGCGCCAGGCACCATTGGACCAGAACAGATGCGCCGCTGCGCTCGCCAGCCCCCAGAAAAACGCGATCAGTGCCGCCAATGCCAGGATGGCGAACGGCATCAGCGCGATCATCACCCCGCCTTCGACGAAGAAAGCGGCGCCCAGCCAATGGAACGCGACCGTGAAATAGCCCCAGCCGAAGGCGAAGCCGATATTGAATGCCGGCCCGAACACCAGGCGCCAGCCGCGCCGGCGCTCGGCGCCGTCAAGGCACCACACCCAGACCGGGAAGGTGATGAAGATCGCGGGCAGGATGAACCACGGCGCGATCGATAGCGCCGCAATCGCGCCGGCAATCACCAGCAGCAGGAAACGCCGCCAGCCATGGCTGAGCATGGCGGTTTCAGCCAGCCAGGTCATGGCGCGGAAGCCCAAAGCGAATCAGAGTGCATCTTGGCAAACTCGCTGTCGGGGGCAGGGGCGTCAAGGCGGGCTCTTCACCTCTCCCTTAGGGGGAGAGGTCGGCTCGCGCTAGCGAGACGGTTGAGGGGGGCCTTTACTGGGTGAGATGGTGGGGAAGGCCCCCTCACCCGACCCAAGAGGGTCGACCTCTCCCCCAAATGGAGAGGTGAAGTGGGGTGCCTTCCGGCTCGACTTGGCGCAGCACTCGGGCTAGAGCGGTGCCATGTCCTTGCCCATCACGCTCGCCATCGATACCGCTGCGCCGCGCCTGCAACTGGCCGTGCTGCGCGGCGATGGCACGATCGATATCTCCATCGACGACATCGCCACCGGCCACGCCGAATTGATCTTCGAGCGCATCGCGACGCTCCTATCGCGCAACGGCCTTGGCTATCCCGACCTCGCCCGCGTCGCCGTCACCACCGGACCCGGCTCCTTCACGGGCCTGCGCATTGGGCTCTCCGCCGCCCGCGGCATCGCCCTGGCCCGCACCATTCCCGCCGTCGGCATTCCGAGCCTTCTAGCGCTGTCGCTATCCGCCAGCGGGCCGTCGACCGTGCTGCTCGATGCGCGGCGCCACGAAGCCTATTTCCAGATGTTCGCCGGGCCGGGGCAGCCCGTCAGCAAAGCCGATATTGTACCCATGGCGATCGCCCAGGCCGCCATCGTGCCCGGAACCACGCTGATCTCCGCCCCTTTCGTCGATATCGCGCTGGTGGCGCTCTATGGCGCCGCGGCCGATCCGACGACCCATCCACCCGAACCCGATTATGTGCGCGATGCCGATGCCAAGCCGCAATCGGCGGCGCGTATCGCGAGGCTCACCCCATGATGAAGCTCTGGATGGCCCCCGGCGGCCTGCATATCGAACCCGGCCAGTCGGGTGATGCGGGCGAGCTCGCGCGCATTCACGCCAAGGGCTTTTACCGTGGCTGGCCACGCGAGGAATTCATCGGCTTTCTCACCGAACAGTCGACGCCGCTCTACGTGGCCTGCGACGCCAAGCGTCGCATTGCGGGGTTCGCGCTGATCCGCCACGCCGCCGACGAGGCCGAATTGCTCACCATCGCGGTCGATCCGAAATGGCGCGGCAAGAAGATTGGCCAAGCGCTGCTGCGCGCCGCCTTCGACGATCTCCTGCTGACCCCGGCCCGCCGCATGTTCCTCGAGGTCGACGAGCAGAACGCCGCGGCGATCCGCCTCTATACCAGCCAGGGCTTTGTCCGCGTCGGCACCCGCAACGGCTATTACCCGCGCCCGGACGGATCGGCCGCCACCGCGCTTGTCATGGCGCGCGATCTTGGATAACCCCGTTTGATGGGGAAGCATTTTGGGGCAATCGCGTGAGCAAGAGCCAGACCGATCCGACGCTTGAAGAAGCCTGCGTCGCCAAGGGCATGCGCATGACCGACCAGCGCCGCGTCATTGCCCAGGTGATCGAGGCCGCGTCCGACCATCCCGATGTCGAGGAGCTGTACCGCCGCGCCTCGGCGGTGGATGATCGCATTTCCCTGTCGACCGTCTACCGCACCGTCAACCTGTTCGAAGAAGCGGGCCTCGTCACCAAGCACGATTTCAAAGACGGTCGCGCACGGTTCGAGCTGATCCCCGACGAACACCACGACCACCTGATCGATATCCGCTCCGGCAAGGTCATCGAGTTCCGCAATGAGGAAATCGAGGCCATCCAGGACGTCATCGCCCGCAAGCTGGGCTATCGCCTCGTCGACCACCGCCTCGAGCTTTATGCCGTGCCGCTGGAGGTAAAAGACAAGGACGGCAAGCCATGATGCTGCTGCGCTCGCTGTTCTTCGTCTTCGTGTATATCCCGGTGCTCATCGTCGTCATCCCGGCGCAAGCGCTGGTCAACGCGCTGCATCTGCCGTTCTGGAACGTCATTCCCCGCTTTTTCCACCGCGTCGGCTGCGTCTTCCTCGGCCTGCGCGTTCGCGTCATCGGCCAGCCCGCAACCGGGCGGGCGACGCTTTTGGTGTCCAACCACATTTCCTGGACCGATATCGTCGCCATCGGCTCGGTTGCCGATGTCACCTTCGTGGCCAAGCGCGAAGTGGGCGAGTGGTTCTTCGTCGGCATGATGGCGCGGCTGCAAAAGACCATCTTCGTCGATCGAACCCGCCGCAGCGATGCCGGCCGCACCAGCCGCGAAATGGGCAGGCACATGGCGGGCGGCAATGCGGTGCTGCTGTTTGCCGAGGGCCAGTCCGATATCGGCACCCATGTGCTGCCGTTCCGCTCGGCGCTGGTGGGAGCCGCCCAGATCGCCATGATCGAGGCCGGCGCCACCGATGTGCTGATCCAGCCGCTGACCATCGCCTATACGCGCCTGCAGGGACTGCCGGTCAGCCGCAATGAGCGTTCGCTGATCGCGTGGGTCAAATCCAAGTCGCTGAAGCAGAACATAGGCGAAATCCTCTCCGGCGGCGTCAAGGATGTCACCGTGGCCTTTGGCACACCGATGGCGCTGGGCGAGGGCGCCGACCGCAAGGCGGTCAGCAAGGCCGCCGAAAACGAGGTGCGCCGTACGCTGGTGGCGCTCAATCGCGGCCGCGATATCCCCGACATCGCCGCCTGATTGCGGAACGATAAAATCCCACCCGTTAAGCCTAACGGCGGCCTCCGCTTGGGCGTTAAGCCTTGGTTAGCTATATGGCTCGCATCGGCAGGGGATGCGACGATGATGGTGATCGGGCAAATATTGGCAATGTGGCTGATCGTCGGCGGGACCATCGTGTGGTTCGTGCGCGACGAGAAGCGCCGTTACGACGCGATCCTCCGCGCCAAGGCCGTGCACTACGCCAAGGCCCCGCATTACCGATACCCCGATCCTGAAGAGCCGGAAATCTTCGGGCTTTAGGCGTTTTAGCCGAGATTCGCCTTGAGCCGCGCCACGATACTGGCGGCCTTTAGCATCAGCGCTATGTCTACGTCGCCCTCGCTCTTGGGCTCGGCGAATTGGGCCCAGACCGGGATGAACAATTCGTGGTTGGCGTCGTGGCCATCGATGCTTTCGCGCAATACGACGCGCACCTTCCCCGTCACCCGCCCCTTGAGGTGGGGGTGATCGTGTTTTTCGGTGACGGCGATATCGATCAATTCATGCGGCAAGTCTTTGGCTCCTGTGGGAGCCCCCGCGCTGAAAACTAGTCGCGGATGGTTCACGCTTCCTTAACGGGGCATGCCGGCCACAAGTTCTCCACAGCGGAACATATTGTCGTCCTGTGCTCGCCGCGTCACACCTTGACGGCGTGTTCCACCCTGCCGGCATCGCCGAAAAGCCGCAGATACCGCTCGATTTCTTCAGGCGTACCAGTGGCCTTGGCGGGGTTATCGCTCAGCTTGACCGCCGGATGGCCATTCGCCTGGCTGACCTTGATGACGATCGAAATCGGATCGAGCCTGGTGTTGAGGTCGGGCGAGCAGCCCTCGAAATCATTGGTCAGGTTGGTGCCCCAGCCAAAGGCCATGCGCACCTTGCCGTCGAAATGCAGATAGGCTTCCTCGATCATGTCGACGTCGAGTCCGTCGGAAAAAATCAGCAGCTTTTCGCGCGGATCGCGCCCGCGTTGCTTCCACCAGGCGATGATGCGCTCGCCGCCTTCGATCGCTGGGGCGCTGTCGGGCCGGAACCCGGTCCAGTCAGCCACCCAGTCGGGCGCGTGCTTGAGGAACGAATCGGTGCCGAAGGCGTCGGGCAGCACGATCTTGAGATTGCCGCCGTAATAGCTCTCCCAATCCTGCAGCACCTGATAGGGCGAAGCGATGAGCTGCTCGTCGGTTTTCGACAGGGCCGCCAGCACCATGGGCAGCTCATGCGCATTGGTGCCCAGGGCCTCAAGATCATTGTCCATCGCCAGCTTGACGTTGGAGGTGCCGGTAAACGCCTCGCCAATGCCTTCCTTGAGCGCCTCGACGCACCAGCGCTGCCACAGGAACGAGTGTCGCCGCCGCGTGCCGAAATCGGAAATCTTGAGGTCCGGTAGCTTTTGCAGCCGCTCGACCTTTTCCCACATCTTGGCCTTGGCGCGGGCATAGAGCACGTCGAGCGCGAATGGGCCGTAATGCTTCATCGCGGCGCGAGAGCGCAGTTCGTTGATGATTGCCAGGGCTGGAATTTCCCACATCGAGGTTTCCAGCCACGAGCCGGCAAATTCTAGCACGAACTGGCCGTCGCGCTTTTCGAGGTGATATTCCGGCAGGCTGAAGGTTTCGAGCCACTTGAGAAAGCCCGGCTCGAAAATCTGCTGGCTGCCATAAAAGCTGTTACCGGCCAGCCAGATCATTTCCTTTTTGGAAAACCGCACGGTCCGGGCGTGATCGAGCTGCGCGCGCAGTTCATGCTCGTCGATTTCCTCGGCCAGCAGCACGCTTTTGGTGCGGTTGATGAGCGAGAACGTGGCGTTGACCTTGGGATAGAGCCCCCAGATCATCTGCAGCATCAGCAGCTTGTAGAAGTCCGTATCGAGCAGGCTGCGCACGATCGGATCGAGCTTCCAGGTATGGTTGTAAACCCGCCGGGCAATATCGGTATACGTCGCCATCGGGATCCCGCCTGCTCAAAAATGCGCCACGCTTTTAGCCTGCTGGGGCAGGGTTGGAAAGCCGGGGAAGAGCCAGAACCGTTCGGTTTGGGGTGAGTGGCCAAAGGTTTCTGGGTCACCAACCTCTCAGTCGACACCCTCCCCCTCGCGGGGAGGGATCAAGGGAGGGGGGAAGTTTGGCCCCAATTTGATATCGTGGCTCCGAACACCCCCACCCTGCCTCCCCCGTCAAGGGGGAGGTGTCTGCCGGCGGATGTGGCTCGATTGAGTTCAACGAGCAGAGGGAACCTTCCTCCTGATCGGGGAGGCAGGGGCGGCGTTCTGGAATGTCGGGATCTACTCCCGTCCCAGCTGAAACGCCTCGAACCGCCCCAGTTCTTCCTCGATCGCCGCCTTTACCTCGGCGCTCTCGTCCTCCAGCCACGTCCATTTTTGCACCAAAAGCTTGCCCGCCGCCCGGTCGGTCTTCAAATCCAGCGCCGCCACGATGCGATCGCCCATCAGCACCGGCAGGGCGAAATAGCCCAGTTTGCGCTTGGCCGCCGGCACATAGGCCTCGAAAATATGGTCATAGCCAAAGAACGCGCTGAGCCGCTTGCGCTGGATGATCAGCGGATCGAACGGCGACAGGATATGCACCAGCTCGGCCGGCGCATGCGTCGCCTCCAGCACTTCGGGCGCCACCCAATGCTGCACTTTGGGCGCATGCTCCAGATGCACGGGCACCAGCAGCTTGCGCCGCACCCGGCTGTCGATCAGCGCCTTGACCGCGCCCTTGCTGGGCGCATCGAGATGGCAGATCGAATCCAGGCTGACCACGCCTTGCGACCTCAGCGCCCGCTCCAGTAGATATTCGGCCACCTGTTTGGCGCTGGGCGGCTTGGGCGGCTTGTCCCAGCCGAAATGGCGCTCCGTCAGCTCATAGCTCTTGAGCATGCCCTGACGGGCGCTGATCGCCACCAGCCCCTGGTAGAACGCCAGTTGCAGCGCCCGCTTGGAGGGCTTGCGGCTGGCCCAGGGGTGATCCTTTTCCACCAGCTCGTCATCGTCGATATCGCGGATGGACAGCGCCCCATCGGTCTTGATGCGCCTAAGCACCTTCTTGATTTCGGCCGGGGTGACGCTGCCATACCAGCCGCCGTCCTTGGCTCGATAGGCCTTCATCGCCGGCAGGAAAAACCGCAGGTCGCGCGTCGGCACATAGGCCAGCGCATGGGTCCAGTATTCGAACACCGATTTGTCCACCGACTGCGCTTGCGTCAGGTGCGCACGCCGATAGTCCGGAATGCGGGAATAGAGGATGTGGTGGTGGCACCGCTCGATCACATTGATGGTATCGATCTGAACATAACCCAGATGCTCGACCGCCAGCCGCGTCGCCTCCGCCCCCTCGCCGAACGGCGCGGCGGTATCCAGCCGCTGCGCCCGCAGCCAGATGGCGCGGGCCACAGCGGGATCGATGGCATGGGAAGCTTTTGCATTGGCCAAGGCGCGACTCGGGTTGAGGATAGCTGGCACGATGTTTGTCCGACAATGCGCTGGCCGGTCAATTTGCAAATCAAGCGTGCGCGATGCGACAGGCTGCCAGTTTTCAGCGGCCCGCGTAGCAGGTATGACAGTGCCATGAACCGAATCGTCATTCTGGCCGCCTGGCTGGCCCTCATCCTCATCGCCATCATGACCGTGGGGCCAATCGACCTGCGCCCGGTCAGCGGCGCCCCGCCGCAATTCGAGCGCGCCGTGGCGTTCCTGGTCGTGGGTTACCTGTTTGCCCTGGCCTATCCCAGGCACATCTGGTGGGCCGTGCTGGTGGTGGTCTGCGCCACCTTCGGGCTGGAACTCCTGCAAAACCTGCGTCCCGACCGCCACGGCCGCGAAGCCGACGCCCTCGCCAAATTCGCCGGCGCCGCCGTCGGCCTGGCGCTCGGCTGGCTCAGCGCCAGGATCATGGCCCGCCGCGCGGGGTGATTCCTAAGCACGCAAGGACGCTGCGCCAAGGCAATGTCCGTCATGATCGTGATGGCAGGGTAAGAAGGAAATGGTGGAGCCTAGCGGGATCGAACCGCTGACCTCTTGCATGCCATGCAAGCGCTCTCCCAGCTGAGCTAAGGCCCCATTCCATGGGTCTTCGACGGGGTATTCCCTGCCGAAGCGTGGCGCAACCTAGTGTAGGCTTCCCGCACACGCAAGTGCCTATTTGACACTTTTTTATTTCCCCGGTTTGAGCCTCAAACCGGGGAAAAATCGTTATGAATCAGCGGTCGTCGTCGCCGCCGACGTCGAAGGCGAGGTCGTCGTCATCGTCTTCTTCTTCGAGGAACACGTCTTCCTCGTCGTCGGCCAGCTCTTCGTCGACTTCGACATCGACGTCCTCGGTATCGGGAATTTCTTCCTCGCCCGAATCTTCGGCATCGGCGTCTTCCAGCGACACGATCTCGGGCGCTGCGACGTCTTCGACTTCCTCTTCTTCTTCCGTCTCGTCTTCCTCGTCAGCGACCTTGCGGACGATGGCCGGGGCCGGCTTGGCGGCCGCTACCGTCTCGAAATACGAGCGCGGATAGGATTTGCCGGTATAGGGCGAAACGATCGGGTCGTTCCCCAGGTCATAAAATTTCTTGCCCGTCTCAGGGTCGGTGCGTTTGGTGCCGCGGTCGGAACTGGCCATCGAGGTTCCTTATATCGTAGATTTCATGGCGGGCGGGGCCCGCTTCGGTCAGTCCGGTTAGGGGGAAACCAGAACCCTGTCAAACCGAAAATGCCCGGCGCCATCCCGGCAACGCTGCCTTGCACCAAACTGGGGAGTGGCGTTAGCGCCCGGCTCCGTGATAGGTCCGCCCCAAATGTGATGGAGGCCACGCGATGATCATCGCTGTCGATGGACCCGCCGCGTCGGGCAAGGGCACGCTGGCCAGCGGACTGGCCCGGCATTACCGCTTGCCCTATCTCGATACCGGCCTGCTCTACCGCGCCGTCGGCCGGGCGGTGGAAGCCTATGAGGATAGCGAACAATTCGAGGAGCGCGCCATCGCGGCGGCGCTGACGCTGGACGAAGGCGACATCGATCCCGAATTCCTGCTCAGCGCCAAGATCGGCACCTTGGCCTCCAAGGTCGCGGTCATCGGCGCCGTGCGGCGCGCTCTGTTCGACTATCAGCGCGACTTTGCTACCCAGGACAACGGCGCCGTGCTCGACGGGCGCGATATCGGCACGACCATCTGCCCGGAAGCCGACGTCAAACTCTTCATCCAGGCCGACAGCAAGGCGCGCATGGAACGCCGCGCCCGCCAGCTCGAGGCCCGCGGCCAGGCCGTTGACAGATACGCCCTCTATCACCAGATAGAAGAGCGGGACGCTCGTGACATGGCCAATCCCAATGGCGGCTTTTATAAAGCCAATGACGCGCACTTGCTCGACACCACGCTTCTCGATATAGAAGCCGCACTCCGCGCCGCCATCGCGATCGTCGATGGGACCATGGCCCGTAAGGCAGAGGCTAGCCTCTAATTTCCTCCTTGCGAACTCGGTCCCCGCCGATCACCCAGCGACAACGCCGGACCTAGATCCAATTCCATTGCCGTTCTGAACGGTTGCTCGTGCGCCGGCTGCTGATCTCTCAGCAGGCGGGCGCCGTTTCTGGCAATGGCTCAACCCCAAACCACCGGCGCTCTGGAGAACTGAATTTGGCACAGCAAACTGTGAGCAAAGAAGATTTTGAATCGCTGTTGATGGACTCGTTCATCGACAACGAGCCCCTTGAAGGCGCCGTCGTCAAGGGCACCGTGGTCGCGATCGAAAAGGATCTGGCGATCATCGACGTCGGTCTCAAGACCGAAGGGCGCATCGCGCTCAAGGAATTCGGCCAGGCTGGCCGCGATGGCACCATCAAGGTGGGTTCGATCGTCGAGGTCTATGTCGACCGCGTCGAGAACTCGCTGGGCGAAGCCGTCCTCAGCCGTGAAAAGGCCCGTCGTGAAGAGAGCTGGGTCAAGCTCGAAGTCATGTACAACAACAATGAACGCGTTGAAGGCGTCATCTTCAATCAGGTCAAGGGCGGCTTCACGGTCGACCTCGAAGGCGCCATCGCCTTCCTGCCGCGTTCGCAGGTGGACATTCGTCCGATCCGCGATATCGCGCCGCTGATGAATGTGCCGCAGCCGTTCCAGATTCTGAAGATGGACAAGCGTCGCGGCAACATCGTCGTCTCGCGTCGTGCTATCCTTGAAGAATCGCGTGCCGAACAGCGTTCGGAAATCGTCCAGCAGCTCGAAGAGGGCCAGGTTGTCGACGGCGTGGTCAAGAACATCACCGATTACGGTGCGTTCGTTGATCTCGGCGGCATTGACGGCCTGCTGCACGTCACCGATATCGCCTGGCGCCGGGTCAATCACCCGACCGAAGTGCTCACGATCGGCGAGACCATCAAGGTCCAGATCGTGCGTATCAACCACGAGAGCCACCGTATCTCGCTCGGCATGAAGCAGCTTCAGGCCGACCCGTGGGATGGCATCGAGGCCAAGTACCCGATCAACTCCAAGTTCACCGGCCGCGTCACCAACATCACCGACTACGGTGCTTTTGTTGAACTCGAGCCCGGCATCGAGGGGCTGATCCACGTCTCCGAAATGAGCTGGACCAAAAAGAACGTCCACCCCGGCAAGATCGTCTCGACCTCCCAGGAAGTCGAAGTCGTCGTGCTCGAGGTCGATCCCGACAAGCGCCGCATCTCGCTGGGTCTCAAGCAGACCCTGGCCAACCCATGGGAAAGCTTCGCCGAGAAGTTCCCCGTCGGTTCCACCATCGAAGGCGAAGTCAAGAACAAGACCGAATTCGGCCTGTTCATCGGCCTCGACGGCGATGTGGACGGCATGGTTCACCTCAGCGATCTCGATTGGCAGAAATCGGGCGAAATCGCGCTCGAGGACTACAATCGCGGCGATATGGTCACCGCCAAGGTGCTCGACGTCGATGTCGAGAAGGAACGCATTTCGCTCGGTATCAAGCAGCTGTCGACCGGCGAGAATTCGTCCTCGGCTCCCGCTTCGTCCTCGGGCGAGTCCACGGCTGACGCCGGCGGCATCCGCAAGGGTTCTGTCGTCACCGGCACCGTGACCGAAGTCAACGAAGGCGGCATCGAAGTGCGCATCGCCGACTCGGACATGACCGCCTTCATCCGTCGGGCCGACCTGTCGCGCGATCGTAACGATCAGCGTCCGGAACGCTTCAGTAAGGGTGAAAAGGTCGACGCCCGCGTCGTCCAGTACGATCGCAAGACCAGCCGCATTTCCCTTTCCATCAAGGCGCTCGAAATCGCCGAGGAAAAGGAAGCGGTCGCCAACTACGGTTCGTCCGATTCGGGCGCTTCGCTGGGCGACATCCTGGGCGCTGCCCTCAAGGATCGCGACCAGAAGTAATCCTGGTTGCTGATCGAATGATCGAGCCCGCGCTGTCCAGCGCGGGCTTTTTTGTAGAAGCCGGGGGGCATATGGATCATCGCGGCATTCACTGGCGGGCCTTGAGCACGCTCGACCTGCCCACGGTCGAAGCGATCGCCGCTGTGGTGCATCCAGATTTTCCCGAAGACACCGCCGTTTTCGCCGAGCGCCAGCGCCTCTACCCCGATGGCGCGCGGTTTCTGGAACTGGGCGGCATTCCGTCCGGCTACATCATCAGCCATCCCTGGACGTTCAAATCCCTGCCGGCGCTGAATTCGCGCCTCGGCACTATTCCAGCCGATGCCACCACCTATTACCTGCACGACCTGGCACTGCTCAACAAAGCCCGCGGCACCGGCGCCGCCGCCATGATTGTCGGCGACATCATCAACCACGCCCGCGCCCAGGACTTCGCCAATATCAGCCTTGTCGCCGTGAACGGTTCCCAGCCGTTCTGGCACAAGCACGGTTTTCGCGTTCTGGATGTGCCCGAGTTGGCCGACAAGCTCGCCACCTACGAGACCGCTGCCCGGTTCATGGTCAAGCCGCTTGTGTAGTTACAAAAGTGTAGTTACATTTGGCCTAGGCGCAGAGGGGGCTATGCGTGGAATTCGAATGGGACGAGAACAAACGACTGCTGAATTTGGCGAAGCACGACGTCTATTTCGAAGACGCCGTGCTTGTCTTTAACGATCCCAACGAGCTGACCCAGCCCGCCAAGACGGTGGATGGCGAGGAGCGGTTCAAGACCATTGGGCGCTTTGGCGATGAGGCTATGCTGCTCGTAATTCATACGCGCCGAGAAGCTTTCGGCGACGGTTTAACCATCCGCATTATTTCAGCCAGACCAGCGTCGCGGGCAGAAAGGAAACGCTATGAACGACGAGAGCCCTAAGTTTGCGCGCTATGTGCCCGGTCCGGTAACGGACGAGCAGGTTGAGCGTATGCGCAAACTGGCCGATTTGCCCGATAGCGAGATCGACTTCTCTGATATCCCCGAGCTGGATGATGCATTCTTCGAGTACGCCAAGCAGGGCACGATGTATCGGCTCACCAAACAGCAAACCACGCTGCGCCTCGATGCCGATATTCTCGACTGGTTCAAGCGCCATGCCAAGGACGGCAAGGGCTACCAGACCGACATCAACAAGGCGCTGCGGGCCTATGTGGTGGCGCAGGAGCGCCGGGCGGCCAAGAAGGCGCCCTGACCGCCGCCTTGCAAATCCGCAGTCGCAGCGCTACCTCCAGCACTCTTAGTTCCGCGAGGCGCCCGTGACCGATCAGCCCGACCCTGTTCGCCCTGTTGACGCCCATGGCGTCGTCGCCGCCGAAACCTATCGCCGCTCGCGCGGTTTCTGGCGCGTGCTGGCATTCGTGGCGCTCGCTATCGCGGTCCTGGCGCTGCTTGGCCGTTTCGCCTTTTCCAATGCGCCCGTGGGCGACCACATTGCCCGCTTGGTCGTCGATGGCACTATCTCCACTGATCCCGCGCGGCTTGCCGCCATCAATGACCTCGCCAACGACACCAGCGTCAAGGCCGTCATCGTTGCCATCAATTCCCCCGGCGGCACCACGGCGGGCGGCGAGGAACTCTATGAGGCGCTCGGTCAGCTCCGCGCCAAAAAGCCCGTCGTTGCGGTGATCAAGGAGCTGGGCGCTTCGGCCGCCTATATGACCGCCATCGCCACCGACCGCATTTTCGCCCGCCGCCTGTCGATCGTGGCGTCCATCGGGGTGCTCTATCAGCACGTCAATGCCGGCAAGCTGCTCGATACTATCGGGCTCGATTTTGATAAGGTGGCCTCCGGCCCGCTCAAGGCTGAGCCTGATTTCAACGAGCCGATGGAAGGCGCTGCCCGCGCCTCGATCGCCGCCTTGGTCGATGACAGCTTCCAGTGGTTCGTCGATGTCGTGGCCGAACGGCGCGGCCTAACCCGCCCCGAAGCCCTGGCTTTGGCCGATGGCCGCATCATGACCGGCCGCGTTGGCGTGCAATCCAAACTGATCGATCAGATCGGCGGCGAGCTCGAAGCCCAGGCCTGGCTCGTGTCCGATCGCAATGTTCCCGCCGATCTTAAGGTGATCACAGCCTATCCGCAGCCCGAACAAGGCTTCGGCTGGCTGGCCAATTTCGCCAACGGGCAGGCGCGTTCCGCGCTTGGTCTGCCTGCCGCAGGCCCCATCACGCTTGACGGGCTGGTCTCGCTTTGGCAGGTTGGCGCGGCGCTCTGAGCGAGGGGCTCAAAACGCAATACGACCGGAGTAGGCGATGATCAAATCCGAACTCGTCGAGAAGCTGGCGGCCGAAAATCCGCATCTGTTTCAGCGCGACATCGAAAATATCGTCAATGCCATCCTCGATGAGGTCGGCGACGCCATGGCGCGCGGCGATCGCGTGGAATTGCGCGGCTTCGGCGCCTTCTCGGTCAAGAACCGTCCGGCCCGCGTCGGGCGCAATCCGCGCACTGGCGAACAGGTCGATGTCGGCGAAAAATATGTCCCCCAGTTCAAGGCCGGCAAAGAAATCCGCGAGCGGCTGAACCGCGAATAGAAGCGCTCGGCGATTAAGGCATACGAAGGCAATGATTAAGCGCATCGTTGGCTGGTTGGTCCTGGTGCCCTTGTGTGCGCTGTTGATCGTCTTCGCCCTGGCGAACCGGCAGTTCGTCGCCCTCAATTTCAATCCCTTCGTCGCCCCCGAAGTGCTGCAGCAACCCGGCTACGGGGTGCCGTTGTTCCTCGTGCTCTATGTCGTGCTGCTGGTCGGCGTCATGCTGGGCGGCATCGCCACCTGGTTTGCCCAGAGCCAGCACCGCCAGCGCGAACGCCATTGGCGGCGCGAGGCGCAGGTGCTCAATGGCGAACTCGAAGCCCTGCGCAAGAGCCAGCGCCAGCCCTCCGCGACGGCCCTCGGCGAGGTCGATGATCTGCTGGAACTGCGATGATCCCCCATTCCCCAACCCCACGAGCCTGACGTCCCCATGGCCGAACCCCTGATCGTCAAAATTTGCGGGATCAAGACTCCGGACATGCTGGAGGTCGCGATCGAGGCCGGCGCCGATATGGTGGGCTTCATGCATTTCCTGCGCTCGCCACGCCATGTCAGCGTCGAGGAGGTGGCCAGCCTCATCTCCGAGGCGCGTGGCCGGGTGCAGACCTGCGTCGTGCTGGTCAATCCCGACAATTCCTGTGTCGCCGAAATCGCCGCCCTCGGTCCCGACTGGATCCAGCTCCACGGCCCCGAAACCCCCCACCGCGTCGAGGCCATCCGCGCCGAGGCCGGCGTCGAGATCATGAAGGCGCTGCCCATCGGCGGCCCCGAAGATATTGCCCATGTGGCCGCCTTCGCCCAGATTGCCGACCGCATCCTGCTCGATGCCAAGCCGCCCAAGGGCGCCGACCGGCCCGGCGGGCTGGGCGAAAGTTTCGACTGGTCCCTGCTCAAGGCGCTTGACCCTGGCCTTGACTTCATGCTTTCCGGGGGCCTGACGCCGGACAATGTCGCCGAGGCGATCCGCACCGTGCGGCCGTTTGGCGTGGACGTGTCCTCGGGCGTGGAAACCGCGCCCGGCGTCAAGGACAAGCGGCTGATCGAAGCCTTCATCCGCAACGCGCGGGCGGCTCAATAGGCCTTTCTCTCCCTCCCCCTTGTGGGGAGGGTGGCCCCGAAGGGGTCGGGTGGGGGTTTTCTTCCATCGCACCGGGGCTATCCCCCACCCTTGGCGCTGCGCGCCGTCCCTCCCCACAAGGGGGAGGGAGACGCAGGAGCCGAAGCATTTATGCGAGGTAACGTGAGTACGACCGGCATCAATTCCCTGCGCAACGGCCCCGACGAGGCGGGCAATTTCGGCCAGTTCGGCGGCCGCTTCGTCGCCGAAACGTTGATGCCGCTGATCCTCGACCTCGAAGCCCATTACCGCGCCGCCCAGGTCGATCCTGCCTTCAAGGCCGAACTCGGCGATCTGTCCACCCATTATGCCGGCCGCCCCAGCCCGCTCTATTTCGCCAAGCGCGTCACCGAGCATCTTGGCGGCGCCAAGGTCTGGTTCAAGCGCGAGGAGCTGAACCACACCGGCTCCCACAAGATCAACAATTGCCTCGGCCAGATTTTGCTGGCCAAGCGCATGGGCAAGACCCGCGTCATCGCCGAAACCGGCGCCGGCCAGCACGGTGTCGCCACCGCAACGGTCTGCGCCAAGTTCGACCTGCCCTGCGTCATCTTCATGGGCGCCACCGACGTCGAGCGGCAGATGCCCAATGTGCTGCGCATGAAGATGCTGGGCGCCGAGGTTCGTCCGGTCACCGCCGGCGCCGGCACGCTCAAGGACGCCATGAACGAGGCCCTGCGCGATTGGGTCACCAATGTAGACAGCACCTATTACCTGATCGGCACTGCCGCCGGCCCACATCCCTATCCCGAAATGGTGCGCGATTTTCAGTCGGTCATCGGTACCGAGATCAAGGACCAGTTCCAGAAGGCCGAAGGCAAGCTGCCCGACGCCGTGGTCGCCTGCGTCGGCGGCGGCTCCAACGCCATCGGGAGTTTCCACGCTTTTCTCGATGACTCATCGGTTGCTCTTTATGGCGCCGAGGCCGGCGGGCACGGCATCGATGTCGAAAACGGCCATGCCGCGAGCATGACCGGCGGCCGCCCCGGCGTGCTGCATGGCAACCGCACCTACCTCCTGCAGGACAAGGACGGCCAGATTCTCGAAGGTCACTCGATTTCGGCGGGCCTCGATTACCCTGGCGTCGGCCCCGAACATTCGTTCCTGCACGATACCAAGCGCGTCACCTATGCGCCGATCACCGACGACGAGGCGCTCGAAGCCTTCCAGCTTTGCACCAAGCTCGAGGGCATCATCCCGGCGCTGGAATCGGCGCACGGTCTGGCGCTGCTGATGAAGGTTGCCAAGACCATGGGCAAGGACCAGTCGATCGTGCTGTGCCTGTCCGGTCGCGGCGACAAGGACGTCGAAAGTGTCGGCAAGTATCTGGGATTGTTGAAGTCATGAGTACCCGTATTGCCACCCGCTTTGCCGCGCTGAAAGCCCAGAACCGCGCCGCGCTCGTCACCTATATCATGGCCGGCGATCCAGACCTGGCCGTGGGCCAGGCTCTGCTGGATATGCTGCCGCAGGCCGGCGCCGATATTATCGAGCTGGGCATGCCGTTTTCCGATCCGATGGCCGATGGTGTCTCGGTGCAACGCGCCGGCCAGCGCGCACTCGCGGCCGGACAGACGCTGCGCGGCGTGCTTGCCATGGTGGAGGATTTCCGCCGCAAGGACGACACCACCCCCATCGTGCTGATGGGCTATTACAACCCGATCTATTCCATGGGCGTCGATGCGTTCCTTGCCGCCGCCGTCCATGCCGGCGTCGATGGCCTGATCGTCGTCGACCTGCCGCCCGAGGAAGATGACGAGCTGTGCCTGCCCGCGTTGGCGGTTGGCATCAATTTCATCCGCCTCGCCACGCCGACGACCGACGATCAGCGGCTCCCCGTCGTGCTCAACAACACGTCGGGCTTCGTCTATTACGTCTCCATGACCGGCGTGACCGGCGCTGCCATCAAGTCGCGCGGCGCGGTCGGCGATGCTGTCGCGCGCATCAAGCACCATACCGATCTGCCCATCGTCGTGGGTTTCGGCATCAAGACCGCCGACGACGCCGCCGATATCGGCAAGCATGCCGATGGCATCGCGGTGGGTTCGGTGCTGGTCGATACGGTGGGCAACTCGCTGCTCGACGGCAAGCCAACCGACAAGACCGTTGGGGCTTTGCGCGATGTGGTGGCGAGCTTGGCGGGTGGGGTGCGGCGGGCGCGGGCGTAAGCTAGGCGGAACCACACTTGGATCGAGCCAGCACACAAGTCGCGACGCGTTTCCTTTTTGCCGGATTGCTGGCATATGGCCTCTCGGGATGTGACACAGCACCGTATCGACCCGAATTGGTTGCCGCATTCCTTGAGGAATTCCCGACGTCCAGGGTCTCAGAAGCCACTACCGGCAAGGGGTGCTTCTTCTTCAGGTTTTCGCTGCCAACACAAGACTTAGAGACATATCTCAAAAGCCGATCAGCAGTTGAAAATGGATGGGTAGCCGCCCCATTCCGCATCCTGGATGACAACGCACATCTCGTCGCGGACAATCACAGCGTCCCGCTAGACTGTACGAGCGACGATAACCAATGGATGCGCACATCCACGAAGGACCGCAGGATTACTACTATCGCGTAGGAGCCGGCGGTCTGACCGGATTTTTTGCGATGCCAGACAGCGGCGACGTAGTTGTTTTTGGCAGCGGCTAGCAGGGTGTTCTGCGGTGCATAGAATGACCCCCGCTTTGCCAAGCCGCACCCACCCTGATAACATTTGCCATAATCGGCGCTTATTTCTGCGCCAACTGGTGTCTTAAAAGGCAAAAGACCATGAACTGGATCGATAACTTCGTCCGCCCGAAAATCCGCTCGTTCCTCTCCAACAAGCGCGAGACGCCGGAAAACCTTTGGGTCAAGGACCCGGAGTCTGGCGAGATGGTGTTCTATCGTGATCTGGAAGCCAATCAGTGGGTGGTGCCCAATTCGGGCTACCACATGAAAATCAAGCCGGCCGACCGGCTGGAAACCTTCTTCGACGATGGCAAATACGATCTGGTGGCCATCCCGGCCGTGCCGGTCGATCCGCTGAAATTCCGCGATCAGAAGCGCTATGTCGACCGTCTCAAGGAAGGCCGCGTCAAGACCGGCTTCGATGACAGCGTCATCGTCGCCTCGGGCAAGCTCTATGGCCGCGACACCACCGTGGCGGTGCAGGATTTCGATTTCATCGGCGGCTCGCTCGGCATGGCGGCCGGGCAGGGCATCATTACCGGGCTCGAAACCGCCGCCAGCCGCAAGACCCCCTTCGTGTTGTTCGTGGCCTCGGGCGGCGCGCGCATGCAGGAAGGCATTTTTTCCCTGATGCAGATGCCGCGCACCACGGTGGCCGTGCTGCGCCTGCGTGAAGCCGGCCTGCCCTTTTTCGTGGTGTTCACCGATCCCACCACCGGCGGCGTCACGGCCTCCTATGCCATGCTGGGCGATATCCACATTGCCGAGCCCGGCGCGCGCATCGGTTTTGCCGGCGCCCGTATCATCGAGCAGACCATTCGCGAAAAGCTGCCCAAGGGTTTCCAGCGCTCCGAATACCTGTTCGAGCACGGCATGGTCGATATGGTGGTGCATCGCCACAAGCTGCGCTCCACCATCGGCTCGCTGGCCGGCATCCTGATGCGCAACGAGGCGGTGGATGAACTGGCCTCCTCGGCCATGACCACCACCACGCGCGTCAGCCTGCGCGATGCCGCCGCGGCAGCCGAAAGCGACGACGACCTGGCCCTGATGCCGCCGGCTGCCCACGCCGAATAATCAGAGCATGATCGGGAAAAGCGGGCGCCGCTTTTCCGAACAGACTGCGGACCGGTAGAAACGCGGAGTTGAGGGCGTCTCGACCAGAAGTCATCAAGCTCCAACCGTCCGAACTTCCTTTACCGGCACTTAATATCGTTTCAGGTACTATTGCGCGCTGCCAAAGAGCTCAGCGCGCATCCTCTTGCGTCGCCGCCAGCCAGCGGCATTCGCGAGGGGGAACTGCATGTTCAAATTCCGTTCGATGTCGATTGCCCGCAAGCTGCCGTTGGCGCTGATCGGCTCGGCCCTGCTGGTCAGTATCGGCGTCGGCAGCGCCAGCTACCTGATCGGCTCGAACGCGCTGCGCGCCTCGGCCGAAAGCCGGCTGCTCACGCTGGCCTCCGAACGCGCCACGCAGGTGTCGACCTATCTCAAATCGGTCGAGGATGACCTGACGGCCACCTCGCGCTCCGAGGCCACCGTGCAGGCCCTGCGCGATTTCGGCGGCGCCTGGCTGCAGTTCAAGGTCAACCCGACCGAAGAAGTGCGCACCCTCTACGTCACCAACAATCCCAAAAAGGATGATCTGGCGGCTTTGGATACGCTGGGCACCACCGGCGCCTATGACGTCACCCACACCCGCTTCCATCCCGGCTTCCGTAGCCAGATCGCTGCGCGCGGCTATCGCGATCTCTACCTCTTCGACCTCAAGGGCTCGCTGGTCTATTCGGTCGACAAGGGCGACGATTTCGGCACCAATTTCGTCACCGGCCCGCTGGCCTCCTCGGCCTTGGGGCAGGTGTTTGCCAAGGCCGTCGCCATCGAAACCCCCGACGATCTGGTGTTTGCCGATTTCGCGCCTTATGCGGCTGCGGGCGGCCTGCCGGCCAGTTTCTTCGCCAAGCCGGTGTTCAATGCCACCGGCCGCAAGGTTGGCGTGCTGGCCATCCAGCTCCCCTCCGAACGGCTCGATGCCGTCATCGGCAACCGCACCGGTTTCGGCGAGACCGGCGAGGCGCTGGTCGTCGGTTCCGACGGGCTGCTGCGCTCGGACTCCATTTTCACCGAAGCCAATGACGCGCTGGTCACCAGCTTTGCCGCCCCCGCACTCGACGAGGCCATTGCGGGCGCCACGGGCGAAGGCACCTCGACGGCCTATCGGGGCGCCGAAATGCTGGTCGCCGCCGCTCCGGTCACCACGCGTGCCGGCAACTGGGCGGTGGTCGCCGTGATGGCCACCGGCGAAGTGCTCGCGCCCATCGTCGACATGCGCAACATGATGCTCGCTATCGGCGCGGCCCTCCTGGCCGTTGTGGCTTTAGCCGGCTGGCTGTTCTCGCGCAGCGTCACGCGGCCGATCACGTTGCTGACCGGCGCCATGCAGGAACTCGCCCAGGGTAATCTCAACATTCGCATCAAAGGCGCCGGCCGCACCGACGAATTGGGCGCCATGTCGCGCGCCGTCGAAGTGTTCCGTCAAAACGGCCAGAAGGTCACCGAGCTGACCGAGGCCGAGGCGGCGCAGTCGATCGCCCGTCGCGCTGATCGTGCCTCAATGATGCAGAGCCTGCAGCGCTCCTTTGGCGACGTGGTCGATGCCGCCATCGCGGGCGATTTCAGCAAGCGCGTCGATGCCCAATTCCCCGATGCCGAACTCAATGGCCTCGCCAAAAGCGTCAATGCCCTGGTCGAAACTGTCGATCGTGGCCTCGGCGAAACCGGCGAAGTGCTGGCGGCTCTCGCCGAAACCGACCTGACCCTGCGCGTGCGCGGCGATTACGAAGGCGCTTTCGCCCGCCTCAAGGACGATACCAACGCTGTGGCGCAGAAGCTCGGCGACATTGTCGGCCAGCTCCGCGACACCTCCGGCGCCCTTAAACGTGCCACCGGCGAAATCCTCTCCGGCGCCAACGACCTGAGCGAACGCACCACCAAGCAGGCCGCCACCATCGAAGAAACCTCGGCCGCCATCGAACAGCTTGCCAACACCGTCGCCGAGAACGCCAAGAAGGCCGAATCAGCCAGCGTGCAGGCCCAGGCCGTCACCAAGACCGCCGAGGCCGGTGGCGCGGTGATGGCGGAAGCCAATGACGCCATGGAGCGGATCACGCAATCGTCGGCCAAGATTTCCAATATCATTGGCCTGATCGACGACATCGCCTTCCAGACCAACCTCTTGGCCCTGAACGCCTCGGTCGAAGCCGCCCGCGCCGGCGATGCCGGCAAGGGATTTGCCGTGGTTGCCGTCGAAGTGCGGCGTCTCGCCCAATCGGCCGCCAGCGCGTCGTCGGACGTCAAGGCGCTGATCGAGCAATCCGCCAATGAAGTGCGCGGCGGCTCGCGGCTGGTTTCAGACGCTGCCTCCAAGATTTCCAGCATGCTGGGCGCCATCCGCGACAATACCGCCGCGCTCGAGGCCATTTCGCGCGATAGCCGCAAGCAGGCGCTCTCGATCGAAGAGGTCAGCACCGCCGTGCAAGTGCTCGACGAAATGACCCAGCACAATGCCGCCCTGGTCGAAGAAACCAACGCTGCCATCGAGCAGACTGAAGCGCAGGCGAGCGAGCTCGACCGCATCGTCGATATCTTCACCCTCGCCGAAGCCCCCGCCCGCGCCCCGTCGCGCCCGGTTGCCGTGCCCCAGCCCGCCGGCGCCCGCGGCATTCAGCAAAAACTCAAAGCCGGCGCTGGCACCTATTTGCGGCGCGGCAATACAGCCACGGCGGTGGACAAGGACTGGAACGAGTTCTGAGGGCAGGGACCGTCCCCGATCTCGATCCCGACGCCAATCCTCCCCCACCCACCATCCTTCCCGCGGGCTTGACCCGCGGGCCACTCTCAACCCGGCACATGCTGCGAGGGGCCCGCGGATCAAGTCCGCGGGAAGAAAGATAGGGACAAGTGCGCTGCGATCTTTGTTGATCTCTTGCTCTGGGGAGCGCCTCATAGCGACGGATAGGGGCCTTCCCTCCACTTCAAAGACCTACCCCATTGAGCCCGCGGCCAATCGGCGCTACCAGATCGCTTCCCTGATCCGGACCTGCCCATGTCGCGAACCGATGCCATTCTCAAGCGCCTTTCGGGCCTCCACCCCAAGCTGATCGATCTGGGCCTGGAACGGCTCGAACGGTTGCTGGCCGATCTCGGCAATCCCGAAGAGCATCTCCCGCCGGTGATCCATGTCGCCGGCACCAATGGCAAGGGCTCTACGGTCGCCTTCCTCCGCGCCATGCTGGAAGCCTCGGGCAAATCGGTCCACGTCTATACCTCGCCCCATCTGGTGCGCTTCAACGAGCGCATTCGCCTTGCGGGCAAGCTGGTGACCAGCCGCCGACTCAATGGCGTGCTGGAGCGGCTCGAAACTGTCAATGCCGGCCAGAACATCACCTATTTCGAGATCACCACGGCGGCAGCCTTCGTGCTGTTCGCTGAAACCAAAGCCGATTATGTGCTGCTCGAAGTGGGCATGGGCGGCACCTATGACACCACCAATGTGGTCAAGCATCCGCTCGGCACCATCATCACCCCGGTCGATCTCGATCACATGGCGTTCCTGGGCAATACCATCGGCAAGATCGCGGTGGAAAAAGCCGGCATCCTCAAGCGCGGCAGCCTGGCCGTAATCGCCCGCCAGGCCGACGAAGGTCTCGCCAGCATCGACAGGGTCGCCCGCCGCCTCGGGGTCACGCCCTTCGTCGCCGGTCAGGATTTCGACGCCTATGAACAGGATGGCCGCCTGGTCTACCAAGACGAAGCCGGGCTGCTCGATCTGCCGCGGCCCAAGCTGATCGGCGCGCATCAGTTCGAAAATGCCGGCGTGGCGATTGCGGCAGTGCGCCATTTCAAGCTGCCGGTCGATAGTGCGGCGATCGAAAAAGGTCTGCAAACCGTCACCTGGCCCGCCCGGCTATCGTCCTTGCAGGGTCCGCTGCGCGACCTGCTCGGCCCCGGCGCCGAACTCTGGCTCGATGGTGGCCACAATGCTCACGGCACCCGCGCCTTGGCCCGGGCGCTGGCCGATATGAACGCCGCCCGCCCGGCGCCGCTGGTGCTGATCATGGGGATGATGAACACCCGCGTGCCCGCCGATGTGCTGGCCCCCTTCGCCGGCATGGCGCAAAAGATCCTGACGCTGACCATTCCGGGCGAGCCCAATGCCCATAAGGCGGCCTTCATTGCCGAGGCCTTGCGCGGTGCGGGCTTCCTCGCCACCGCCAGCCGGTCGATCGACGCGGCTTTGCGCAGTGCGGCGGAAGTGCCCAATGCCCGTGTGGTGATTTCCGGCTCGCTCTACCTGGCGGGGCAGGTGCTGCACCGCAACGGCACTATCCCTGACTGAGGCCGTGGCTGGCGGCACAATGACCGCCTATCACCGGAAAAACTCCTCCCCCTACAGGGGGAGGCTGGGTGGGGGTGCCTAGTGCTCGGCATCAAGGCCGGGGCCAACCCCCACCTTGATCCTCCACCTGATAGGGGGAGGTGTGACTGCGCTATCGGTTCTCGAGCGCAAAGGGCGCCCGGATCAGTCGCTGCCCACCAGAATCTCGCGCTTGCCGGCATGGTTGGCCTGGCTGATGACGCCTTCGCGTTCCATGCGCTCGATCAGGGTGGCAGCCTTGTTGTAGCCGATGGCCAGGCGGCGCTGGATATAGCTGGTCGAAGCCTTCTTGTCGGTCAAAACGATATGGACGGCCTTGTCGTAAAGCTCGTCGCCCGAGCCGGCATAATCGTCTCCACCAGCGCTGTCGCCCATGTCGCCGCCGCCTTCGTCCTCGTCGGCCACGATGCTGTCGAGGTAATCCGGCGAGCCCTGGGTCTTCAAATGCGCGACCACAGCTTCCACTTCGCTATCGGCCACGAACGGTCCGTGCAGGCGCTTGATGCGGCCGCCGCCAGCCATGTAGAGCATGTCGCCATTGCCCAGCAGCTGCTCGGCGCCCTGCTCGCCCAGAATGGTGCGGCTGTCGATCTTGGACGTCACCTGGAAGCTGACGCGGGTGGGGAAGTTGGCCTTGATCGTGCCGGTGATGACGTCCACCGACGGGCGCTGCGTTGCGGTGATGATGTGGATGCCGGCGGCGCGCGCCATCTGGGCGAGGCGCTGGATGGCCCCTTCGATATCCTTGCCGGCCACCATCATCAGGTCGGCCATTTCGTCGACGATAATCACGATATAGGGCAGTGGCTCGAGGTTGAATTCCTCGCTCTCGAAAATCGCCTCGCCGGTTTCGCGATCGAACCCGGTCTGCACCGTGCGGGTGATGACGCGGCCTTCGGCCTTGGATTCGTTCACGCGCTGGTTGAAGCCGTCGATATTGCGCACGCCGATCTTGCTCATCTTGCGATAGCGGTCTTCCATCTCGCGGACGGCCCACTTGAGCGCCACGACCGCTTTTTGCGGATCGGTGACCACGGGGGTCAGCAGATGGGGAATACCGTCATAGATGCTCAGCTCGAGCATTTTCGGATCGATCATGATCATGCGGCACTGCTCGGGCGTCATCTGGTAGAGCAGGCTCAGGATCATGGTGTTGATGCCGACGGACTTGCCCGAGCCGGTGGTGCCGGCGATCAGCAGATGCGGCATGCGGGCGAGATCGGCGATCACCGGCTCGCCGCCAATGGTCTTGCCCAGGCAGATGGGCAGCTTGCCCTTCATTTTCTCGAAATCGGTCGAGGCCAGCATCTCGCGGAAATACACCATTTCGCGATTGTGATTGGGCAGTTCGATGCCGATGGCATTGCGGCCCGGCACTACGGCGACGCGGGCGGAAATCGCGCTCATCGAGCGGGCAATGTCATCGGCCAGCGAGATCACGCGGGACGATTTGATGCCGGGCGCCGGCTCCAGTTCGAACAGCGTCACCACCGGGCCGGGACGCACATTGATGATGTCGCCCTTGACGCCGAAATCTTCCAGCACGCCTTCGAGCTGGCGCGCCATGGCCTCCAGCCGTTCGGGATTGTGCTCCTCGGACGGGCCTTTGTGCTTGGGTTCGGCCAAGAGGCTCAGCGGCGGCAGCTCAAAGCCGAGCGGCGCGTCGAGGAACGAGCCCTGGGCTTCCCGACCGACGCGCTGGCCCTGCACGGGGCGCTGCGGCGGCGCGGAAACGCGCGGCGAGATGCCGCTTGGTGGCGGTGCCGGATGAAAGCGCGAATCGCCGCGCTGATGATGGTTGACCACGGCCGGTGCCGGCACGTCGGGCACGAAAGGCAGGTCGTCGTCTTCCGGCTCGGCCGGATAGTCGAGTTCGGTATCGTCATAATCGCTCGGCGCATTGATGCGCGGCTCGGCGCGGGGCTGCTCGAACGCTGGTTCAGCCGGTGCGTGAATGCGGCGCTGGGTCGGAGCCATCGAGGGCTCCTGGCGACCACCGACCGGCTCGACGGACACATCCATGCCCGGTTCGCGGTCGCTATCGCGCAACGAGGCTTCGTCCTCGCGGCGCTGGGCATGGCTTTCGCGGGCGCGGCGGAACGCGGTGCGCAGCGAATAGCCGGTATGCACCATGGCGCCGAGCACGATATCGACCAGCGGATTGGTCTCGGGCTCATCGTCCGCAACTGCGGGCTGTCCACGGCGGGCTGCGGCGGCCGATACCTTCTGCGGCGCGGCCGAAATGGTGTGGCCCAGGCCCATGCCGATCCAGAACAGGGCCAGCGTCGGAATGGCGATGATTATGGCGAACAGCGTACCCATCAGCCCGCTGACCGGCGCCCCGGCGATCGAAGCCGCGGTATTGCTGAACAGGCCGCCCACGAGGCCGCCCAGGCCCGTCGGCAGCGGCCAGGTGGCGGGCATGGCGATGAAGGACAGCACTCCGGCCGCCAAAAATGTGGAGCCGATCCAGGCCAGGGCGCGCAGCCCCATGCCGGTGACGACGCGCTTGCGCGCCAGCGCCCAGCCCCACAGGGCCGGCGAAACGACCAGCACCAGGGCCGCGAGGCCCAGCGTCTGGAACGCGATATCGGCGATCGCCGCGCCCGGAAAACCCAGCCAGTTGGCCGGCGCCTTGCTGGTCGCATAGGAAAAACTGGGATCATCCACCGACCACGATGCCAGTGCCGCAAGGCATATCCCAACCGCCGCCAGCACGATCAGGCCGACCAGCCGCAGCGGAATATGGATGGCAATGGCCTTGGGCGCGACGGGCGCCGTGATCTTGGCCCGGGGCTTGGGACCACGCGCGGGCATGGAACGCACTTCGTCGAGCATGGGGGTGGGATGTGTCGGCATGGGCGGGCAACAGTCTCTACCGGGCGCGGACGATCCTTGCCCAATGTTGCCCCATGCTAGAAGGCTGGGGTTAATCTCATGCTAACCATCGGTCGCCGGCCCAAGAAAAAGGGCCCGCCGGGGGTTCCGGCAGGCCCTTGTTGTCCGCATTGCCCCTGGGGAGGACTGGCATTGCGGCACTGTGTGGCTCAATTGATCGTGGTGTGCAGCCCGTGCGGTTTTGCGAGTGGGAAGCCTCTGTGGCGGGCCAAGAGGAACACGAGCTGCACGCGGCGATCAATTCTTTTGGGGCTTGAAGGAGCCGGGCGGCGAGTCTCGCCGCCCGGGATATTGGCTTAGCTGTTGTAGGCGTGCTCGCCATGGGTCGCGATATCCAGGCCATCGCTCTCGGCGCTTTCCGCAACCCGCAGGCCGCCGAACACCACTTTGACGATCATCAGCGCGACAAAGGCCACGACACCGGACCACACCACGGCGATAGCCACCGCTTCGAGCTGGATCAGGAACTGGCCGGTCCACGAGTAGGCGGCTGCGTCACCCAGGGCGTAACCGCCCAGCGATGGGGTGGCGACGATGGCGGTGCCGAGCGCACCGACGATGCCGCCGACGCCATGGACGCCGAACACGTCGAGGCTGTCGTCATACTTGAACATCGCCTTGAGCGACACGACCGCCCAGAAGCAGACCACGCTGGCGACGCCGCCGAGCACCATGGCACCCGCAACACCGGCAAAACCGGCCGCCGGGGTGATGGCGACGAGACCCGCAACCGCACCGGTCACGGCGCCCAGGGCCGAAGCATGGCCACGGCTGATCTTCTCGCAAAGGATCCAGACCAGGGCCGCGGCAGCGGGTGCAGTGATGGTGTTGAGCAGGGCGATGGCGGTGAGGCCATTGGCTTCCAGGTTCGATCCAGCATTGAAGCCGAACCAGCCGAACCATAGAAGGCCAGCACCAACATAGGTCAGCACCAGGTTATGGGGCGCGATCGGCTCCTTGAGGTAGCCGAGGCGCGGCCCCAGAACCAGACAGGCGACGAGGGCGGCCACACCGGAATTGATGTGAACCACGGTGCCGCCGGCGAAGTCATAGGCCCCCATCTTGAACAGCAGGCCGCCCGAATACCAGACCATGTGGGCGATCGGGATATAGGAGAAGGTGAACCAGATGGCGAGGAACGCCAGCAGGGCGCCGAACTTCATGCGTTCGGCAATGGCGCCGACGATGAGGGTGGCGGTGATGGCCGCGAAGGTGAGCTGGAAGATCACGAACACCATTTCGGGCAGCAGGAACGCCGCCGAGAAGGTTGTGGTGGTCGAGTCGGGGCCGATACCCACGAGGAAGAACTTCGAGAAGTCGCCGATGAAGTTGGACAGGCCGCTGCCATCGGTCGCGCCGTTGAAGGCCAGTGTGTAGCCATAGGCCACCCAGAGCAGGGCGATCATGGCGAAGCCGGCAAACACCTGGGTCAGCACCGACAGCACGTTCTTGGAGCGCACGAGGCCGCCATAGAACAGGGCCAGGCCCGGCACGGTCATGACGATGACGGCCATGGTGGAGACCAGCATCCAGGCGGTATCGCCCTTGTCGACATGGGGGACGACTTCGGCGGCGACGGCAGCGACTGCATCAGCGGCGGGGGCGGCAGCGTCCTGGGCGAAAGCGGCCACGCTCATCGCCAGGGAGGCGAGCAGTGTCCCCCCGAGTAGTTTTGACGTCTTGAGACCTGTCATTTCTGTTTCTCTCCGAATGACGCTTAAAGGGCGGCCGCGCCGGTTTCGCCGGTGCGAATACGGGTGACGGCGAGCAGATCGAGGACGAAGATCTTTCCGTCGCCGATCCGGCCAGTCTGGGCGCTGTCGCGGATGGCCGTGGACACGGCATCGGCGAGGGCATCATCGACTGCGATCTCGACCTTGAGCTTGGGCAGGAAGTGCACGGCGTATTCGGTGCCGCGATAGATTTCGGAATGCCCCTTTTGGCGGCCATAGCCCTTCACTTCCGTCACGGTCATGCCGTGGACGTCGAGTGAGTTGAGAGCCTGGCGAACCTCTTCGAGGCGTGATGGCTTGATAATCGCTATCACCAGTTTCATGAGAGCCCCTTTGCAATTTGGCGTCAGTCTGGAATGCCCAGATAGACTCAAGACCCGTGCCAAGTCGGGTTTGCTCAAAATATGTCGCTAAAACAAAGAGTTACCGAATAACTAACGCGAGCACTGAGCGCGGGTGCAGAAAGTTGCCTGATTTTTGTGCAGAACTGGCGCGATTTGGGCAATATTGCGGCACGCTGCCCGCGACGCTGACGCGCCTTGCATCGCCCCGCCGGGGCGGCGAAACTGTGGTATTCAAACGAGGCGAATGACCATGCGGAACGAGCGGTTCGATGTGCTGATCGTGGGTGGCGGGCCGGTGGGCCTGACCCTGGCTTTGGCGCTGGCCCGTTCCGCGCGCGGTATTCGCATTGGCCTGGTCGACCGGCGCCCATTGGCAGTGCCCCGCGACAACCGCGCCTCGGCCGTTGCGGCCGGCGTGCGCCGGGTATTCGAGGCGCTGGGCGTCTGGTCCTCCATGGCGGAGGCCGCCCAACCCATCACGGCGATGCGCATCACCGATTCGGGCACCGGCGACCTGTCGCGGCCACTGTTCCTCAGCTTTGCGGGCGATGTCGCGCCGGGCGAGCCCTTTGCCCATATGGTGCCCAATAGCGTCATGGGGCAGGTGTTGCTCGATGCCGCCGCCCCCAGCATCACAGTGATCGCCCCCGCCGAAATCGAGCACTTTGCCGCCGACGGCATTGCGGGCGTGCTGACGCTGGCCGATGGACGCCTGCTTGGCGCGCCGCTGGTCGTCGGCGCCGATGGCGGCCAGTCAAAACTGCGCACCATGGCCGGCATCACCGTGGTCGCCCATGACTACAAGCAGTCCGGCTTGGTGACGACGATCAGTCACGAGCTCTCCCATGATGGCGCCGCCTACGAACACTTCCGGCCCGCCGGCCCCTTTGCCAGCCTGCCGCTCAAGGGCAACCGATCCTCCCTGGTGTGGACCGAGGCCAGCGTCGACGCCCCTAAATTCCTCGCCATGGGCCCGGACGAACTCAACGCCACCATCGAATCGGTCATGGGTTCGACGCTGGGCGCCGTCATCGCCGAAGACAAACTGCAGGCCTTCCCGCTCCACATGCGGATTGCCCGCGAGTTCGTCGCCCCCCGCCTGGCCCTGGTGGGCGACGCCGTCCACGTCGTGCACCCCATCGCGGGCCAGGGCCTGAACCTGGGCCTCAAGGACGTCGCTGCCCTGGCCGAAGTCGTCGTCGAAGCCCTCCGCCTCGGTCTCGACCACGGCAGCGATGACGTGCTGGCGCGCTACCAAAGCTGGCGCCGCCTCGACACCTCCGCCATGGCCATGGTCACCGACACCATGAACCGCCTGTTCTCCAACGAAATCGCCCCGGTGCGGGCATTGCGCGATTTCGGGCTGGGCCTGGTGGATCGCGCCGAGCCGGTCAAATCCGCCATGATCCGCGCCGCCGCCGGTCTGGGCTCCAACGGGCCGCGCCTGCTGTCAGGCCTGCCGATCTAGGCAGAAGATTACCCCTACCCAGCCCCCCTGACAGGGGAAGGAGCCTGCCGGTGTGTTGAACTGGATCAAGTTCCCGAGAGTGGCGCCGTCGTCCCCCCCTCCCAGGGCAGGCTAGGTGGGGGGTGGCCCAAGCACCAGCTCACTCCCACCCCGCACTTGAACCCACCGCACGCTTCCCCATATTCTTCCTTGGGCGCCGGATGCCACTTGTTATGGGTCCGGCCCAGACGTTGCTTGCTATCAAGGACGCCCCTGATGTCGCGTATTTCTGTGTTCTCTGCCCCGTTCCTATTGGGCTTCGATGCGTTCGAAGAGCGGGTCGATCGGCTGGCAAAATCGGCCGATGGCTACCCGCCCTATAATATCGAACGGACCGTCCTGCCCGACGGCACGGAGAAATTCCTGGTCTCGATCGCGGTGGCGGGCTTTGCCGCCAACGAGCTCGAAGTCATGGCCGAGGATAACCAGATCATGGTGCGTGGCCGCCAGAAGGATGAACCCGGCAAGGAGTACCTGCATCGCGGTATCGCGGCGCGGCAATTCCAGCGCTCGTTCCTCCTGGCTGATGGGATGATCGTCAAAGATGCAACTTTAGGGCATGGTATGCTCGTTGTTGCATTGGAGCGCCCGCAAGCGCTGAAGGTCGCCCGCCGTGTAGAAATTCGCTCATTATGAGGAAAGGGCCTGAAAATGTATGAAAAACGCAATGACGAGGCCAATGTCGGTGACGTTATCCATCCGCTCAAGGATCTGACGAGCGCCCAGTTTGCTGCTCTTGGCGGCAACGCCGTGGCCTATGTGCGCGCCATCGGCGGCGATGCGCTGTCGGCCATGATTACCGACGCTCAATTCGACACCGGTGGGCTCTATCAGCTGGTCATGTCCGCCGACGGAACCCCGCTGCTGGTCACCGACACCGAAGACGCGGTCACCGACTGGCTCGGCGACAAGAAGCTGGGCCTGGCAACGCTGCACTGAATTTTCGTAGCGCCTTAGCGCCCCAATACGCTCCACTCCCACCGTTCTGCCCGCGGACTTGATCCGCGGGTCTCCAACGACAAACACCAGCTTTCGAATGTGCGGCGAGCGGCCCGCGGATCAAGTCCGCGGGAAGGGCAGTAGGTGGGAAAGAGCGAGAGCCTGAAACAAAAAACCCTCGGGCTTCCCGAGGGTTTTGCATTTTTGCATATCGAACTAGCCTACGCCGCGTAAGTCGACGCCATCGGTGCCGTAAGCACACCATAGATCGCGTCGCACGATTCAAGCCGGCGCAACTCGTCCAGCGTATGCTCGTTGCGCAGCACGCGCGCCACGCGCGACAGGGCCTTGAGATGATCGGCGCCGGCCCCGGTGGGGGCCAGCAGCATCATCACGATATCGACGGGCAGGTCGTCGAGCGCGTCGAATTCGATGGCCTCGTCCAGCCGTGCAAACACGGCGCACACCCGGTTGAGCCCCGCCACCTTGCCGTGGGGTATCGCAATGCCATTGCCCAAGCCAGTCGAGCCAAGTTCCTCGCGGCTTTCGATAGCCTCGAAGAGTTCCGTCTTGGAGCGTCCGGTGAGTTCAGCAGCCTTGTTGGCCAGTTGTTCGAACAGTTGGCGCTTGGTTTTGACGCCCGTGCAAGTCAGCACGGCACGCTCAGCCAGGATATCGGCCAATTCCATGAATTCAGTCCCGCAATAGTTCTTCTGGTCTGTACTGGTGGGGGACCTAATTTGCCCCCAGAGCCGGATCAATCCAGCCTATATTGCCATCGGAGCGGCGGTAGACCACATTCAGCCCGCCATGTCCAGCATGGCGGAACACCACTACACCGGATTGTGTTAGGTCGAGTTCCATCACCGCTTCGCCCACGCTGAGCGAACGCAGGTTTTTGGTGGTCTCGGCAATCACCGGCGGCGCATAGTCTTCATCCAACTCGTCCATCTCGTCGGACGCGCCCAGCACGGTATATTGGGCCAGCGTGTCGTCGCCATTGGCCTTGATGCCCTTGCCATGGGTCTTGAGTTTCCGCTTGTAGCGGCGCAGCCGCTTTTCGATGTTGAGCGCCATCACCTCATAGGCCGAGGTCGCATCCCCGCCCTGGGCGCTCGATTGCAGCATGGCACCGCTGTCGAGATGCACGATGCAATCGGCCCGAAAGCCAATGCCATCAGGGGTCAAGGTCAGATGCCCGTCATAGCCGCCATCGAAATACTTGGCGACGACGGCGTCAAAATGATCCTCCGCCTTGCTGCGCAAGGTATCGCCAACATCCATGTTCTTGCCGGAAACTCGTAAGGTCATGGGTTCCTCTTTCGCTGTTTTTATCGTCGAAAACCGACGCTTGAGTAGCCGAAAGCCGGATTCCCGCCCTTCGGGATCACGTCACGCTCATACCTCCTGGATATGGGTGTGCCGCTCCCCCGATGCTAGACCCGCTCGGCTAAGGGAGGCAATGCGCATCACCCCGCAAGAGTTCGTTTAAAAGCGTGACACGTTGATGGAAGCGCTTTAGCTTTCCGTTCGAAAGCGGACAGTGCCTCGCTCTGTCTTTTGATGCCTAAAATCAGAACTCGGCGTCATTCCCGCGAAAGCGGGAACCCACTCTTTTTGCCAGCCGCTCTACGAATAGGTTCCCGCTTTCGCGAGAATGACGTCGTGGTTGTAGCGGCACAACGCATCAAAATCGGGACGGGCGAGCACCTCGCTATCCCACCTGCTCCAGATTCTTCTTCTGCCGCCGCCGGATCACCGATGAGGGGATATTCATGCCCTCGCGATATTTTGCCACGGTGCGGCGCGCCACATCGATTCCCTGTTCGCGCTTGAGCACTTCGGCGATGGTATCGTCGCTCAGCACATCGCTCAGCGCCTCGGCGTCGATCAACTGGCGAATGCGATGGCGCACCGCCTCGGCCGAATGATCCACCCCGCCATCGCTGGAGGCAATTGCGGTGGTGAAGAAGTATTTCATCTCGAACAGCCCGCGCGGCGTCGACAGGTATTTGTTGGAGGTCACCCGGCTGACCGTCGATTCGTGCATTTCGATGGTTTCGGCCACCATTTTCAGTGTCATCGGCCGCAAATGGGCAATGCCATGCAGTAGGAACCCGTCCTGTTGCCGCACGATTTCGGCCGCCACCTTCAAAATGGTCTGCGCCCGCTGGTCGAGACTCTTGGTCAGCCAGTTCGCCGTCTGCAGGCAGTCGCTGAGGAAGGCCTTCTCGCCGCTGTCACGGGCCTTCTTGGTCACCGTCGCATAGTAGACGCGGTTGACCAGAACCTTGGGCAGCACTTCGGTATTCAGCTCGATCTGCCAGTCGCCCGCCGGGCCCGGGCGCACGAACACATCGGGCACTACAGCCTCCACTGGCCCCACATCGAAGGCGCGCCCCGGCTTGGGGTCGAGCTGGCGCAGTTCGGCCAGCATTTCATTGATGTCTTCTCGGTCGCAGCCCACCGCGCGCATCAGCGCCGGCATATTGTGGTCCGCCAGCATTTCAAGATTATCCAGCAGCCGCATCATGATTGGATCGAGCCGATCCTTCTCGCGCAACTGCATGGCGAGGCATTCCTTGACCGAACGCGCGAACACCCCCAGCGGATCGCAGCCCTGCACCGCCTGCAACACCGCCTCGACATCGGCCAGCTCGGCCCCGAGCTGGTCGGCAATCGCCTGCGGCTCGACGGCGAGATACCCGGCCTCGTTGAGATTATCGATCAGGTAGCGCGCGATCAGCCGGTCGGCCGGCGTGCGCAGGATCATGTTGGTCTGGTTTTCCAGATGATCGCTGAGACGCGGCCGGGCCGCGACGAACTGGTCGATATCGGGGGCTTCCCCGCCTTCGCTGGCGCCATTGCGGTCGAGCCGGCTCTGCGGATTGAGCTGGTCCTGCCCCGGCTGGTCGGGAAAGACATTCTCGACGGACGTATCATAGCCATCGGCGATCGTGTCGGCGCTCTGGATGCGGTCGCCATGCTCTACCGTGTCTTCGTAGGATTGGCCCTCGGGTGCGCGCTCCGGCGCTTCGGGCGCGTCAGTGTCGGCATCGCCGCCATCCTCGCGCTCCAGCAGCGGGTTGCGCAGCAGCTCGGCATCGACGAAATCGTTGAGTTCGAGGTGGCTCAGTTGCAGCAGCCGGATCGACTGCATCAACTGCGGCGTCAGCGTCAGGCTTTGGGCCTGGCGAAACT
Organism: Devosia sp. UYZn731; assembly: GCF_040546795.1. Classification (NCBI taxonomy): domain Bacteria; kingdom Pseudomonadati; phylum Pseudomonadota; class Alphaproteobacteria; order Hyphomicrobiales; family Devosiaceae; genus Devosia; species Devosia sp. UYZn731. The sequence continues at coordinate 196,754 of NZ_JBEPOL010000006.1, forward strand.
CCAGCCGCGGCGAAAGCGCCATGAATGAATGGTCCCTGAGGCAAAACTTTTGGCCGTTGCCAGCCACTTCCCGGCCGGACCATGACTCAATTCGGCGCGAGGGGCAAGCGCGAGGGCAAGTTCCGTGCCAAGTGGGTTGGTGCCGGCTAGCTGTGTCGCCGGTGTTCCTCACGCCGCGGTGGAGGCGCTGCGCCATCGGTCGGCATAGTCCCTCCAACCCGCCGTTCTTCCCGCGGACTTGATCCGCGGGCCTCTCGTCGCGCATGCGGTGTTGAGGGCGGCCCGCGGATCAAGTCCGCGGGAAGGCGGTGGGTGGGGGCGGAATCAGGGGGCGGCAGCCAGATCTTTAAGCAGGGCAGGATGGCAGGGCAGGGCACTGTTGCGCCCAACGCCCCCCTAAATCTCGAAATTCTCACCCAGATACACCCGCCGCGCATCCGGATCGGCGCTGATGGTCTCGGGCTTGCCCTGGATCATCACCTTGCCGCCATGGATCACATAGGCCCGGTCGACCAGTCCCAGCGTCTCGCGTACTGCATGATCGGTCACCAGCACGCCGATGCCGCGCCGCGTCAACTGCTTGACCAGCCCCTTGACCTCGGCCACCGCGATCGGATCGACGCCCGCAAACGGCTCGTCCAGCAGCATGAACACCGGGTCCGCCGCCAGTGCCCGGGCAATTTCCACGCGCCGCCGCTCGCCGCCCGACAGCGCCAGCGCATTGGCGCTGGCCAGGTGGCTGATGGAAAATTCATCGAGCAGCGATTCCAGCCGCGCCTTGCGGTCGGCCTTGCTGCGCACATGGCTTTCCAGCACCGCCATGATATTGCCGCGCACCGTCATGCCGCGAAAAATCGAAGGTTCCTGTGGCAGATAGCCGATGCCCAGCCGCCCGCGCTGGAACAGCGGCAGATGCGTGATCGCTCGCCCATCGAGGTTGATACTGCCGCTATCGGGTTTCACCAGCCCCATGATCATGGTGAACACCGTGGTCTTGCCGGCGCCATTGGGGCCCAACAGACCAACGGCCTCCCCGCGCCGCACCGCGATCGACACGTCGCGCACCACGGCGCGCTTGCCAAAACTCTTGGCCAGGCTATGTGCCACGAGCCACCCGGTCTGGTCGATCCTGGCCTTGCTGACGCTATCGGTCATTGCGAGGTGAACACCCCGGTCACCCGCTTGCCGCTGTCGCCGCCCGTAAAGGTCGACACGTTGGTCGCCATGTTCACCACCAGCTCGCCCGCGCCCACCGTGCCGCCGGAATTGGTCACTAGCACATTGCCGGTCAGGCGCAATAACTGGTCGCTCGGCGTGAACACGGCCTTCTCGCCGGTAGCGTTCTGGTCGCTGGTCTTCAGCTCCACATGGCCCGTGGCCACAAAGGTCTTGATGTCGGTCGTGCCGCCCTCCCCATAGGTGGCCACCACCTTGTCGGCATGCACCAGAACGGCGGGATGGTTGACCACCACATTGCCGGTGAACACCGCCTCATGGCTGGTCTCGGTCACCGTGAAGGTGTCGGCGGTGATCTGCACCTTGTCGGCCGCCACCGCATGGCTCGCCAGAGCCAGGCTCAATCCGACGCCGAACACTTTGGATAACAGGCTCATGGTGCTTTGGCTCCGGGCGTATCGGGCAGGGTGACTGTCGCGGCGGTGAAAGTCCAGACCGCAGTCTTGGCATTATAGCGCAGACCCTTGGCCACCAGATGGGTGCCATCGGCATAGTCCACAACCACCGGCCCCTTGCCGGTCAGCTCCTGCTTCTGCCAGTCGAAGACTGAATTGGCGAACGTGCTGGTGGTTCCCGTGCTTTCCACCACATGCGTGTCGCCCTCAATGATCACCAGCTCCCGCGTCGTGTCCAGGCGCGCCATGTTGGCGCTCAAATCCATGGTCACCCCGTCGGTGCGCACGACATTGATGCTGGCAGTGCTCAAATCCATCACGTCGGTGGCGTTCAGAGCCGCGGCGGCCCGCGTGGCCGATACGCGATAGACCGAGCCGTCATCGAGCACGCCCGAATATTGCGGCGCATCGATGGTGACCCGGTCGCGCGTCACCGAAATCTGCCCCACGCCGAACCGGCTGCCCAGGCTCGACAGATAGATCTGCCCCACCAGCAGCACCAGCACCACCACGCCCAGCAGCGGCACCGCAATGCGCAGCACCCCCACGACCCGGTTGCGCAGCACGAGGCGCTGATAGGTCCGCAGGCGGGGGCCAGTATCGGCGTGCGTGTTCATGAACACTCAGCTATGGGCGAAAATATCTGTCTCATCCCAGCCCAACAGGTCCAGTTCGCACCGCGTCTTGAGGAAGGTGAAGCATTGCTGCGCGATCTCCATGCGGTTTTCACGCTTCAGCATGCGGTCGAGATGGCGCTTGAGGTCATGCAGGTAGAGCACGTCGGAAGCCGCATACTCGAGCTGCGCGTCGGATATTTTCTCGGCGCCCCAGTCCGAACTCTGCTGCTGCTTGGAGAGATCGATATTGAGCAGTTCGCGCACAATGTCCTTGAGCCCGTGCCGGTCCGTATAGGTGCGCACCAGCTTGGATGCGATCTTGGTGCAATAGACCGGCCCCGTCACCACGCCAAAACGGTTCTGCAGCGCCGCCACGTCGAAGCGCGCATAGTGGAAAATCTTGGTCACATCGGGATCGGTCAACAGCTTGACCAGGTTGGGCGCCTCGTTGATGCCCTGTGGCAATTGCACCACATCGGCGCTGCCATCGCCCGGCGACAGCTGGATCACACACAACCGGTCGCGATGCGGATGCAGCCCCATGGTCTCGGTATCGATCGCCACTTCCCGACCGGTATAATTATGAAGGTTCGGCAAGTCCCCGCGATGCAGTCTGATAGCCATGTCGGTCTCGGTGTTGCGTTTGAACCGTGATGGCACAGCATGAAGGCGTTGGAAAGGCGGGAGCACGCTGGTGTGACGCAGGCCCGAAGGCACATCATCGCCCGAAAACCAGAACGCCGACCGGGCGAGTTGCACGGTCGGCGTACTGAATGAACTTTGCAGTTCAAGATATTGGTGCCCAGAAGAGGACTCGAACCTCCACACCTTGCGGTACACGGACCTGAACCGTGCGCGTCTACCAATTCCGCCATCTGGGCAAGCGCGGTGTAACTAGGTTGCCCCGGCGCCGATGTCAACACGCTTTCGCGCGCTATGTGTCGGGGGGTGACGCCAGCCCGCTCAGGCATTGGCGCCGTCCCAGTGCGCGATGCTTGTGCGGTCGATCGGCGGCGCGTCGTCGAGGCAATTGACGTTGATCATGACGAGATCATTGCCGGCCCGATCCTTCCCGCGCGCAAATGATTCGATGCCGCAGGTGCTGCAGAACAAATGCTCGATCTTGTCGGTGTTGAAGCGGTATTCGCTCAAACTGTCCGCCCCGCTGAGCAGGGTAAACTCCGCCGCCGGCACCGATTTCAAAATCCAGCCCAGCCGCCGGCAGCGCGAGCAGTTGCAATCCATCAACCCACTCAGTTCGGTATGGGCGGTGTAACGCACCGCGCCGCAATGGCATTGCCCGTGATAAATCCTTGCTTCGGCCATGGCCTGCTCCTGTGTTGTTCGAACAAAACAAGAACAAACGAGCCAATGAGTCAAGCCCCAATTCCGCCGCGGCCCTCGACAGCCCGCCCGCCCTTGCGCTAGAAGCAGGCCAACCCCTTGCGCCTGCCGGAGCCTCGTCATGGATCGTTTTGAACCGCAACTCGTCACCATTTTTGGCGGCGCCGGGTTCGTGGGTACGCAGGTGATCCAGGTGCTGGCCCGTCAGGGCTATCGCATTCGCGTCGCCACCCGCCGGCCCGATCTCGCCGGTCACACCAAGACGCTGGGCACGGTCGGCCAGATCCTGCCCATCCAGGCCAATGTGCGCAATCTGGCCTCGGTTCAGCGCGCCGTCAAAGGCGCCGATATCGTCATCAACCTGGTGGCCATCGGCTTCGAGCGCGGTGCGCAGAAGTTTTCCGCGATCAACACCGAGGGCGCGGCCAACGTCGCCGCCGCCGCGCGCGATGCCAGGGTCACTTCGCTGGTGCACATGTCCGCCCTCGGCGTCGATACCGCCACCAACAGTCTTTACGCCCAGTCCAAGCTGGCCGGCGAAGCGGCGGTGCTCGCGGCCTTCCCGCAGGCCGTGATCCTGCGCCCCTCGCTGATGTTCGGCCGTGATGACGGCTTCTTCAACATGATGGGTGGCCTCGCCCGCATGCTGCCGATCATGCCGCTGATTTCGGGCGGTACGCGCTTTCAGCCGGTCTATGTGGGCGATGTCGCCGAGGCGCTGGCCATGGCGGCGCTGGGCCAGGTCAAGACCGGCCGCATTTACGAGCTGGGCGGCCCCGAAATCGAAACCCACAAAGAGCTGCTGACCCGCATCCTGCGCGAAGCCGGCCGCACCCCGGCGCTGCTGCCATTGCCATCGGCGGTTGCGCGCCTGCTGGCGCTGCCCCTCGCCATCCTGCCGTTCAAGCCGCTGATCACGGCCGATCAGGTCGAACTGCTCGGCACCGACAACGTCGTCTCCGAAGCCGCGATGCGCGACAAGCGCACCCTCGTCGCTTTCGGCATCACGCCCACCGCGATGGACACTATCCTGCCCACCTATATGTGGCGCTTCCGCAAGCACGGCCAGTTCGACCGCGTCGAAGCCAGCCACAGCGAGATCTAGGCGGCTCTGCCGAACTCGGTTCTGTTAAAACCCCCGGGCCTTGCCCGGGGGTTTCTTTTTGCGTCTGCGCGTCATCTAAAAACAATCGTAAGATATATCTTGAAATCGCCAAATCGGGCGCCCACCTTGAGCGTCAACGCAACCAAGATATATCGGAGACCCATCATGGGACAATATTTCAGAGACGGAGAACCCAATTGGCGCCGGCTTGAAGCCATGGCCCGCCGTGGCTGGGGCCGCTTCGCGCAGGGCGGCGGCGATGGCGAGGGCTTTGGCAATATGGGCGGCAATTTCCGCATCGGCCGCATGCTCGCCTCGGGCGACCTGCGCCTGGTCGCGCTCTATCTGATCGAGCAGCAGCCACGCCACGGCTATGACCTGATCAAGGCGATCGAGGAGCAATCGGTGGGCTTTTACTCACCCAGCCCCGGCATCGTCTATCCGGCGCTGACCTATCTCGAAGAGGCCGGCTACGTCACGAGCCAAGTCGATGGCAATAAAAAGCTCTATACCATCACCGACGAGGGCCGCGCCCATCTGGCCGACAATCGCGAAGCCATCGAATCGACCCTGAGCTTTCTGGCGAAAGCGGGCGAACAGATGAACCGCTTCCGCGAGTTCGCCAAAAGCGACTGGCCGTTCAACCGCGGTGAAAGCGAGCCCGGCGGTCCCGGTCGTGGCGGTCCCGGCCATCGTCATGGCCCCGGACCCGGCTGGCCCTTCGGCCCCGATCGCGACATGGCCGACGTGCTGCCCGAAGTGAACGACGCCCGTCGTGATCTCAAAGCCGCCATCAAGACCGCCAGCGGCAAGAGCGAAGACGTGCAGCGCCGGTTGGCCGAGATTTTGCGCAAGGCGGCGGCGGAGATCAACGGTCTCGCCGACACCCCACGCGAAGACGACGTGGATATCTAAAGCGCCCAAGCACTCGATCGGTCCCCTCCCCCTTGAGGGGAGGGCTAGGGTGGGGGTCGAGCCCACCGCGAACTCGGTATTCCTTGAGGCCTCGACACCCCCACCCTCAATCCCTCCCCTCAAGGGGGAGGGAGGCGGACGAGTCCCGCATTCACGAACGGCCGCAGACCCCCCCAAAATACCGCCCCACACTCGGCGTCTCCCTCCCGCATTGCCACCCCCAAAATTTCCCGCCATGCTCCCCACCTTGCCACTGGCAACTCGTTGAGGGAGAAGCCGCATGAGCCTTTCGGATCGCGCCAAGGCGCTGGGCATGGATCGCCCCATCACCCGCCGTGATTTTCTCAACGGCGTCGCCCTCACCGTCGCCGGCGCGGCCGCCACCACGCTTATGCCCGGCATCGCCCACGCCATTATGCCGGTTCCCTATCCACCAGCGCTGACCGGCCTGCGCGGCCATAGCCCCAAGGCCATGGAGATCATGCATGCCGTGCGCGACGGCACCTTCTGGGACACGGCCCCCAAGCCCGAAAATTCTGGCGAGCACTACGATCTCGTCGTGGTCGGCGGCGGCATTTCGGGCCTCGCCGCCGCGGTCCTCTGGCGCCAGCAGCAGCCCGATGCCAAAATTCTCATCCTCGAAAACAACGACGACTTCGGCGGCCATGCTCGCCGCAACGAATTCACCGCCTCCAATGGCAAAAAGCTGATCGGCTATGGCGGCTCGGAATCGCTGCAGACGCCGAGCTATTTTTCCCCGCTGGTCAAACAACTGCTGGTCGATATCGGCATCAAGACCGAAAAATTCAGCGACTATTACGACCAGTCCTGGTCCGAGGATCGCGACCTCGGCGAATCGGTGTTCTTCCGCAAGGAAGTGTTCGGCACCGATACCCTGGTCAAAACCACCGAACTGGCCGCCGATTGGGTGCGCCAGACCCCGCTCAACGACACCGCCAAGACCAACCTCGTCGAGCTGATCGATTCCCCACCCGATTATCTCCCGGGCAAATCGCGCCAGGAAAAATTCGAAATCCTGTCCAAGACCACCTATGCGGATTTCCTGACCAAGACCTGCGGCTACGATTCCCAACTTATCGCCTATTTTCAGGCCAGTACCGGCGCCTATTTCGGCGTCGGCGTCGAGGCCACCACGGCGCTCGATGCCTGGGGCAATGGCAATCCGGGTTTCGACGGCATGGACCTGGGCGAAGTGCCCTACAAGACCATGAGCCCCTCCGGTCGCCTCGTGCTGACCGATCCAGACGACTACATCTATCATTTCCCCGACGGCAATGCCGGCGTCGTCCGTGCTTTGGTCCGCGCCCTCATCCCCGATGCCGTGCCCGGCACCACGATGGAAGACCTCGTGACCGCGCAGGTCAATTACGGCGTCCTCGACAGCCCGGAAAACACCACCCGCCTGCGCCTCAACGCCTCGGTGGTCCGCGTCGCCCATGATGGCCCGCCCAGCGACGCCACCAATGTCATCCTGACCTATGTCGAAAACGGCGGGCTCAAAACCGTCACCGGCGCCAATGTGGTTTTGGCCTGCTGGCACCGCGTCATTCCCCACATCACCAGCGAATTGCCGCCCGCACAGGTCGAGGCCCTCAACGACCAGGTCAAGGTGCCGCTGATCTATACCAATGTGCAGCTCAAGAACTGGCAGGCCTTCGCCAAGCTGGGCATCGATAGCTTCGAATGCCCCTCAGGCTTCTGGGATGGCGCCAATATCGACATGCCGGTGACCATGGGCGATTACGCTTTCGCCGATAAGCCCGATGACCCGGTGCTGCTGCATATCTCCAAGGTCGTCGTCACGCCCGATCCGAGTATGGGCGCCCGCGACCAGGCCACAGCCGGCCGCTATGCCCTGATGGACCTGACCTTCGAGCAGATGGAATTCGAAATCCGCGACATGCTGGATCGCGCCCTAAAGGCGGGTGGTTTCGACGCCGCTACCGATATCGAGGCTATCACCTGCAATCGCTGGAGCCACGGCTACGCCCTCGAATATATGCGCCCCTGGGACCAGTTCTGGCCCGATGGCCCGCTGCCCATCGAGGCCTCGCGCAAGGGCTGGGGCCGCATCGCCATCGCCAATTCCGATGCCGGCGCCTACGCCTATGCCCATTCCGCCATGGACCAGGCCGCTCGCGCCGTCAGCGAACTTTTGGGCGACAAGGCCAAGCTGGCCGAATTCTCCAAATTCCCCGGCCCACCGTTGGATATGATCGGGCTGTAGGTTTCCCTCACGACCACCGCACCATCGGCTCCATCGTCCCCTCCCGAGGGTCAGGGTGGGGGTGTCGGCAGCTCCGCAATCCGATGGCGACGAGTTCGCTCGACCCACAGCACCCCCATCCCTCCCTAAGGTAGGCAGTCCTCGCTGCGCCCAGAACCCAGTGCCCAACCACACCCAAAAACACAAAACCTCCACAAACCCATTTCGCTGCCCCCAACTAACATGTTAGTCTCCCCGCCATGCAGCAAGCCACCCTTTCCCCAGTCTCTCCGCAACCGCTCGACCGCCAGGCCGCAGGGGAGCGTCTCGTCGCCCGGCTGAAGGGCACTATCACCGCCAATAAGATGATGACCGACCCGCTGATGACCTATGCGTGGTCCGGCGATGCGTCATCCTACCGCTTAATTCCCGCCGCGGTGGTGTTCATCAATTCCGAGGACGATGTGCGCGCCGTCATGGCCGCTGCCCGTGCCGAAAAGCTGCCGATCACCTTCCGCGCCGCCGGCACGTCCTTGTCGGGCCAGGCTGTCACCGATGGCGTCCTCGCCGTGCTCGGCGATGGCTGGCGCACCATGCGCATCCATCCCGGCGCCGACCAGATCACGCTGGGGCCAGCCATCATCGTCGCCAATGCCAATGCGGCGCTCAAAAAATTCGATCGCAAGATCGGCCCCGATCCCGCGAGCCAGGCCACTTGCAAGATCGGCGGCGTGGTCAACAACAATTCGTCCGGCATGTGCTGTGGCGTCGCGCAGAACACCTATCACACCATGGCCCGCCTGCGCATCGTCCTCACCGACGGCACCATGCTGGACAGTGGCGACGAAGCCTCGCGCGCAGATTTCCGCGCCAGCCACGCCGCCATGCTCGACGGCCTCCATGCCCTGCACCATGAAGTGATGGCCGATCCGGACCTCGTCGCGCTCATCCGCAAAAAGTACAAAATCAAGAACACCGTCGGCTATTCGCTCAACGCGCTGGTCGATTATCATGACCCGCTCGATATCCTGATCCACCTCATGGTCGGCTCGGAAGGCACGCTCGGCTTTGTCTCCGAGGTCACCTACAACACGGTTCCCGAGCATCCGTTCAAGTCGACGGCCCTGGTGCCATTCCCCGATCCGCAATCGGCCGGTCGCGCCATCATCAAGCTGGCCAATAACGGCGTTCACGTCACCACCGGCGTCACCGCCGCCGAATATATCGAGCGCCGCGCCCTGGCCACGGTGGAACACCTCGAACCGCTTGCGCCGCTGCGCCCCTACCTCACCGACAATTCTCCCGCCGTGCTCATCGACGTCACCGCGCCCGACGCCACGACGCTCGATGCCGAAGTCGCCAAGGCCGTTGCGCTCCTGGCCTCCGAAGGCGCCACCCACATCGATTTCTCCACCGACGAGCACCGCTCCCACGCGCTTTGGGATGTTCGCAAAGGCTTCTTCGCTTCGGGCGGGGCCGCTCGCCCCAAGGGCACCTCGATGCTCACCGAGGACGTCGCCGCGCCGATCGACCGGCTTGCCGAATTCGTGCTCGACATGCGCGCCCTGCTTGATGATCACGGTTATGACGACGCCATCATTTTCGGCCATGCCCTGGCCGGAAACCTGCATTTCCAGATGAGCGACGATTTCTCCCAGCCCGACGCCGCCCACAAATTCGATATGTTCTCCAAGGCCTTGTCGGACCTGGTCTCGATCCGCTACGGCGGCAGCCTCAAGGCCGAACACGGCACCGGCCGCGCCATCGCCCCCTTCGTCGAAGCCGAATGGGGGAGCAAGGCCTATGGGCTGATGCACCGCATCAAGGCCTTGTTCGATCCGGAAAACCTGCTCAATCCCGGCGTGCTGCTGAACGCTGATTACAAAGTCCATATCAAGCATCTCAAGGTCATGCCGCTGGCCGATGACCTGGTCGACATGTGCATCGAATGCGGCTTCTGCGAGCCGGCCTGCCCCAGCCACCAGATGACCCTGTCGCCGCGCCAGCGCATCGCCGTCACGCGCGAACGCGCGCGCCTGCGCCGCAGTGGCGAAGACCCTGCTTTGCTCAAGCGGCTCGACGACGATTTCCAATATGCCGGCCTCGATACCTGCGCCGCCTGCAATCTCTGTTCGCTGCGCTGCCCGGTCGGCATCGAAACCGGTACCATGATCATCGGCCAGCGCACCGAACGCCGCGGCGACTTCGCCCGCAGCGTGGCGGGCTTCGCGGCCCAACATACAGGCAGTATCGAAAGCGCAATGCGCGGTGGCGTTGGCCTCGCCAACATGGCCAAGTCCGTGGTTTCCGCTCCCGTGGTCGAAGCTGTCACCGAAACCGCCCGCCGCCTCACCGGCAAGCGTGTGCCTCGCATCTATAGGGCGCTGAAGCCTGGCCCGGGCGCGCCAACGCTGCCAGTCGATCGCCAGGATGCCAAGACCACCGGCTTCCCCCTGCCCATCGCACTCTCGGGGCGACCGCGTATCGTCTATTTTCCGTCCTGCGCCACCCGCATGTTCGGTGCGCCCAAAACGGATTATGATCTCCTCTCGGTTCCCGACGCCATGCTGGCTCTGCTGGAGCGCGCCGGCTTCGACGCCGTCATGCCCGACCACCTCAACGGCCAATGCTGCGGCCAGCCCTTCCAGTCCAAGGGTTTTCCCGAACAGGCCGCCAGCGTCGGTAGTTCGCTCAAGACCCAGCTCGATACGCTTTCCGGCGGTGCGGGTGTGCCCGTCGTCACCGATGCGTCGACCTGCGCCAAGCACCTTCGCGAATTCCCCGGCACCGCACCGGTGCTGGACTCCGCCGAATTCCTCGTTAGCCACATCCTGCCGCGCCTCACCATCACCCGGCCCCTGCCGGTGGTCGCCGTGCATCACAATTGCTCGGCCCAGCGCCTCAAGGAGCAGCCCGCCACCGAAACCATCGCCCGTGCGTGCGCCACCGAAATCGCCGTGCTCTCCTCCGTCACCTGCTGCGGTTATGCGGGTGACAAGGGGCTGTTCATTCCGGAATTGAATGAGCACGCCACGCGGTTTGTCCGGCAGGACATACCTGCATCCTGTACGCTTGGTGTGTCGACCGTATCCACATGCGCGTCGGGGCTGAGCGAACAGGCCGGCATCCCTTTTGTGGGGCTAGCGAGCTTGCTGGAATATGTGAGCCGCCCGGTCGCCTGACGGCGGCCGGCGGCCCTCCACCCTTGCCCCACCGGCCCCATCCGGCTACTGAACCCCTTCAGCAAGCCCCGGATCCTCATGACCTTTACCGCCACCATCACCAGTCTGGGCCAAAAGGGCGAGGGCGTCGCCGAGCTTGACGGTCGCAAGGTCTATGTGCCGCTGGCGCTTCCGGGCGAGGTCATCGAACTCGATGCGGAAGGCGATCGCGGGACGCTGGTCTCCATCAGCACCCCGGCTGCTAACCGAATCGCGCCCTTCTGCCCGCATTTCGGTTCCTGCGGCGGTTGCCAGCTGCAGCATCTCGATCGTCCCAGCTACGAGGCGTTCAAGACCGCACTGATCGAAACCCCGCTGCACTTCGCCGGAATCGACGCCAAGGTCGAGCGCTTTGTCGACGCTTCCGGCAATGGCCGGCGCCGCGCCACCATGCATGCGCGCAAGGAGGGCTCCGGCTATATGCGCCTGCGCAGCCATCAGGTGCATGACCTCGACGCCTGCCCCATCCTCGTGCCTGGCCTGTCCCGCGCGCCAGAAATCGCCCGCGCCGTCATGCTGGCCATTGGCGAAGCCGACATTGCCTTCACCGCGACCTTGACCGGGCTCGACGTTGCCGTGCGCACCGAAAAGAAGCAGGCCCGCGCCGAGCGGCTGATGCCCCTGATGGGTCGGTTCAAGCTGGCCCGGCTGGCCCTTAACGGCGAAATGGTGCTGCAGGCGCAGCCGCCGATCGTGGAAATGGGCCGCGCCCGCGTCGAATTGCCGATCGGCAGTTTTTTGCAGGCCACCGCAGCCGCCGAAACCATCCTGGCCGATTACGTCGCCGAGGCCGTTGGAAAGTCCAAGGCCGTGGCCGACCTGTTCTGCGGCGTCGGGCCCTTTGCGCTACGGCTCGCCGAAACGCGCCCGGTCTATGCCGCCGACAACGACAAGCACGGTATCCTGGCGCTCGACAAGGCGCGCCGCTTCACCAAGAACCTGCGCGAAATCACCGCAAGGCCACGCGACCTGTTCCGCGAACCGCTGACCCGCTACGAGCTCGATGCATTCGACGCCGTCGTCCTCGATCCACCCAGGGCCGGGGCGCAAGCTCAGGTCGAGCAACTTTCCATGTCCAAAGTCAAAACCATCGTCATGGTCGCCTGTGATGCCAAGACCTTTGCCCGTGATGCCGCAATTTTGATCGGCGGTGGCTATGGCCTGGAAAACCTCGTTGCGGTGGACCAATTCGTCCACTCCACCCATATCGAGATCGCCGCAACCTTCCGTCGTTGATGACAGTTTGCCGCGCCGACGCAACCGCATCGACGCAAGGCGCGTTTGGCTCCGTCACTAATCAAACGACTGCGTGGGGCGGGCGTTGTTATAATGGAGTATCCCATGCATATCCTCACCAAGACCTTCTCTATCGGCCTGCTGTTTGCGGCCGCTGCCTTGCCGACTTACGCTCAGGACGCCGCCGCCCCGGCTGCGGAAGCGCCAGCAGCTGCGGCTGCCGCCGGTCCGACCGGCACCTTTGTGGACGAGTACGGCACGTCGTTTAAATTTTCGCTTTGCGGCGATGCCGGCACTGACCTTTGCGCCGTGCTGACCACGCTCAAAGGCGAATCGGCGACCGAAGAAAACCTCGCCTTTGTGGGCAAGCAGGTAATGCAGGCCAAACAGACCGGTCCCAGTGAGTGGAAGGGTTCGCTGACCGCCGGTGGCATCAGCGCCGACGCGACCGTCACCCAGACTGGTCCCGACACTGTTGATATCCAGGGCTGCCGCGCCGCAGTCCTGTGCAAGACCTTGGCCTATAACCGCGCATCGTAAGCACCCGGTTTCGCAAGATGAAAAAGGACCCTCGGGCTTGCCCGGGGGTCCTTTTTGTGGTCGCTGCAACCGCCGTTCAGCAGACGCTCGCCACGCGCTCCTTGATCACGGCCAAAACCTCGTCGCCCGGCCGCTTCCACCAATTATCCTTGGAGAAAATCTCCACCTCCTGCGGGCCGGCGTAGCCGGCAGCTTCGATCATGGCGCGGATAGCTTTCAGGTCGATGACGCCATCGCCCATCATGCCGCGGTCGAGCAGCATATCGGTAGTCGGCACCAGCCAATCGCAGATATGATGCGCAAAAATCCGGTTCAGCCGTCCGGCGCGGGCAATCGCGGCGGCCAGGTATGGGTCCCACCATACGTGATAGACGTCGATCGCGACGCCCACATTGGGTCCCAGCAATTCGCAAATATCCAGCGCCTGGTCGATCGTGTTCACACAGGCACGGTCAGCCGCATACATCGGATGCAGCGGCTCGATGGCGATTTTTACGCCCGATGACTGCGCGTGGGGCAGCATCGCCGAGATGCCGTCGGTCACCATTTGCCGCGCCCCGACGATATCCCTGGATGAGCCCGGCAGGCCTCCGACCACGAGTACCAGGCAATCGGCATTCAGCGCCGCCGCCTCGTCGATGGCGCGCAGATTGTCGTCGATCTGCTTTTGGCGACCCTCCGCCGTCTCGGCGGGAAACATGCCACCGCGGCAGAGGCCCGTGACGCGCAGATTATTGGCCGCAACGATTCGCGCCGCCTCGTCCAACCCAATGGCCGCGACCTGATCGCGCCACGGGGAAATAGCCGTAATGCCGGCACGCAGGCAACCGTCCACCGCGTCCCTAAAACCCCAGACTTCGCGCGTCGTCGCCAGATTGAGCGAAATCTGGGTCATGCCACGACCCCATGCACAGCCAGAACCGCCTTCATGCGGGCCACGGCCAGATCCGGATCGCCCAGCACCCGCGCCTTGTCGGCCAGCCGGAACAATTCGGCCAGGTGCTGGATTGAGCGCGTGCTCTGCTGCCCGCCGATCATCGAAAAGTGGTCCTGCAAGCCATTGAGATAGGCCAGGAACACCACGCCGGTTTTGTAGAACCGTGTCGGTGCCGCAAAAATATGCCGGCTCAGCGGTACGGTGGGTTCGAGCAGGTCGAAGAACTCGTTGTTATTGCCGCGTCCCAATGCCGCCAGCCCGGCCGATGCCGCCGGTGCGATGGCGTCGAAAATGCCGAGCAGGGCGTGGGAATAGCCTTGCTCGTCCCCGGCAATCAGCTCGGCATAATTGAAATCGTCGCCGGTATACATTTTGACCGAAGCCGGCAGCCGCCGGCGCATGGCGATCTCTTTGTCCGCCGAGAGCAGGGAAATCTTGATCCCGTCGACCTTGTCTTCATTGGCGGCGATCACGTCGAGGCAGACATCCATGGCCTTGTCGTGATCCGCATGGCCCCAATAACCGGCCAGCGCCGGATCGAACATTTCGCCCAGCCAGTGCATCACCACCGGCTGCTTCACCTGGCTCAGGATGCGGCCATAGACCTTTGCATAGTCGTCGGGGGACTTCGCCGCCGCAGCCAGCGCGCGGCTGGCCATAAGGATGACGCGGCCGCCTTCGCCTTCGACGAACCCCACCTGCTCTTCATAGGCGCGAATAATCTGGTCGATGGTGACCTCGGGTCCCGGCGCCAAATGATCGGTGCCGGCCCCATAGGCGATCAGTGCATCGTCGCGGGTGCGCGCTTCGGTCTGGGCGCGACGGATCAACTCCTGCGCATCGGTCCAGGTCAGCCCCATGCCGCGCTGGGCGGTATCCATGGCCTCGGCGACGCCAAGGCCCAGATCCCATAGCCGATGGCGGAATTTCAGCGTCGTGTCCCAGTCGATCGCCGGGGTGAGCCAGGGGTCGTTGTTGGCCAACGGATCGGCCACCACATGGGCGGCGGCATAGGCGATGCGATTGAAATCGCTCGCCTTGTGTTTGATGAACGGGATGGGGGTTCCGGTCAGAGTGTAGGCGCTGATGGAACGGTCTGGGTTGGGCAGGCTGATGGTCGGCATGATGCGCCTCCGAAAGGCCCCCTCACCCGGCGCTACGCGCCGACCTCTCCCCCAAAGGGCGAGGTGAAGAAGGGCACATTGACTGGTCTTGCGACACCTCTCCCTTGGGGGAGAGGTCGGCCCACTTGGGCCGGGTGAGGGGGCCTTTTTGGCCCCACTTAAAACTCCAGCTTCGGCACATCCAGCCAGCGCCGCTCGGCCCAGCTTTTGAGTCCGAGTTCCGCCAGTTGCACGCCCTTGGCGCCGGCTTCCAACCCGTAAGGCCAGGGCGCGTCTTCGGCGACGTGCTTCAAAAACATTTCCCATTGCGCCTTGAAGCCGTTCTGCGCCGGCCAATTATCCGGCACTTCTTCCCAGTCGGCAAAGAAATTCATCGTCTGCGGCTGATCGGGATTCCACACCGGCTTGGGCGTATTGACGCGATGCTGGGTCCAGCATTTGTGGAGGCCCGCGACGGCCGAGCCATGGGTGCCATCGACATGGAAGGTGACGAGATCGTCGCGCCGCACGCGGGTGGTCCAGCTCGAATTGATCTGGGCAATCACGCCGCCTTCAAGTTCGAACGTCGCATAGGCCGCATCATCGGTATCTGCGGTGAAGCGGTTGCCTTTTTCGTCGACACGCTCGGGAATGTGGGTGGCGCCGAGGCAGGAAACAGCCTTGACCTCGCCGAACAGATTATCGAGCACGTAGCGCCAGTGGCACAGCATGTCGAGGATTATGCCGCCGCCATCGCCCTTGCGATAATTCCAGCTCGGGCGCTGCGAAGCCTGCCAATCGCCCTCGAACACCCAATAGCCGAACTCGCCCCGCACCGACAAAATCTTGCCGAAAAAGCCGCTATCGGCCAACATCTTGATCTTGAGCAGGCCCGGCAGGAACAGCTTGTCCTGCACCACGCCGTGCTTGAGCCCCGAATTGCGGGCTTTCTTGGCCAGCGCCACCGCGACGTCAAGATCGTCGGAAATCGGCTTTTCGCAGTACACGTGCTTGCCGGCGTTCAGCGCCCGTTCCAGCAGCGAGGCACGCATCAGCGTCGTGCCGGCGTCGAAAAACACTGTGTCCTCGGGATTGGCCAAAGCCGCATCGATATCGGTGCCCCAGCGGGCGATATTGTGCTTTTTCGCCAGCTGCTCGATCTTGTCGCCATCCCGCCCGACGATGATCGGGTCGATCACCAGTCGGTTGCCATTGGCGAGCGCGATGCCGCCCTGGTCGCGGATCGCCAGGATCGAGCGCACCAGGTGCTGGTTGTAGCCCATGCGGCCGGTCACGCCATGCATGATCAGGCCTAGCCGTTGTTCCGCCACTGCGTGTCTCCCTTCTTGTAACTAGTTAGTTACTTAGATACACTCCACACAAGCAGAGCGTCAAGACCCGTGCTTAACCCAGCGTCCAGGATTGCCGTCGACGCGGTTGGATTGCTAGGGGATAAGAGATTCGACCGCGAGCAGGGGACACCGTATCGCCATGGACGAGCGCGACAATTTGGGCCTGCCGGAGCCTGACGCGGTGGGGATAACTGCACCGCGCGGTCCCGAGACTGCGGTGCGCCCCCGCGATCCGGAGCGGACCAAGGCGGCGATTCTGAAGGCCGCGCGGGACGAATTTTGCGCCGAGGGCTTCAACGGCGCCCGGGTCGACGCGATCGCGGCGCGGGCCAAGGCGAACAAGCGGCTGCTCTATCACTACTGGGGGAACAAGGAGGCGCTGTATTCGGCGGTGCTGTTCGATGCCTATAGCGAAATCCGGCGGGGGGAGCGGGAACTGTCGCTGGGGCAGTTCGATCCGGTCGAGGCGGTGGGGCGCATGGTGCGGTTCACATTCCGGCACTATCTGGCAAACCCTTGGTTTCCAAGGCTTTTGGCGGTTGAGAACTTGCAGAATGCGCGGTTTCTCAAGCAGCTCAAGGACATCCCGCAACTGCATTCGCCGCTGGTGGCGGAACTACAGGCGATCGTCGAGCGCGGCAGCGCGGCGGGCGTTTTTCGCTCCGATGTCGATCCGGTTCAGCTCTATATCTCCATAGCGGGCCTCGGTTATTTCTATGTGTCCAACATGAATACGCTGTCGGTGATCTTCGGGCGCGACCTTTCGGGCTTTGCCATGGTGCAAGAGCGCGAGGCCCAGGCGGTGCAGATGGTGCTCGACTATCTGCGCACCAAACCGGCGTGAATAACGCCGATGTTCATCCAGCATGCTGGATTTCTTGCTGGCCCGAACCGGGCGTTAACGAGTCCGTAACAGCTCCCCTTTACCTGCACCCCCCAACCGCGTTACACTTCCATACAAGATTGCTTCAGGACGGGTTGACACAGCGCGCCCACTGAACCAAAGTTGTAACCAGTTGGTTATTTAGCGACGGGGAGGTCGCTGGCCACTGTGCCGGTCCGCTCTGCTGGACGGCGAAATTCACCGGGAGGAAACTATATGAGTATCTCTATCGACCGTCGCCAATTCCTGATGGGCAGCACCGCGCTGCTCGCCGCCGCTGCTGCCGGCGTGGGTCCCGCAATGTCGCAGGAAACCCGCATGCGGCTGATCTTCTGGGGCGGCCAGGCCCGCGCCGATCGCACCTATGGGGTGACCGATCTTTATACCAAGGCCAATCCGGGCACGACATTCGACGGCGAGTTCCTCGCCTTTGCCGATTACTGGCCCAAGCTCGCCACCCAGACCGCCGGCGGCAATTCGCCCGACGTGATCCAGATGGACTATCGCTATATCGTTGAATACGCCAAGCGCAACGCCATCGCGCCGCTCGACGAATTCATCGGCAACGGCCTCAACCTCGACGATTTCGACAAGGACCAGCTCGACGGCGGCAAGGTCGATGGCAAGCTCTATGGCATCAGCCTGGGCGCCAATTCGACGGCAATCATGGTCAACACCACCGCTTTCGAAGAAGCCGGTCTTGAGCTGCCGACGCGCGACCTGAGCTATGCCGACCTGCCCGCAATGGCCGAAAAGTGGAATTCGTCCAGCAAGCGCGCCGGCATGAAGCTGTGGAGCGACTATTCGGGCGGCGAGCCGGGCCTCGAAAACTGGCTGCGCCAGCAGGGCAAGGCGCTTTATACCGCCGATGGTCTGGCCGGTTTCACCGCCGAAGACATCACCAACTGGTTCCAGCTCTGGGCCGATCTGCGTGCTGCCGACGTTATAGTGTCGCCCGACGACCAGGCGCTCGACGCGACCGACGCCATCGAAAACACCATGATCACCCTGGGCAAGGCGCCGATCACCTATGCCAATTCCAACCAGTTGATCGCCTTCCAGGCGGTGAACAAGGACAAGCTGACCATGACCAACTATCCGCGCATCAAGGCGGGTAGCGGCGGTGGCCATTATCGCAAGCCATCCATGTTCTTCTCGCTGGGTGCCAGCTCCAAGCAGCAGGCCGAAGGCGCCAAGTTCATCGACTTCTTCATCTCCAATCCCGACGCCGCCACCATTCTGGGCGTCGAGCGCGGCATTCCGTGCAAGGCCTCAACGCGCGACGCCATCAAGCCATCGCTCGACGAGCAGAGCCTGGTGGCGCTGAATTTCGTGTCCAACCTCGGCGATCTGCTGGGTGCCTTGCCGCCATCTCCACCGTCTAATGCCGGTGAAGTGGGCGTCGCGCTCAAGACCAAGAGCCAGGAAGTTGCGTTCGGCCAGCAGTCCCCGCAGGACGCCGGCCCGGCCTTCTTCGCGCAGGCCACCGAAATCCTCGCCCGCGCCAAGAGCTGACCGGATGACCGCGCGCTCTATCCAAGACGCCAATCGCGCTCCGACAACGGGGCGTGCGGTCTCTCCTTCGGTCTGGTCCCAGCTCTGGAGCCGCAATGCAGGCGGCTACCTGTTCCTGCTGCCGTGGTTCCTGGGGTTTTTCGGGCTGACGCTCGGGCCCATGATATCCTCGCTCTATCTGAGCTTCACCAATTTCGACCTGTTGACCGCGCCCGACTGGGTGGGGCCGGCCAATTACGTGCGTATCTTCACCGCCGATCCGAAATTCTCCACCTCGATGCGGGTCACCCTGTTTTTCGTGGTGTTCTCGGTGCCGCTCAAGCTGGCCTTCGCGCTGGGCGTGGCGCTGCTGCTCAATCGCGGCATGAAGGGCCTGCCGCTCTATCGCGCGGTGTTCTACCTGCCCAGCCTGCTCGGCGCTTCGGTGGCCATAGCGGTGCTGTGGCGGCAATTGTTTGCCGGCGACGGCGTGGTCAATGACGCACTGGCGATCTTCGGCATCAAGGGCCCGGCCTGGATTTCCAACCCGAACTATTCGCTGTGGACGCTGGTGGTGCTGTCGGTCTGGCAGTTCGGCTCGCCGATGATCATTTTCCTGGCTGGCCTGCGCCAGATCCCGGTCGACATGTATGAGGCCGCAAGTCTCGATGGCGCCAGCAAGTGGCGCCAGTTCTGGAAGATCACGCTGCCGCTGCTGACGCCCGTGGTGTTCTTCAACTTCATCATCCAGACCATCGAAGCGTTCAAGAGCTTCACGCCGGCCTTCATCATTTCGGGCGGCACCGGCAATCCGATCAATTCGACGCTGTTCTATACGCTCTACCTCTATCAGGAGGCGTTCAGCTTCTTCCGCATGGGCTATGCGTCGGCCCTGGCCTGGATCCTGTTGGCGATCGTTGGCTTCTTCACCGCCTTCTCCTTCCTCACCTCCAAATACTGGGTGCACTATGACGACTGATGTTCAGCGTCTGACAGTTGTCACCGAAAAGCAGACCGCGGCCGTCAAGACCCGCAAGCGCCTGCTGTCGATCCTGGCGCATGTGCTGCTGGTTGGCGCCTCGATCCTGATGCTCTATCCGCTGCTGTGGATGCTCTCGGCATCGCTGCGCCCGGAAAACGAGATTTTCACCTCGACCTCGCTGTGGCCGAGCGCGATCAGCCTCGATTCCTATGTGCGCGGCTGGAACGGCTTGCGGCTGGGTTTTGGCACCTTCTTCATCAACTCCTTCACTATCGCGATCCTGGCCATCATCGGCAACCTCGCGACCTGTTCGCTGGCCGCCTTTGCGTTTGCCCGGCTGGAGTTCTGGGGCCGTGGGTTCTGGTTTGCCATGATGCTGGCGACCCTGATGCTGCCCTATCAGGTGACCCTGATCCCCCAATATGTGCTGTTCCACAACCTCGGCTGGGTGAACACGTTCCTGCCCCTCGTGGTGCCGAAGTTTCTGGCCGCCGATGGCTTCTTCATTTTCCTCATGGTGCAGTTCTTCCGCGGTATTCCCAAGGAACTCGACGAAGCCGCGATGATGGACGGCTGCTCGCCCTGGCGCATCTACTGGAAAATCCTGCTGCCGCTCTCGACCCCGGTGCTGGCGACCGCCGCCATCTTCACCTTCATCTGGACCTGGGACGATTTCTTCGGGCCGCTGATTTATCTCAGCGATATCCGCACCTATACGGTGATGCTGGGCCTGCGCACCTTCGTGGACTCCAGCGCGCAATCGGATTGGGGCGGACTGTTCGCCATGTCCATCCTGTCGCTGCTGCCCATCTTCCTGTTCTTCCTGTTCTTCCAGCGGTTGTTGATCGAGGGCATTGCGACCACGGGGATGAAGCGGTGAGCGATCGTTTCATAACTAGTCCAGTCGCACCGGATAATTTGTTGGTGCCTTCTCCCATCGAGGGAGAAGGAATCGCCGAGACATCGAGCTCTATTTCTGAGGCAAATCAATAGCCATGACCGACCTGAAATTCGCTGCCATCGGCATCAATCACAGCCATATCTATGGCCAGGTGGATTGCCTCAAGACTGCCGGGGCGCAGTTTGTTGCCTTTCACGCCGTGGAAGATGATCTCGCCGCCGCGTTCGGGGCAAAGTTTCCCGAGGCCAAGCGGGTCGCCGATCCGCGCGAAATCCTCGAAGACGGCTCGATCCATATCGTCGTAACGGCCGCCATTCCCGGCGACCGCGCCGCCATTTCCATCGCCGCCATGAAGCACGGCAAGGACGTGCTCTCCGACAAGCCCGGCATGACCACGTTTGCCCAGCTTGAAGAAATCAAGCAGGTCCAGAAAGAAACCGGGCGCATTTATAGCGTCATGTATTCCGAGCACTTTGAAGTGCGCGCCACCGTCGAAGCCGGCAACCTGATCGCGCAGGGCGCCATCGGCAAGGTGATCAACACCGTCGGCCTTGGCCCTCACGCCATTCGCAACAACCAGCGCCCCGACTGGTTCTTCGAGCGTGCCCGCTACGGCGGCATCCTCACCGATATCGGCAGCCACCAGTTCGAACAGTACCTGTTCTTCTCGGGTGCCATGGACGCCGAAGTGGTCTCGGCCAGCGTCGCCAACCGCGCCAATCCCGACAAGCCCGGCCTGCAGGATGTCGGCGACGTGCATCTCAAGACCGCCAATACGTCGGGCTATATCCGCGTCGACTGGTTCACGCCGTCGGGCCTGCCCACCTGGGGCGACGGCCGCCTGACGATCCTCGGCACCGAAGGCTATATCGAGCTGCGCAAATATATCGACATTGCCGGCCAGCCCGGCCAGGACCATCTGTTCATCGTCAACGCGGAAGGCCCGCGTCATATCGATTGCTCCAAGACCGTGCTGCCATACGGCCCGGCCTTCCTCGACGACGTGCGCAATCGCACCGAAACGGCGATGCCGCAGGAGCGCTGCTACAATGCCATGAAGCTGGCGCTGACGGCACAGCAGATGGCGGAACGCGGCACGGAGTGGGCGCAATGAGCGATATCAAGACAGTCGCGATCATCGGCGTCGGCATTGGCCGCAGTCATATCGTCGAGGGCTACATCACCAATCCCGACAAGTTCAAGGTCGTGGTGCTGTGCGATCTCAATGTCGAGCGCATGACCCCAATCGCCGATGAATTTGGCATCGAACGCCGCGTCACCAGTTTTGACGAGGTGCTGGCGATGGACGATATCGACATCATCGACATCTGCACCCCGCCGATGCTGCATTACCCCATGGTGATGGCGGCGCTGCAGGCCGGCAAGCACGTGATCTGCGAAAAGCCGCTGGTCGGCTCGCTCGAGCAGGTCGATGCCGTGATTGCCCAGGAGAAGATTTCCAAGGGCAAGCTGATGCCGGTGTTCCAGTATCGCTTTGGCGACGGCATCGAGCAGGCCAAGGCCATCATCGATGCCGGCATTGCGGGCAAGCCCTATGTGGGCACCGTGGAAACGCTGTGGACGCGCGGGCCCGATTATTATGCCGTGCCGTGGCGCGGCAAATGGGCGACCGAGCTGGGCGGCGTGCTGATGACCCACGCCATTCATCAGCACGACCTGTTCACCTATCTGATGGGCGACATCAAGCGCCTGTTCGGCCGTGTCGCCACCCGCGTCAACGACATCGAAGTCGAGGATTGCGTTACCGCCTCGCTCGAACTCGAAAGCGGCGCATTGGGCAGTTTTACCGCCACGCTCGGCTCCGCCGATGAAATCACCAGGCTCCGGTTTGCGTTCGAGAACGTTACGTTCGAAAGCGACCACGAAGCCTATAATCCCGGCGACAAGGTGTGGAAGATCCTGCCGCGCAATCCGCAGACCAAGGCGAAAATCGACGCGCTGCTCAAGGATTGGGTGCATGTGCCCTCGCGCTTCCAGACCCAGATGGCCCGCTTCCACGACGCGCTGACCGGCAAGGCGGAATTGCCTGTTACCAGCAAGGACTCGCGCCGGGCGCTGGAACTGGTCACCGCATTCTATCAGTCCTCGACGACCCATCAGGACGTCCAACTGCCTCTCGCCGCCGATCATCCCAAATACAAAAGTTGGGTGCCTGCCGAGTTTTTGGCCCGCACTTAGGAGACCGCCATGGCGACCAGCGTCACGCTCAACAAGATCGTCAAGGCCTATGGCGATATCGAGGTTATCCACGGCATCGACCTGACCATCGAGCCGGGTGAATTCACCGTCTTCGTCGGCCCCTCGGGCTGCGGCAAGTCCACCCTGCTGCGCATGATCGCCGGATTGGAGCCGATCACCGGCGGCGATCTGGTCATCGACAACCAGCGCATGAACGACATCCCGGCGGCCAAGCGCGGCATCGCCATGGTGTTCCAGAGCTATGCTTTGTATCCGCATATGAATGTGTACCAGAACCTGGCCTTCGGGCTGGAGACGGCGCGGGTGCCCAAGGCCGAAATCGAGGCGCGGGTGACGCGGGCGGCGGAAATCCTGCAGATCGTGCCGCTGCTCAAGCGCAAGCCCAAGCAGCTGTCGGGCGGCCAGCGCCAGCGCGTCGCCATCGGCCGTGCCATCGTGCGCGAGCCCAAGATTTTCCTGTTCGACGAACCTTTGAGCAACCTCGATGCCGAACTGCGCGTGCAGATGCGCGTCGAAATCGCCAAGCTGCACAACGATCTGGGAAACACCATGATCTACGTGACCCATGATCAGGTCGAGGCCATGACCATGGCGGACAAGATCGTGGTGTTGCGGGCCGGGGTGATCGAGCAGGCCGGCGCGCCGCTGGAGCTCTACAACAATCCCAAGAACCTGTTCGTCGCGGGCTTCATCGGTTCGCCCAAGATGAACTTCCTCACCGCCACGCTCGAAAGCGTCGATGCCACGTCCACGCGCCTCAAGACCGCGGGCGACAGCGTCACCCTGCCGCGCGCCGTCGCGGGCAAGGGCGGCGATGCCGTCACCTTCGGCGTGCGTCCCGAGCACATCACCATCACCCAGGGCCAGGGCATCAAGCTGGCCGACGTGAAGGTCGATCTGGTCGAGAACCTGGGTGGGCAGACCTTGCTTTATACCACCACCGCCGACGGGCAGACGCTGACCATCGTGCTCGAAGGCCAGCGCGAGGCGGCTTTGGGTTCCTCGGTCACCGCCTATATCGATCCGGCCCGCATCCACCTGTTCAATGCCGCCGGGGCTGCCATTTAGACTCAGGCGGTTTCCTGATCTCATGCGGTTCTGCCCTCACAGCTGTTCTTCCCGCGGGCTTGACCCGCGGGCCGCTCACCCGCTTGTGCCCTGCTGATGGTGGCCCGCGGATCAAGTCCGCGGGAAGGGCGGTGGGTGGGATGGATTAAGCCAGGGACGAGCGCTTTAGCAGATCGCCTGAGAGCAGATCGTCCGAGCCGCCTGCCCAAGCCGCCATTGACGAGCCTTCAAAGAGCGCCCGCTTCCAGTCGGCGCTCTTTTTGTCGCACGCGGCGCGGCGCCGTTTTCCCGCCGCATATTATTGCCAAAAGATGAATCACGGGCCCGTGAATAGGGTCTTCAATCGATTTTGTTAGGGCTGGGCGTTTCCAGTTCAAGGCATTTGGAGCGATTGGCTGCCCTTCACAATTTGCATGGCTCCCATGCAACAACTTTTACCCCATTGCCGCGTTGCCATTTTGCCGAAAAAGGTAGTCCGCGTCAGGTCTTGAGTAACTTGTTTTGACCCTCCCCGTTTCCGCTTCACGTCCCAGCCGCCGTCTTGTCCTGCAAGGCATCGGTGCCAGCCTCGCCTTGCTCTCGACCACGGCGCTGACCGGACCCGGTTTTGCCCAGTCCGAGGCATCGGAAAGCTTTGCTTTCAGCTTTGACGATCTGAGCGCGCGCATGCGCGACACGGCCGCGGGTCCCTATGAGCATGCCACCTTCAAGATGCCCGAATTGTTCGCCGGGCTGGACTATGACGCCTATCGCAAAATCCAGTATCGGCCCGGTCGCGGCAAATGGGCCGACCTCAATGCCGGCTTCCAGGTCCAGGCCTTCCATCTGGGCTGGCTGTTCCCCGAGCCGATCAAGCTTTATGAACTGGCGGATGGCAAAGCCACCCCGTTCTCGTTCGCCTCGGCCGATTTCGAATATCACGACACTGCGCTCGGCGCTGAAGCCGCCAAGGTGGATTTCCCTGGTGTCGCGGGCTTCCGCCTCAACTATCCGCTCAATACGCCCGACAAGGTCGACGAGCTGGTCTCGTTCCTTGGCGCCAGCTATTTCCGCGCCCTGGGCCGCGACAATCTCTACGGCCAGAGCGCCCGTGGCCTGCTGCTGAACTCGTGGCTCGAAGGCCCCGAGGAATTTCCGCGCTTTTCCGAGTTCTACCTTGAGCGCCCGACCGCCGGCGCGCCGCTGGTGCTCTATGCCGCGCTCGACAGCCAGAGCGTGACCGGCGCCTATCGCTTCGAGATCACTCCCGCCAATGACGGCGAGCAGGCCACCATCATGGATGTGACCGCCCGTCTGTTTTTCCGCAATGACGTGGAACAGCTCGGCGTGGCGCCGCTGACCTCGATGTTCCTCTATGCCGAAACCAACCGCAATAATTTCGACGATTACCGCCCGCAGGTGCATGACACCAATGGCCTGTCGATCACCCGCGAAACCGGCGAGACCATGTGGCGCGCACTCGACAACGTGGCGGCGCGTGGCGACTCCTATTTCTGGGAAAACAATCCGCGCGCCTTCGGGCTCGACCAGCGCGGCCGCGATTTCGAGACCTATCAGGATGCCGGCGCGCATTACGAACTGCGCCCTTCCGCACGGGTCGAACCGGTCGGCGATTGGGGCCAGGGCAATATCCGCCTGATCGAAGTGCCCTCCACGCTGGAAGTCGATGACAATATCGTCGCCTTCTGGGTGCCGGCCGATCCCGTCAAGGCCGGGCAGGAACGCGAATACCGCTACAAGCTGCTCTGGGGCAATCTGGTGCCCGATGGCAAGGCGCTCGCCTATGTGGTTGAGACCCGTGCCGGCGCCGGTGGCGTCTCGGGCGTCACCAATGCCCATAATTTGCGCAAATTCGTCGTCGATTTTAAAGGCGGCGAATTGGAGAGCTGGAACCCCGAGACGCCACCGGACGTTCTCGCAAACGTGTCCAGTGGCACGATCAAAACATCCACCGTATCCAAGATCGCCGCCAACGGCGTCTGGCGGCTGGTCATCGATGTGGAAGCGTCCGGGGAACCGGCGCACATGGAACTCAAGGCTTATCTTGTCGGGGGCGGCAAGCAATTGACAGAAACCTGGCTCTACCAGTGGAGAGCGGAAGTATGAAATACGACACAGACCTGATTTTTGCCAACGCCCTGCCAAACGCCCCCATGTCCATGCCCAAGCAGCGGCTTGAGCGGCGCCATACAATGATGGCGACCCTGCGCACCATGCTGGCAGTATTGCCCTGGCTGTGACGCACGCTGTTTTTGCCATGATTGACGCCCGGAGCGCGCCATGACAGGGGCCTTTTTGACACGCAGTGTCGCCTTGGGCGCAGCAGCAGTACTGAGCCTGCTTGGCGGCTATGTGTTCCTCGGTTTTGCCAGCACCGGGGGTATCTCGCCGCTCGATGTGCTGCGCACCGCGCTGGTCGTGCTGTCCGGCTTCTGGCTGGTCTGGGGCGGCGCTGCGGGCATTATTGGCCTCTTCGTGCGCCACCGTGCATCATCGTTCGATGCCCAGCAATTGCCGCGCGGCCTGACCGCCATTCTGGTGCCTATATATAATGAGGACCCGTTGGTGACCTTTGCGCGCGTCGCGGCGATGAACCGCAGCCTGCGCACCCTGGGCATTGAAAGTCGTTTTCACATCGCTATCCTGAGCGACACCACGGCGCTGGAAGTGGCCGCCATGGAGGCCGTCTGGTTCCAGCAACTTTTGGCCGAACCCGAGAGTGCGGGACGCATCTTCTATCGCCGCCGCGAGCAGAATATCGGCAAGAAGGCCGGCAATATCGAGGATTTCGTCACGAGTTCAGGCGGCGCCTACGATTACATGCTGATTCTGGATGCCGACAGCCTGATGGAAGGCGCCACTATCGGCGAGATGGCGCGCCGCATGGATGCCGATCCGGACCTGGGCCTGCTCCAGACCCTGCCCAAGATCATCAATGCGCGCTCTTTCTTTGGCCGCTCGATGCAATTTTCGTCGGCCTATCTGTCGCCGGCCTTTTCACGCGGCGCCTCCGTGCTGCAGGGCAATGAGGGTCCCTATTGGGGGCACAACGCCATCGTGCGCGTTTCGGCTTTCGCCGCCAATTGCGGCCTGCCGGTGCTGTCGGGCAAGCCACCCTATGGCGGCCATATCCTGAGCCACGACTACGTCGAGGCGGCGCTGCTGGCGCGGGGCGGCTGGAAGGTGCATCTCGATCCCCATCTGGGCGGCTCGTTCGAGGAAGGCCCGGAAAATCTGGTCGAATATGCCAAGCGCGATCGTCGCTGGTGCCAGGGCAACCTGCAGCATCGCCGCCTGATGTTCGCGCCCGGCCTGCGGCTGTGGAGCCGTTTCATCTTCCTGCAGGGCATCATGGCCTATCTGGCTTCGCCCCTGTGGCTGGTGCTGATGGGGGTCAGCATCCTGGCTGCCATGTTGCCGGAGCCTGCGGCTCGGCCGGCGTCCGAACTGTTTATCGACGGCGTCTGGTCGCTGGCCGCCGGCGTGGCGCTGCTGCTGGTGCTGCCCAAACTGCTGATCCTGATCCGTGGCGTCTTCGATCGCGAAAACCGCCGCTTCGGCGGCACGCTGCGGGCGGGCTCGTCGGTGCTGATGGAAATCATCTTTTCCACGCTCCTGGCGCCGATCCTGCTGATGCTGCAAAGCCGCGCCGTCATGCAGGTGCTGCTCGGCCTCGATGGCGGCTGGCCCGCCACCAAGCGCGCGGAAAACCACCTCGACCTGCGCGATTCTTTCGCCAATAGCTGGTGGATCATGCTGATCGGCGCCGTCACCATGCTGGCGACGCTGGTATTTGCGCCCAAGATCGCCCTGTGGGTTGCGCCCGCCATGTTGCCGGCAGTGTTCGCTCCGGTGCTGATCTCGGTCAGTTCGCGCGTTGCGGCCGGCAAGAAGGCTCCGTGGTTCTTCCTCACCGCCTCCGAGCAGGCGCCATCGCCGGTCATTGCCGAGCATCGCACCATCATGGCGGCCTGGAGCACCCAGGGCGCGCTCGAGCCCATCATCATGGTCGAGGCGCGGCGCGTGGTCGAGCAAGTCAATGCTTGACGCGATCCCGCGTACCTGGGAGCGCATGGGTGCCGGCTGGACCCACCTGGTGACCGACACACCGAGTGTCGATATCGACGGCATTCCGGCCAAGCGCGATGCGCGGCTCGACATGTTTCGTGGCCTGGCGCTGGTGATGATCTTCATCAATCATGTTCCCGGCACGGTGTATGAAAATTTCACCAGCCGCAATTTCGGCTTTTCCGATGCCGCCGAAGCCTTCGTTTTCATGTCGGGACTGGCGGCGGGCCTTGCCTATTCGCCGCGGTTTCGCAACGGCTCGTTCTGGCTGGCCACGGCTCGCGTCTGGGCCCGCTCGCGCCATCTCTATTATGTGCACCTGACCATTACGCTGCTGTCGATTGCCATCTTTGCCGCCGCGGCATTGTGGTTCGGCCAGCAAGACGTGCTGACCAAAAATAACCTGCCGCGCCTGTTCAGCGAACCGCTGGCGACGTGGATCGGCATCCCGCTGCTGACTCACCAACTGGGTTATCTCAATATCCTGCCGCTCTACATCACGCTGCTGCTGGCGACGCCGCTGTTCCTGTGGGTCGGGCTCCGGCGGCCACTGCTGCTGCTCGGCGCCTCGGTGGCGCTGTGGGCCCTTGCGGGCCAGTTCCGGTGGAACCTGCCCAATTATCCGACCCAGGGCGGCTGGTTCTTCAATCCATTGTCCTGGCAATTGCTGTTCGTCACCGGCCTGCTCTGCGGCGCCGCGATGAAGCAAGGCAAGCGCTTCTTCCCCCGCACCAAGCTGCTGTTCGGGCTGACCTTGGCCTGGGTGGTGATCGCGCTGTTCTGGGTCAAGCTGCCCGTGATCGGCAGTGCCGGCATGGCCATGCTCAGCGCCATGAGCAAGGCGGGGCTGCCGTTTTACCTCACCTGGTTCGATAAGACGTTCCTGGCCCTGCCGCGCCTGTCGCATGCGCTGGCGCTGTTTTATGTGGTGGCCTCGATCACCGCCATCCGCCAGTTCGCCAGCGCCAACTGGGCCGCGCCGCTCCGGTTGCTGGGCCGCCAGGGACTGCCGGTCTTCGCCTTCGGCACGGTGCTGTCGATGGCCCTGCAGGCGATCAAGACGCCGCTGGAGAACGATCCGCTGGTCGATGGCCTGCTTTTGGCAGGCGGCCTCGGCCTGCAATTGGGGCTGGCCTGGATCCTGACGCGCACTGCCGAGATGAGTCGCGCCCGCGCCGCCATCGCCTGACGGGCTTCTGCTTCAGCCGCGCATAAGCGTCCGATACAGGGCGAGCATCGCCTGGCGGGCGCCCGTCAGTGCTTTTGCGACATTGTCGGCAAGGCTGGGCGGGTCCTGATAATCGCGCAGCATCCGCTCGGCCCAGCGATAGCCTTCGCGAATGATCAAACGCTCGTCGAGCGGCAAGCCGATGGATGGAACTCTCACGCCAACCTCCTGCGCATGGTTTATGAAACCTTAACGCGGGCAGGTTCGGATGTGTGGAGAAGTTGATTTTATGGTTATCGCCGGGCGGCCCGCTTGCCAGCCCGGAAAAACAAAAAGGGTCCCGAAGGACCCTTTGTCACCAAGCCTTTGCCAGGACTTGGTAGTTGGAGCGGGCGATGGGATTCGAACCCACGACCCTAACCTTGGCAAGGTTATGCTCTACCCCTGAGCTACACCCGCACTCCATTCGCCGCACACTGCCTTGGCACTGCCGCGATGCGCGCCTATATGCCCAATGCGATGTTCGATTGCAACCCATAATCTTGTCGCTTGTCATCTTCCTGACAGCTTGTCGCATCGGGGACTTGTCAGCCTGGGGTTTTGGGGCGCAAAAGATCGCTTCCGACAGTTACCGCACAGCCCCAGAAGGCCCTTTGCATGTCCACTCCGTTCAATGGTGCAGCCGCTCCGGCCGCCAATGCCGTGCCCGCCGGGGCATTGATCAAGAATTCCACCGACGCTGGTTTCAAGGCCGACGTGATCGATGCGTCGCTCGATACCCCCGTGCTGGTGGATTTCTGGGCGCCCTGGTGCGGCCCCTGCCGCGCCCTGACCCCGGCGCTGGAAAAGGTCGTCAACGAGAAGGCCGGCGCCATCCGGCTGATCAAGATCAATATTGACGAGAACCCGCAGATCGCCGGCCAGCTCGGCATCCAGTCGATTCCCGCCGTGTTCGCGTTTTCCGGCGGCCGCCCGGTCGATGGCTTCATGGGCGCCATGCCCGAGACCGAAGTGCGCAAGTTCGCCGAAAAGGTGATCGCCGGCGCGCCCGAACCGGCCCCGGCCGAAGGCTCGTTGGACGAGCAGATCAAGGCCGCCCTGGTCGCCGCCGACGAGGCGCTGGTGGCCGGCGATCTCGGCCGCGCCGCGCAGATTTTTGGCATGGTGGTGCAGCACGTTCCCGATCATGCGGCGGCGCTGCTGGGCCTCGCCAAGGTCTATCTGGCGGCCGGCGAGCCCGACCAGGCCCAGACCACGCTCGATATGCTGCCGCTCGAAGCCCGCATCGGCGCCGACTACACTGCGCTGGTCAATTCATTGCGCCTGCTGGCGGAAGCCGCGGGCCTGTCGGAAGCCGCGACCCTGGAAGCGGCCCTCGCCGCCAATCCGGACGATCATCAGGCCCGGTTCGATCTGGCCGTGGTGCTCAATGCCGAGGGCAAGCATGTCGAGGCCGCCGAGGCGCTGGTGACGCTGCTGCGCAAGGACCGCACCTGGAACGAGGACGGCGCCCGCAAGAAGCTGCTTGAACTGTTCGACGCCTGGGGCCCCAAGGACCCCGCAACGCTCAAAGGCCGTCGCCTGCTGTCGGCGGCATTGTTCTCGTAAGGAGCGCTCATGCTCAAGCGTCCCGCCTCGCCCACCGACCTGCCCAAGAGCGTTCCGGTCTTTCCATTGACCGGGGCGCTGCTGCTGCCGTTCTCGCATCGCCCGCTCAACATTTTCGAGCCGCGCTATATCGACATGGTGGACGCGGCCCTGCGGGGCGATCGACTGATCGGGCTGATCCAGCCCGAGGATACTACCGAGGAAAGCCCCAAGGGCCGCTCGCCGCTGCAATCTATCGGGTGCCTGGGCCGGTTGACGCATTTCGAGGAAAGCGGGGAGGGGCGCTATTTCGTCATTCTGGAAGGCATTACCCGCTTCAAGCTGATGCACGAATTGACGGTGATGACGCCTTACCGCCAATGCGTCATCGACGCGACCGGCTTTGCGGCCGATTTCGAACGCGAATATGGCGAAGACGCCGTCGATCGCGAGCGCTTCGTCAAAATGATGCGCGACTATGCCGAGTTTGCCAATATCGACCTCAACTGGGACGAAATCGAGCGTACGGGCACGGCAGACCTCGTCAATTTCTGCTGCATGGTCTCCCCCTATGGGGCCGCCGAAAAACAGGTGCTGCTGGAAGCCCAGACCCTCGAACAACGTGCCGAAACGCTGATCGCCATGACCGAATACGAAATGGCGCGCGGCGGCAGCGACAAGCCCAATACGCTGAACTGATGGCCCCGCCCGATCCGCGCCATGCGCTAGACGTGAAAACGCTGGAAATGCTGGTCTGTCCGTTGACCAAAACGCGGCTGACGCTATCGGGGGACAAGACCGAGCTGATTTCGGTGGCGGGCCGCCTGGCTTTTCCCATCAGCCGCGGCGTGCCGCTGCTCAGTCTCGATGAGGCGCGCAGTATCGATCCCGACGAGCTGAAACGGCTGACCGCGCCACAGCTCTGAGCCTGCCTGACCTGGAGCTGAGCCGTGGCCGCAAGCAATCCAACCGTCGCCGTCATCACCCCGGCCTTTGCTGCCATGGGCACGCTCGTCACCACGGTCCGCAGCGTGCTGGCGCAAACCTACCCGCATTGGGAACTGGTGGTGGTTTCCGATGACGGGGTGGATTATCTGCGGTTCCTGGCCGAACACGGCATTGCCGATCCGCGCATCAGCCAGTTGAGCAGCGGCAAGGTCGGGGGCGGGGCTTCGGCGGCACGCAACCTGGCGCTGGATGCCATCACTACGCCCTATGCGGCGATTCTCGATGCCGATGACCGCCTCAAGCCGCAAAAGCTGGAACACGCTGTGGCGGCGCTGAAGCACCATGGCATTGTCACCACGGCCCTGGACGTGATGGACGAGCAGTTCAAGCATTTACGCGATGTTGCGGCCGGTCCTGACCGCGAGCTCACGCCCGGCGCGCATAAATGGGTCAACGTGTCGATGGATTCGATGGTGGTGTGGGATCGCGCCAAGGCCGATGCCCGGTACGACCTGGCCATGAGCAACATGACCGACCTGGAACTGCTGCTGCAACTCTATCGCACGGTGCCGGCCTCGTTCCATCTCGGCACGCCGCTGCACGACTACATCAAGCGCGCCGGCTCGATGAGCAATGGCGAAAAGACCGCGGCCGGCATGGTGGCGAGCAAGACCACGCTGCTGCAGCGGCTGGGCAGCGGCTATTACCCGCTGGCGCAGGGTGGGGTCGAGGGCATGGCCGAGTTTCTCGAAGTGTCGCTGGAAGCCGAAAAGCACTACGGGGCGGCGCTTGCCGCACAACCCGGACTACTGTTCGAGGATCACCTGGAGCCGCGTTTGCGGACAAAAAAACAGGCGGCTCCGTGAGGAGCCGCCCGATAATCAGGCCCGATAGGGTCGTTTAGAGCACGTAGAGGGTCACGTTGGTGCCGCTGCCGCTGATGCCGACGACGTCGGAAGCGGAGTAGCCCTGAGCGGCCAGCGAGTTGCTGACATACTTGTTGCTCATGACGCGGTTCTGAAGCGCTGCATTGTCGGTTTCGATCTTGAGGAAACGCGCATCGGTCGGGGTCACGGTCTCGATAGTGGCGTAGCTCGCGTCGCTGAGGGCGTTCAGCGCATTGTATCCGCCCATGGCATCGGCTGGATTGGCATAAGCGGCCGAAGCGCCGATCATCAGGGTTGCGGTCAGGGCGATAAGCTTGAGGGTTTTCATAATGTTATCCTTGGTTGGTGACGCTCGGCTTCATGTCGAACTCATCAGGATATACGCAGGCTCGGCGGGATTCGTTTCAGCATTGAGATGTTTTAATGAACACTCATTTGTGTGCGTTCGAGCTGCAACTATATTGGAAGTGGCGTACGGCCGGCTGGCCCAACGGGGCGGAGCATGCCAGGCCGATGAGCAATTGCTGAAAGACCGCAGGCGGGATCACCTACCGTCAGGGCTCCATAAAAAAACAGGCGGCTCCGTGAGGAGCCGCCGGTGGTCAGGCCTGACAGTTGAATGCTTAAAGCGCGTAGAGCGTGATGTTGCTGCCGGTGCCGGTGATGCCGATGATATCGGACGGCGTATAGCCCTGGGCCGCGACCGTCGCGGAAATTGCGTGGTTCTGGCGGATCAGAGCCTGCAGCGACGCCGTGTCGGTATCGATCTTGAGCGAACTGGCTTCACCGGGGTTCACCTTGAGAACAGTGGCGTAGCGGGCGTCGCTCAGGGCGCTGAGGGCATTGATGCCCCCATGGGAAGTGTGGGGACTGGCATAGGCGGCAGAAGCGCCAGCCAGCAGCGTTGCAGTCACGACGATGATCTTGAGGGGGTTCATGGTAGTCTCCATAGTTTGGTACCGCTCGGCTCTTGTCGAACTCGTGGGCACAACGCGGCAGGCCAGACACAAGTTTCCACATTACCACTTTTTTAGTGAACACTCATTTTTGTTGGTTCATGGATAAACGGTAATGTGCCGGCCAGCTTGGCCCCGCGTCACGCGCTATTGCCTTTGGCTCCCATTCCCCCTATAGACGCCACTTCTCCGGACCGCCCGGCCAACAGGCATGCCGTGGCGGTCTTTGAAAGCGATAGGCCCTCAAGTCTATCTTTGAACACCAAGGACCCGCAAAATGCCCAAGATGAAGACGAAATCTGGCGCGAAGAAGCGTTTCAGTTTCACAGCGACTGGCAGAGTCAAAGCAGGCGTGGCCGGCAAGCGCCACCGTTTGATCAACCATTCGGCCAAGTACATTCGCACCAATCGCGGGACCAAGATCCTGCAAAAGGGTGATGAAGGTCTGGTCAAGTGGTACATGCCCTACAATCGCTAAGAACGCTGAAAGGAAGCTGACATATGTCACGCGTTAAAAGAGGCGTTACCAATCACGCCCGTCACAAGAAAGTTCTCAAGGCTGCGGAAGGCTATTATGGCCGCCGCAAGTCTACGATCCGTATCGCCAAGCAGGCTGTCGAAAAGGCCGGCCAGTACGCGTATCGCGATCGTCGCGTCAAGAAGCGGAATTTCCGCGCTCTGTGGATCCAGCGTATCAACGCCGCCGTGCGGGATTACGGGCTGACCTATGGCCGATTTATCGACGGCCTCAGCAAGGCTGAGATTGCCGTCGACCGCAAGGTGCTCTCCGATCTCGCGATCACTGAGCCCGCAGCGTTCGGCGTGCTGGTCGAAAAGGCCAAGGCTGCGCTGTCGTACCTGGAAAGCGTCGACGCAGTGACCCACGCTCGGGTTACCGCCGCCTAAGTCTATCCTCTGCTGAGGTCAAAAATTGCGCCTTGCGCCACCCCACGAGGGCTGGCGCGGGGCGTTTTTGTTTGCTCTAACCGCCGCAATTGCCAGAGTTGAGAATTACCATGTCCCTCGAGACCCAGATCGACGCCCTTCGCACCGAGCTTGCCGCCGCCATCGCGGCTGCGACCGATGACGCCAGCCTCGACGGCGTGCGCGTCGCCGCTTTGGGCAAGAAGGGCAGCGTCTCGGCGCTGCTGGCCTCGTTGGGCAGCATGGCGCCCGAAGAACGCAAAAGCGCCGGCCCTGCCATCAACGGGCTGAAAAACCAAATTGCCGGCCTGATCGAGGCGGCCAGTGCCGCCCTCAAGGGCGCGGCGCTCGAGGCGCGGCTCAAGGCCGAAACCGTGGACATCACCCTGCCGCTGCAAGCGGCGCCGACCGCGCGGGGCCGCATTCACCCGATTTCGCAAACCCTGGACGAAATCACCGCCATCTTCTCGGATATGGGCTTTTCGATCGCCGAGGGCCCCGATATCGAGACCGACTATTTCAATTTCACCGCGCTCAATTTCCCCGAAGGCCATCCGGCGCGGGAAATGCACGACACCTTTTTCATGAAGCCCGGCCCGGACGGCGTGAAGAAGCTGCTGCGCACCCACACTTCGCCGGTGCAGATGCGCGTCATGCAGCTCGGCAACGAAAAGCCTGCCGCCAGCTACATCACGCCGCGCATGGACCCGCCCATCCGCGTGGTCATTCCCGGCCGCACCTATCGTAATGACAGTGACCAGACCCATACCCCGATGTTCCATCAGGTCGAGGGGTTGGTGATCGACAAGTCGAGCCATATCGGCCAGCTGCGCTGGGTGCTGGAGGAATTCCTCAAGGCCTATTTCGAGGTTCCCAACGTTACCCTCCGCTTCCGCCCCAGCTTCTTCCCCTTCACCGAGCCGTCGATGGAAGTCGACGTGCAATGCGACCGCTCGGGGAGCGAAGTGAAGATTGGCGAAGGCAGCGACTGGCTCGAAATTTTGGGCTGCGGCATGGTGCATCCCAATGTCATCCGCAATGCCGGGCTCGATCCCGACGTGTACCAAGGCTTCGCCTGGGGCATGGGGATCGACCGCATCGCCATGCTGAAATACGGCATGCCGGACCTCCGCGCCTTCTTCGACGCCGACCAGCGCTGGCTCGATCACTATGGCTTCCGGCCATTGGATCTGCCGACCCTGTTTGGCGGGCTGAGCCAGTAAAATGGCGTGGACGGAACGCTGGGGCATTTCGGGCGAGATGGCGCAGGTCGAGCGTGAGCTCGGCCTTGTACCCGGTCGCTATTCCCAGCGTCCGACTGACGAGACCGTCACCCTGCCGGACCCGATCTACCCCACGCAGAGCCAGACCTTCGGCATCGACCTGATGACCGACGAGATCACCGGCAAGGTCTGGAAATACGGCCTCAATGAAATCACCAACGGCGTTTATGCGCTGATCTACCAGCCTGCGGCTCTGCCGCCTGTCGACGCTACCGAAAGCATGTACCCATGAAATTCACCCTCGACTGGCTCAATGACCATCTCGATACCGACGCATCGGTCGACGAGATTTCCACCACCCTGACCACGGTTGGTCTCGAAGTCGAAGGCGTGGAAAACCAGGGCAAGCGCCTCGAAAAGTTCGTCGTCGCTCAGGTGGTCAAGGCCGAACCGCATCCCAATTCCGACCACCTCAATATCTGCAAGGTCGATGCCGGTACGGGCGAATTGATCGACGTCGTCTGTGGCGCGCCAAACGTCGTGACCGGCATGAAGAGCGTCTTTGCTTTCCCCGGCACCTATATTCCGGGCAAGGATTTCGAGCTGAAAGGTGGCGTCGTCATTCGCGGCGCACCCTCCAACGGGATGCTGTGCTCGGCGGCCGAACTCGAACTCAGCAACGACCATGATGGCATCATCACCCTGCCGGAGGATGCGCCGATCGGGGCCAGATATGTCGATTATGCCGGTATCAATGGCGTGGTGTTCGACATCTCGATCACCCCCAATCGCGGCGATGCGACGGGCGTCTATGGCGTGGCGCGCGATCTGGCGGCGTTTGGCATCGGTACGCTCAAGACCACCGATATGTCGCCGGTGCCGTCCAACGGCCCCAGCCCGATCGCGCCGCTGCCGCATCAGTTTGACGCCGATGAACCCAAGGCGATCCGCAAGTTCGGCGGTCGCTATATCCGCAATGTGAAAAACGGCCCGTCCCCGGCCTGGCTGCAGGCGCGCCTGCGTGCCGTGGGACTGCGGCCCATCAATGCCATCGTCGATATCACCAATCTGGTGTCGCTCGGCTGGGGCCGCCCGCTGCATGCCTATGATGCCGACAAGATTGTTGGGGCACCCGTGCTGCGCAATGCCAGGCCCGGCGAGCAGTTCGACGCGCTCGACAACAAGATTTATGCGCTGGACGAGACCATGACGGTCATCGCCGACGACGTTGGCGCCCTCTGCCTCGGCGGCGTCATGGGCGGCATTCGCTCGGGCACCACCGATGAGACCGTCAATGTATTCATGGAATGCGCCAGTTGGGACCCCGAACTGATCGCCCGCACCGGCCGCAAGACCGGCATCATCTCCGATGCCCGCTATCGGCTGGAACGTGGCGTCGATCCGGCGCTGACCGAACCGGGGCTGGAACTGGCCACGCGGCTGGTGCTGGAACTCTGCGGCGGCGAGCCGATGGAGCCGGCGATTTCGGGTGAGGATGTGTTTCCCAACACCGTCGTTGAATTCCCCTTCAACGAGGTCAAGCGCCTGACCGGACTGACCGTCGAGCCATTCATCGCCACCGCGATCCTGTCCAAACTCGGCTTCGAGATCGAAGGCCGTGGCGAGGTGGTGTCGGTCAAGGTGCCGAGCTGGCGTCCCGACGTGACGCAAAAAGCTGACCTCGCCGAAGAAGTCATGCGCATGGTGGGGGTGGATAATATCCCCGTCGAGCCATTGCCGCGCCTCAATCACGTGGCGCAGCGCATGCTGACCACGATCCAGAACCGCCGCCGTATCGCCCGCCGCGCGCTGGCTGCGCGGGGGCTGGATGAGGCCGTGACATGGTCGTTTATCTCCCATGACGAGGCCGTGCGCTTCGGCGGTGGGCAGGAAACCCTGCAACTGGCCAATGCCATCGCCGCCGACATGACCGACATGCGCCCCTCGCTGTTGCCGGGTCTGCTGGCCGCCGCGCGCCGCAACGGCAATCGCGGTCTTGCCGATCTGGCGCTGTTCGAGGTGGGGCAGGTGTTCCTCTCCGATGCGCCTGAAGGGCAACATACCTATGCCACCGGCATTCGCACCGGCACTGCCAGGCTCAACGGCTCGGGCCGGCATTGGGACGGCAAGGCGACCCCGGTCGGCGTGTTTGACGCCAAGGCTGACCTTGCTGCGGTGCTCGATGCGTTGGGCGTCGATATCGACAAGGTGCAACTGCTGGCCGAACCCGCAGCCTGGAGCCATCCGGGCCGGGGCGGGCGCATTGCGCTGGGGCCGAAGGTGACGCTGGGCTGGTTCGGTGAACTGCATCCGGCCTGGATCAGTGAACTGGATCTCGAAGGCCCGATTGTCGCGTTTGAAATTGACCTCGATGCACTGCCCGAACCGCGCAAGAAGCCCACCAAGACCAAGCCGGCGCTCGACCTCTCCGCGCTGATGCCGCTGAGCCGGGATTTTGCTTTTGTCGTCGACAAGGCGGTGACCGCCGCCGTGATCCTGCGCGCCGCGCGCGGGGCGGACAAGGCGCTGATCACCAATGTGTCGGTGTTCGACGTGTTCGAAGGGGTTCATGTCGGCGAG
The DNA here is from genome assembly GCF_040546795.1 of Devosia sp. UYZn731. Taxonomy (NCBI): domain Bacteria; kingdom Pseudomonadati; phylum Pseudomonadota; class Alphaproteobacteria; order Hyphomicrobiales; family Devosiaceae; genus Devosia; species Devosia sp. UYZn731. The sequence continues at coordinate 234,871 of NZ_JBEPOL010000006.1, forward strand.
GGAAAAAAATCCGTCGCCATCGCGGTGACGCTACAGCCCAAGGACAAGACCCTGACCGACGAGGAAATCGACAAGGTCTCCGCCGCGATTGTCGGGGCAGTGACAAAGAGCACGGGCGGGGTGTTGCGGGCCTGAGGCTCATCAACCCACGCGATCTGTCTCCCTCCCCCTTGTGGGGAGGGATTAAGGGTGGGGGTCCTTCGCGCTGATGGTCCGGTGTACTGGACATCCCATGTCCCACCCGCTCATATCCCGCCATGGATTCTCCCACCCGATTCCCCGACGTGATGCTGCTGGCTGCGGGCCTTGGCACGCGGCTGCGGCCGCTCACCGAAACCGTGCCCAAGCCCCTGATCCCCGTCGCGGGCATTCCGCTGATCGAGCGCGTCATGGGCAATGCGCGGGCGGAAGGCGCCAAGCGCTTCGTGGCCAATGCGCATTATCTGCCGGACCAGTTGCTGGTGCATTTCGCCGGTGGCCTCAAGATTTCACGCGAGGAAACGCTGCTCGGTACCGGGGGCGGGGTGAAATATGCGCTGCCCATGCTGCATGCCGATCCGTTTTTCGTGATGAACACCGATGCCTTCTGGCCGGCGGGGAGCGATGCCCCGCTGGGGCGGATGATGGCGAAATTCGAGCAGGGCGATGCGGACATCGTGCTGCTTTGCGTGCATCCCGGCCGGGCCACCGGCTTTGCCCGCAGTCATGATTTCTGCCTCGATCCGTTCGGCCGCGTCACGCGCGACTATGGCGCCCCGGTGATCTATGGCGGCGTGGCGCTGGTCGCCAAATCGGTGTTCGCCGATAGCCCTGATGGGGCATTCTCCTTCTATCCGTTGATCGAAGCGGCGCTGGAGCGCGAGACACTGTTCGGCGTTGCGCTCAATGCGTCATGGCATCATGTCGGGGACGCCAAGGGATTGGCCGAAGCCGAGGCCGCGCTGGCATGACGCTGTTCTCCATTGCTCCGCATGCAAAGTTCCTTGCAACGCTGGCTGACCGCGTGCTGGATTGTGCACTGCTCAATGGCTGGGACCGAAGCGGCCCGTTCTGGCTCAGCGACATCACCATCGTGGTGCCGACGCGGCGGGCCAAGCTGGCGCTGGCGGAGGATTTTGCGCGGCGCGGCACCGGGCTGCTGCCCGATATTCGTACCTTTGGCGGACAGGTGGAGGACGAGGAACCCTTCCTGCCGCCGTTCGACCTGCCGGTATTGCCGGGGACTGTTTCGACGCTGGAGCGGCGGCTGGTGCTGAGCTGGCTGGTCTCGGCCTGGGCCAAGACCGCCAAGGGGCAGCAGGCGTTTGCCAATCCGCCCAACGCTGCCGAAATTCTCGCCATGGCGGAATCGCTGGGCGGGCTGCTCGATGATCTCACCACCCAGGATGCCGGCGCCAGCCAGCTCAATGGCATCGTGCCCGATGACCTGGCGGAGAATTGGCAGCAGACGCTGGAATTTCTCAAGATCGTGCTCGGCTATTGGCCCGAGCGGCTCAAGGCCACCAACACCGCCGATGCTGCCCATCTGCGCAATCTGCGGCTCGACCGGCAGGCGGCGGCCGCGGCTTTGGTCTATGGCGACCGGCCGGTGATCGCGGCGGGCTCGACCGGCTCCATCCCCGCGACCGCACGGCTGCTGGCGGCCATCGCCAAACTGCCGCGCGGATCGGTCGTCTTGCCGGGCTTCGATACCGGCATGACCGCGGAGGGGCATGCCGATCTGCTCAACAATGCCAAGAATCCGCACGGCCATCCGCAGTACGGCATGGCCAAGCTGCTGCGCGCGCTGGGCGCCGGCGTCGGCGATGTGATCGAACTGGCCGGGGGCGAGGTCCAGCGTACCACGCTGCTGCGCCGCGCGCTGGCGCTGACGGATGATACGGCGCTGTGGGCCGGGCAGAAACTGACGCAGCCGCAACTGGAGCACGCCATCGGCGGCCTGAGCCTGATAAGCGCCCGCACCGAGGACGAAGAAGCGCGGGCGGTGGCACTCGCGGCGCGCGATGCTCTGGCGCAAAGCCGCACCGTCGGCATCATTACGCCCGACCGTAATCTGGCGCGGCGCATCGCGGCGGAGCTGGGCCGCTTCGGCGTCACCGTCGACGATGCGGCCGGGGTGCCGCTGTTCCATTCGGCAGCGGGACGGCTGGCGCGGCAAATCCTGGCGCTGGCTGTCAAGGACTGCGGCGCGGTCGACCTGATGGCGCTGCTGCGCAATCGTGCGGCGCTCTTCGGGATGGAGCGCGAGCAGATCAACGTGCTGGCCGACAAAATCGAGCTTGGCTTGTTGCGCGGGCAGCGTGCCAGTCCGGGGCTCGGCGGATTGCGGATGCTGCTTGAGGCCAATATTTCGGGCGCCACCAAATATCCCTCCCGGCGCCTCTACGAGACGGACCGGCAGGAGATCAACGGTCTCTTCGCGCGCATCGAGGCGTCTTTGTCGCCACTGCTGGCCCTGCTGGAAAAATCCGAAACTGATTCGGGCCGTTTCGGGGCGGCGCTGATGGCGGCATTCGATGCCGTGGCGGACGGCGCGCAGCTGCCCGGCCGTCGCGAACTGAACGATTGGGCTATCGAGCTTCGGACTCAAAAGGGTGAGGGGCTCAAATTCCCGCCGCGCGGGCTCGATAATGTGCTGGCCGCGCTCATGCTTGGCTTTCAGGTTCGCACCAGTGACGTAAGGCGGCAGGATATTTTCATCTGGGGGCAGCTCGAAGCGCGACTGCAAAATCCAGACCTACTGATTCTCGCCGCCCTCAACGAAGACAAGTGGCCCGAACCGGCGGATCCAGGGCCGTGGTTGAGCCGTGGCATGCGGCTGGCCGCGGGGTTGGAGCCGCCCGAGCGGCAATCGGGCCTCGCCGCGCATGACTTCGCCCAGGCCATGGGCAATGGCGCGGTGATCGTGGCGTATTCGGAGCGGCTGGGCACCAGTCCGGCCATCGCCTCGCGGCTGGTGCAACGGCTGGAAGCGTTCGCGGGCGTTGATGCCTCAAAAGCGATGCGGGCCAAAGGCCAGGTCTGGCTGGAAGCAGCACGGCAATTGGATGGGGTGAGCGATATTCAGCAGGCCACGCCCCCCGCCCCCAATCCGAGTGCCGACCTGCGCCCCAAAAAGCTGTCGGTGACCGAGATCGAGACGCTGATGCGCTCGCCCTACGATGTCTATGCCAAGCACGTGCTGAAGCTCCGGCCGATGGACAAGCTGGGCGAAAGTCCTGATGCACGCGAGCGTGGCAATATCATCCATGACATCTTTGCCCGCTTCGTCATCGAGCGCTGCGACGTGATGGCGCCCGACGCACTGGACACGCTCAATGCCATGGCGGTCGAGGGTTTTGCCGGGCTCGACGCCATCGGCGAGCGTCGCGATATCTGGCTGCGCCGCTTCGATACCGCCGCACGGTTTTTTCTGGAGTTCGAGCGTGAGCGCAATGAGCGGGTCAAGCTGCGGCATGCGGAGATCGACGGTGAGTGGAAACTGCCCAGCGGCTTTACCCTGACCGGGCGCGCCGACCGGGTTGACGAAATGGTCGACGGCACGCTGGAAATCATCGATTTCAAGACCGGCTCGCCACCGACGCCGGGGACGATGAAGGCTTTTGAGGCGCCGCAACTGTTGCTGGAGGCGGCGATGGGGGGAGCAGGTGCGATGGCGGGAATCGGCGGGGCCGATACCAGCGCGCTGACCTATGTGAAGGTCGGGCTTGGGCCCGAGGCCTTCGTGCCTAAGGATTTTACGCTGGCCGATGCGTTCGGGCTAATGGACGCGGCGGACGAGGCCAGCCGGCGCATGCAGCGCCATGTCGATGTCTTCCTGTTTCGCGATACGCCCATGCTGGCGCGCATCCTGCCGCTGCCGAACCAGCGCTTTGCCGGGGCCTATGAGCATCTGGCGCGCATGGCCGAATGGACCGCGATCGACGGCGAGGAGGACGAGCTGTGAGAGGCGAACTGCGCGTTCCCGCCCAGACCGAGGCCAATCAGCGCAAGGCCGCAGATCCGGCTTGGTCGATCTGGGTCGAAGCCAATGCGGGCTCGGGCAAGACCCATGTGCTGACCCAGCGCGTGCTGCGCCTGCTGCTGGCCAATGTAGCGCCGCAATCGATCCTCTGCCTCACCTATACCAAGGCGGCAGCGGCCGAGATGCGGCGGCGGGTGTCCGGGCTCCTGGCGCGTTGGGCGATCATGCCGCCGGCGGAGTTGGAAATCGAGCTGCGCAAGGTGGTGCCCGGCGCCATCGACGATGACCTGCGGGCGCTGGCCCGCACGCTCTTCGCCAAGGCGCTGGAAACGCCGGGCGGGCTCAAGATCGTCACCATCCACGCCTTCTGCGAATCGGTGCTGCATCGGTTTCCGCTGGAAGCGGCAGTGCCGTTCGATTTCAGCGTGATCGAGGAGGAAGAGCGGGCCGGCATGGTGCTGGCGGCGCGCGAAATGGTGCTGGCCAGCGGCCTCAAGGGGGGAGCGCATGCCGAGGCGGTCGAGACGCTGTTCGGCCTGCTGAGCGATTTTTCCATCGCCGAGGCCATCGACGCGGCCTTGGCCGACGGGCGCAAGCTCAAGGCCGTGCTGGCCGATCGAGCCGGGGCCAAGGCGCGCCTGCGGGCGCTGACGGGGTTCGATAATGGACCGGGTAGCGCGCAGATTGCCGAGATGATCGTGGGCGAGCGGCTGGTGGGGCCGGCCGAAGTGGCGCGGCTGCTGGCGATTACCCCACCCAAGGCCGGTGGCAATCGCTTCGAGGATCGGCTGGCGCGGCTCAATGTTCGCCTGCCGACGGCGGCGCACTGGATGGGGGCATTTCTCAAGGACGATGGCACCGTGCCGGCGCGGTTTCCCGTCAAGGCGGTGAGCCTGACCGATCCGGCTTTAGCCGAACTGTTGCTGGCGGAGGCGGAGCGGCTGGCGCATCTGGCGGCGCTGCGGCGCCATGCACTGCTGATCGAGCGCAGCGAAGCCGTGCTCGACGTGGTGGGGGCAATTTCGGACAATTACGAAGCGCGCAAGCGGGCCCGGGCGCTGCTGGATTTTGACGACCTGGTGCAGAAGCTCGGCGACCTGTTCGAAAATTCCGAGCTTGGGCCGTGGGTGCAATACAAGCTCGACGCCGGGATCGACCATATTCTGGTGGATGAGAGCCAGGACACCAATCCCGAGCAGTGGCGCGTCGTGCGGGCGATTGCCGACGAATTCTTCCGTGGCGCCAGCGCCGTGCAGCGGCCACGCTCGCTGTTCGCGGTGGGCGACCAGAAGCAGTCGATCTATTCGTTCCAAGGGGCGGAGCCGGCGCTGTTCGGCGAGACGGGACAATTGTTCAAGGACCTGGCGGCGGACGCCAAACGCGATTTCGCCTGGCTGCCGCTGCATACCAGTTTTCGCACTTTGCGCGGCATTCTGGAGGCGGTGGATAAGGTTTCCGACCGGCCCGATATCCAGGAGGCGCTGCTCTCGACCGAGAAGGTGCATCACGATACCGCCCGCTCAGAACCGGGTGGCACGGTGACACTGTGGCCGCCGCTGCAGCAATTGGCCAGCGTCATTCAGCCGGGCGAATGGCCCACCGAACCGGTCGATGCCGAGCGCACGGCGCCGCGCCAGGTGGCCGAATGCATTGCGGGCGAGATTGCTGGCTGGATCGCAGAGGGGCGCCCGCTGGCCAATCGTGGCAAGGCGGTCAGGGCCGATGACGTGCTGATTCTTGTGCAATCGCGCAATGCGCTGTTCCAGGAAATCATCCGCGCGTTGCGGCGGCGCAATATTCCAACGCCCGGCGCCGACCGGCTCAAGGTGACCGGCCACATCGCGGTGCTGGACCTGCTGGCGCTGTGCGACGTGCTGCTCAATCCCGCCGATGACCTGCAACTGGCGGCGCTGCTGCGCTCGCCGCTGTTCGATATTTCGGAGGATGAGCTGTTCGCGCTGGCACAGCCGCGCGCCAAAAATGAAACGCTGTGGCAGGCATTGCACACATGCATGCTGCCGGAATGTATGGTGGCATTCGAAAAACTGTCGCGCTGGCGGGGGCAGCTGGACTTTGAGCGGCCGTTCGAATTCCTCGCGGCGGTGCTGTATGCCGAGGGTGGGCTCAAGCGGTTTCATGCGCGGCTCGGAACCGAGGTGGACGAGGTGTTTGCCGAACTGCTGGAATTGGCGCTGGGCCACGAGCAGAAGGAACAACCGTCGCTGCAGGGCTTCGTCGCGGAAATGCGCGAAAGAGATGTATCGATCAAGCGCGAGCTGGCCGAGGCTGGTTCGGGCGTGCGGGTGATGACCGTGCATGGCGCCAAGGGGCTGGAAGCGCCGATCGTGATCCTGGCCGATGCGGCCAGCAAGCCGGCCGGCAGGCAGGTCAGCAAGCCGCTCTATGTGCTGGCCGAAAGCCCGGGGCCGCTGCTGATCCATGCCTCGGGCGAAAAGAACCATGTGCCGCAGACCCTGGCGCAGCGCGATATCTTTAAGGGCAAGCAGGAACAGGAATATTGGCGCAAGCTCTATGTGGGGATGACCCGGGCTGAAGATGAACTTTACGTCACCGGGGCGCTGACCGCGGCGCGCGATGCGGGCGGGCAGCTCAAGGGCACCTGGTACGAGGCGATCGAGGGCGCCTTGCGGCCGCTGGCGCAGAGCGTCGTTGATGCCGATGGCAAGGAGAATGCGCTGGTCTATCCGCTGGTGCGGCCGGAGCCGAAACCGGTGGTGACGGTCGAGAATGCCGCGCCGCCGATCGATATCGGCACCGCGCTGCAGCCCTTGCCGGCTTATGCGGCTCCGGTGATCGTCAGTCCCTCATCAGTGCATGTGAGCGCGGGGATGACCGTGTTCGACAGCGCCGCCGAGCGGGTGGCCGATGCCGATGCATCGCGCAAAAGCGGCATCGCGCTGCATGCCCTGCTGCAGCATTTGCCCAAGCTCGATCCAGCCCTGTGGCCGGTTGTCGTGCCCAAGGCCATGCCGGTTCTGCTGCCGACCTTGCCCAGGCAGCACGAGGCCGTGGGTGACAAGGCCATTGCGATCCTGGCGCGCCCCGAACTGGCCCATGTCTTTGGCGTGAGCAGCAGGGCCGAAGTCGCGTTCGCCCTCGACGTGCTGCGCGACGGAGCGCCCGTGCAACTGGCCGGACGGATCGATAGGCTAATCGTTGACGACTCTAGTGTATTGGTGGTGGACTACAAATCCGACGCGGCGCCTCCCGCGGAACCGAAACAGGTGCCACAGAATTATCGAACCCAGTTGGGACTTTATGCGCTGGTTGCAGGTCAGCTGTTCCCCGGCCGTACGGTGCGGGCAGCCATCCTGTGGACCGCATTGGAATCGTTGATGGAATTGCCGCCGGACCTGCTGGCGGAGGCTGCCGTAGGTTTCACCCTTCGGTGACACGACTTGAAGACAGGCTGGACTCGCACCAGCTTTTGGATCACACAGACCGTCGCTTTCAACCCCAAAGGCAAACCCCAAATGACTCAACATGTTTCCGACGCCGATTTTGGCGAGGAAGTCCTCAACTCCAAAGAGCCAGTCCTCGTGGATTTCTGGGCCGAGTGGTGCGGGCCGTGCCTGGCGATCGCCCCCGTGCTCGATGAGCTGTCGACGGAACTGACCGGCAAGGTCAAGATCGTCAAGCTCAACGTCGACGAGAACCCCTCGACCACCGCCAAGTACGGCGTTCGCTCGATCCCCACCATGATCCTGTTCAAGGGCGGCGAAGCTGCCGACATGAAGATCGGCGCGGGCACACCCAAGGCCGGCCTCTCCAAGTGGCTCACCAGCCACGCGGCTTAAGCTTTCCTGATTTGAAATTTTCAAACACCGCCGGATCGATCCGGCGGTGTTTTTGTTGGTGGGTGGGATAGTTCGCACCGACCCGCCAACTTGGAATGTCGTTGCTGTCGCCCCTCTGCGACTCAGCCTAGTCTCCCCCTCCCGCAACCGGAGACACACCATGGCCAACCAAGTGACCGATGCCGATTTTTCTGCCGAAGTGCTGCAGGCGCGCGAGCCGGTGCTGGTGGATTTCTGGGCCGAATGGTGCCAGCCGTGCCTGGCCATGGACCCGATCATGGATACGCTGTCGGTCGAGCTGGCCGGCCGGGCCAAGATCGTCAAGATCGACATCGCCAGCAATCCAGCCATTGTCAGTCAATATGGCGTGCGCGCCATGCCGACGCTGATGGTGTTCAAGAATGGCCAGCCGGTCGACATCAAGGTCGGCGCAGGGCAGTCGCGGGTGCAATTGCTCAAGTGGCTGGAAAGCCACGCCGCCTGATTTGCCCAAGCGTACGTGCCTCTGCTAAGTCTTAAGAAAAACAAAGACTTTGGAGGATTTTCGTCATGGCCCATATCGATCTGACGGCGGCGCCGTTCAATCTCGATGACGATGCGATGGCCTGGGTGTCCACCACCCTGGCCGGGCTGGGGCCGCGCGACAAGCTGGCACAATTGTTTGTGCTGATGGTGCGCGGCGCCCCCGAGAGCTTCCTCGACAGCGTTTTGCGCTTCAAGCCGGGCGGCATCACGCGCGTGTTCACGCCCGATCTCGAGAGCGAAATCGGCCTGGCGCGTGACCTGATGTCCGGCTCGGCGATCCCACCATTGATCAGCGCCGATCTCGAGGGCAGCCGCATGAGCCTGCCATTCGGCACCGCCGTGCCCAACCCGCTGGGGCTGGCGGCGGCCGACGATGTGGCGGCCACCGAGGCGATTGCTACCATCATGGCGCGCGAGGCCCACGCCGTGGGGCTCAACTGGAGCTTTACCCCGGTCGTCGATATCAACGCCGCCTTCAAGAGCGCCATTGTGGGCACCCGCTCCTATGGCAGCGATGTCGACCGGATCGAGCGTCATGCGCTGGCGCAGATCGCGGCGTTCCAGGTCAATGACGTGGCGGCGACGGTCAAGCACTGGCCGGGCGAAGGGTTCGACGATCGCGACCAGCATCTGGTGACCACCGTCAACCCGCTGAGCTTTGCCGAGTGGGACGCCAAATTCGGCCGCCTCTATCGCGCCGCCATCGAGGCTGGCGTGCTGGCGGTGATGGCTGGCCACATCGCCTTCCCGGCCTTCGTGCGTCAGCTCGATCCCGAGGCGGGCAACGAAGCGTTCCGCCCGGCCTCGATCAGCGCCGTGCTGAACCAGACCCTGCTGCGCCAGCGGCTCGGCTTCAACGGGCTGATTGTTTCGGACGCCACCGCCATGGCGGGGCTGGGCGATTGGGGTCCGCGCGACGTGACGCTGCCCGAGGTGATCTCCAGCGGCTGCGACGTGATCCTGTTTTCCGACGATCCCGATGCCGACCTGATGCGGCTGGTCTCGGCCATCGCCGATGGCAGGCTGACCCAGGAGCGGGTCGATGAGGCCGTGACGCGTATCCTGGCGCTCAAGGCCAGACTGGGCCTGCACAAGGCGCAACTGCCGCCCGAGCTTGAAACGGCGCGCGCGGTGTTGGGGGACCCGGCCAGCGCCATCACCGCCCGTTCGGTCACCGGCCGGGTGCCGACCCTGGTCAAGGATACGCAGAACCTGCTGCCGCTGAGCCCCGAGCGGCATCGGCGCGTGCTGGTATTTACCGGCGATATCGTCATGCCGCTGGCGCCCGGACCGGTGGCGTTCAGCGTGCCCGAGCGGCTGCAACGCGAGGGCTTTGCGGTGACGCTGTTTACGCCCGGCACGACCGTCAATCCGCGCGATTTCGATCTGGTGCTGTATCTGTTCGGCGACGAGACGCTGCTGACGCGCAGCAGCATCTTCCTCGACTGGATGAAGCTGACCGGCAACCTGTTCGGCGCCATGCATCGCTATTGGCACGAGGTGCCGACGCTGATGATCTCGTTCGGTTATCCCTATTACCTCTACGACGCGCCGCGGGTGAAGACCTATATCAACGCCTATGGGACAGCAGAACCGCTGCAGGAGGCGGTGGTCGAGGCGCTACTGGGGCGCACGCAATGGGCCGGCAATAGCCCCGTGGATGCGTTCTGCGACAGCGAGCAGGCGCGTTATTGAACCGGGCCTGAACGGAACCTTCCACCTGTTGCCGCAATTGCCTCATAGGTTAGGCTCGACCAATACTCACCCGATACATTAAGGGACCCGATAGTCATGATTCGTCGCGATGCACTGCTGCTTGGCCTCACCGCCGCCCTGGCCTCGACGCTTCCCGCGCTGGCGCTGGATCGCGCGCTGAGCCCCGACGAACAGCAGTTGATCACCGACATCGGCGCCCATAATTCGGCGATCCGCACCATGGTGGGCCGGTTCCTGCAGATCGACACCAATGGCGGGCGCACCGAGGGCACGTTCTTTCTCGAACGCCCCGACAAAATCCGCTTCCGCTACAATCCGCCCAGCAAGGAAGAGATCGTGTCGGTGGGTCGGGGTTTTTACGTGCTCAACCGGGCCGACGAAACCTATTACGCCTACCCTCAGGACTCGATCCCGCTGCGCCAGTTTCTCGGCGACAAGATCGATCTGCTGGCCGCCAACGTGCTCGATGTCACTGATGCGGATGGCTATATGACGGTCGTGCTCAGCGACGAGACCGCCGCCGGCACGGTGCAGGTGTCGCTGATCTTCGATGTCGCCACCATGGACCTCGTGCAGTGGAGCCTGGTGGAGCCGAGCGGGTCGGAGTTGACCTTCTCGCTCTATGACGTCGAAAAAGGCGTCGACATCCCGCGCTCGTATTTCTCGATCCCGGCGACGTATAAGGGGCTGGATCCTTCAACCAAGCGGTAACGCTGGCTGGCTGGCTTCGCGCTCCTCATACACCGGCTTTCCCGCGGACTTGATCCGCGGGCCTCTCGCCGCTTGTGCCGTGTTGAGAGTGGCCCGCGGGTCAAGCCCGCGGGAAGGTCCAGTGGATGGTGGCCTTACTTCCCGAACACGAAAATCGCCACGAGACCCGCGGCGCCGACGATGATCCGCCACCAGGCGAAGGGCGCAAAACCGTAGCTCGACACGAAGTTCAGCAGATATCGCACCACGATCGCCCCGACCACGAAGGCGGCCGCAAAACCGATGGCGATATTGAGCCCTGCGCTCATGTCGATCAGGTCGCGGCTTTTGTAGAGATCGTAGCCGAAGGCGCCGATCATGATCGGCAGGGCGATAAAGAAGGTGAATTCGGCCGCCGAGCGCTTGCTGGCGCCGAACAGCATGGCGCCCACCACGGTCGAGCCCGAACGCGACACGCCGGGAACCAGGCTGAGCATCTGGAACAGTCCGATGATCAGCGCCAGATACCAGGGATACTGGTAGATATCGTCGTAAATGACCCGCTTGGGCATGCGGTCCACGATCAACAGGATCACGCCACCAACCAGTAGGCACGAACAGATCAGCACGGGCGATTCCCATAGCGCGCCCTGGATCACGTCATGCAGCAGAACGCCCGCGATAATCGCCGGCACGCAGGCCAGGATCACCGCCAGCGCGAAGCGCCACGCATAGGCTTTCCCGGTCAGGGCATCGCGGATCAAAGTCACCAGCTTGGCGAAATAGATGGTGACGATCGCCAGGATCGCCCCGAGCTGGATCAGCACGATAAAGGCGGCCGGCTGCGTCAGTCCGAAGAAATGACCGGCCAATAAAAGATGCCCGGTCGAGCTGACTGGCAAGAATTCGGTAAGCCCTTCCAGAATTCCCAGGACGAGCGGCACAAAAAGACCTTGATCCACGTTCAGATGATCCCCTAATTCTGGCTGCTTGGCGCCGCGTAGGCTGCTACGCTCATAGCGTGGTTCGCGCGAGCCGCCAAGAAGCCGCTGGGGCTGACGGCAAAATGTAATAATTTGTAAGAAAGAGCGTGCCGAATGCCCACTCTGCTGCACCATCCTCTCGACCCGTCCTCTCGCCTTGCACGGCTGATGTGCGCTGAATATGGCGTGCCGCTGGACGTGGAGGAGATCAAGCCGTGGCTGCGCGAACCGGGCCTGCTCGAAATCAACCCGGCCGCCACGCTGCCCATCATGATGGGCGAGCATGACGCACCGGTGGTGGGGCTCTTGGCCGTCATCCACGCCATCGAGGAGCAGTATACGCCCAGCGTGGTCGAAGGCCTGATCCCGTCCAGTGCCCCGGCCCGCGCCGAAATGTGGCGGCTGATGGACTGGGTGCTGTTCAAGCTCAATGACGAGGTGACCCGCTATATCCTCGAGGAAAAAATCGCCAAGCGCGACCAGCGCGGCGCGACCCCGGAGCCGTCGGTACTGCGTGCGGCCAAGGTCAATCTCAACGAGCATATGCTGTATTTCAACTGGCTGTTCGCCACCCGCCAATGGCTGGCCGGCAATAGCCTGACCCTGGCCGATTTTGCCTTGGCCGCGCATCTGTCGACGCTCGATTATCTGGGCGATATCGACTGGGGCAAAGCCGGCGAAACCCGCCTCTGGTACTCCCGCATCAAATCGCGCCCGGCGTTTCGCACGTTGCTGAATGATCGGGTTGTGGCGATGCCGCCGCATGTGGGTTATGCGGATCTGGATTTCTGAGCCTGCAAAATGTATATACATTCGTATAGGAATGTGCTATGGAGATTGCGGGCTTTGATTGGAATGTGGGCAATCTTGCCAAATGCCAGCGCCACGGCGTTTCAATTGAGGACATCCAATCGCTGTTCGCCAGGCCTCATGTCATCGCGGAAGATGTGAAGCACTCGATCGACGAACAGCGGTTCCTGGCCATTGGGCGAACCGCGACTGAACGCCCGCTCTTTGTTGCATTCACAACCCGGCAGCAGGGCGGCCGACTGCTGGTCAGGCCTATCAGTGCGCGCTTTATGCACGCCAAGGAGTTCAAGAATTATGGGCGGTAGAAAAGTTCCCGAGTTCAAAACGGACGACGAGGCAGAGGCCTTTCTTGAGCAGGACTTGTCAGACCTTGATTTCAGCCAGTTCAAGCCTTCTCCATTCGAGTTCAAACCGAAGGCAGCGCAATTGAACATGCGCCTGCCATCATCCTTGCTCGAAGCCCTCAAGGGCAAGGCGCAGGAGAAGGGCATCCCCTACACCCGCTATATCCGCCAATTGCTCGAGCAGGATATCGCAGGTCGGTGACGGCGCAGCCACAATCCACCGACAAGCTCATCGCCGAACTGCGTGCCCGTGCCACGGCGCTCGGTTTCGACAGTTTTGGCATTGCCGCCGCGTCGTCGCGCCCCGATCTTCCCGCCAAGCTTAATGCCGCGCTCGATGCTGGCTGGCATGGCGATATGGAGTGGATGGCCGAGACCGCCGAGCGGCGCGGAAGTCCGAATGCGCTATGGCCCGAGGCGCGCTCGATCATCCTGCTCGGTGTCAACTATGGCCCGCAGAGTGATCCGCTGGCCGTTTTGGGCGAACGTGATCGCGGCACGATTTCCGTCTATGCGCGCAATCGCGACTATCACGAAATCATCAAGGGCAAGCTCAAAGAGCTCGCTGGTCTCTTGTCGCGGCGCTCGGGTGCGGAGGTGAAAGTCTTCGTCGATACCGCCCCGGTCATGGAAAAGCCGCTGGCAGAGGCGGCTGGGCTCGGCTGGCAGGGCAAGCACACCGTGCTGGTCAGCCGGGAGTTCGGGTCATGGCTGTTCCTCGGGGCAATTTTCACCTCGGCTGAATTGCCGCCCAGCACCCCGCATGAGGAAAGTTGCGGCTCCTGCACGCGGTGCCTGGATATCTGCCCCACCAATGCCTTCCCGGCGCCGTTCCAGCTCGATGCGCGAAAGTGCCTCGCCTATCTCAATATCGAGCATCAGGGCCCAATTCCGCACGAATTCCGCGTGCCGATGGGCAATCGCATTTATGGCTGCGACGATTGCCTGGCCGTCTGTCCCTGGAACAAGTTTGCCAGCGTCAGCCGCGAGGCCAAGCTGCGCGCCCGTGCCGATCTCGAACGCCCCGCGCTCGCCGATCTGGCGCGACTGGACGATGATGGCTTCCGCAGCCTGTTCGCCGCCTCGCCGATAAAGCGGATCGGGCATGCAAGGTTCCTGCGCAATGTGCTGATCGCGGTGGGCAATAGCGGCGATGCCGATCTGGCGCCACTGGCCGAGGCCCGGCTCGATGCCGAAAACCCGCTGGTGCGTGGGGCCGCCATCTGGGCTCTGCGGCGGCTGGCCCCGGCGCGGGCCGATGCGCAAAGGCTTGCTTCTCTGGGCCGGGAAAGCCACAACAGCGTCAGTCTCGAATGGACCGCGGACCTCTGATGTTTTTCTTTTTCGGCATGGGTTTTTCGTCGAAGGCCGCGGCGCGGGCCATTTTTGCGCATGATGCATCCGCCGTCATCGCCGGCACCTCGCGCACGCCAGCGGGCGCGGCGGCGCTGACGAAACACGATATTTCCGCGCACGTCTTCGATGGCGCCGCGCCGGGTCATACCCTGGGCACCGAATTGCGCAACGCCACCCATGTGGTGCTGTCCATCGCTCCCGACGAGGCGGGCGATCCCGCGCTGATCCATCATCGTGCCGATCTGGACGCCGCGCCGAGCCTGGCCTGGCTCTGCTATTATTCCACTGTCGGGGTCTATGGCGATTTCGGTGGCGCCTGGATCGACGAGACCGCCCCGCTGGTGCCGCGCAATGCCCGCTCCGACCGGCGCGTGCTGGCCGAACAGGCCTGGCGCGATTACGCAGCCGAGCGCGGTGTGCCGCTCACCATCCTGCGCCTTGCGGGCATTTACGGCCCCGGTCGCTCTACCTTCGATAAGCTCGCTGCCCGGACCTCGCAGCGCATCGTCAAGCCCGGCCAGGTGTTTAACCGCATCCATGTCGCCGATATTGGCCGCATCACCGCTTTGGCGGCGGAACAGAAACTGGACGGCACCTTCAACGTGTCCGATGACGAACCGGCCCCGCCCCAGGATGTGATTGCCCATGCGGCCGCCATGGCGGGCGTGTCGCCGCCGCCAGAGATCGCCTTCGATAGTGCCGACCTCACCCCGATGCAGCGCTCGTTTTATGCCGACAACAAGCGCGTCTCCAATGCCGCCATCAAGAGCGCCTTGGGCATCGACCTGCTGTTTCCCACTTACCGCGAGGGGCTCGCCGATTGCCTGTCGAGACAACCATGACCGTTCAGCCCGCAAAATCCGCCCCGCAGCGTATCGTCCTCAGCGGCAAGTATGCCAGGCTTGAACCCATAGCCATCCACCATGCGGCGGACCTGTATGCGGCCTCCATCGGCGAGGGCGTGCCCGAGCGCTATCGCTGGCTGTTCAAGGAGCCGCCGGCAAACCTGGGCGACATGGAAAGCTGGATCAACGACGTCACCCTGTCGCATACCGAAACCTATGTGGCGGTGATCGACAAGGCCAGTGGCCGCGCCGTGGGTCATCAGGGCTGGATGCGCATTTTCCCCGAACACGCCTCGATTGAAATCGGCGGCGTCTATTGGGGCCTCGCCATGGCCCGCTCGCGCGTCGCCACCGAGGCGCTATACCTGTTCGCTCGCCACGCCTTCGACGATCTTGGCTATCGGCGTTTCGAGTGGAAGACCAACAATCTCAACCTCGCCTCCAAGGCGGCCGCACTGCGCTTCGGGTTTCAATACGAGGGCATGTTCCGGCAGGACCGGATCGCCAAGGGGGAGAACCGCGACACGGCATGGTTTTCGATCATCGACGGCGAATGGCCCGCACTGCGTGCGGAATATGAGCGCTGGCTGGCACCGGATAATTTTGGGCCCGATGGGGCGCAGAAGAGCAAGCTGGTGGTGCGGGGGTAGGGCAGACACTTCACCTCTCCCTTTGGGGGAGAGGTCGGCGCGCAGCGACGGGTGAGGGGGCCTTCCCCAAACGCCTGACCCAACAAAGGCCCCCTCACCCGACCCAAGAGGGTCGACCTCTCCCCCAAGGGAGAGGTGACGAAGCGCTGGCGCATAACGTCCTACCCCTCCACCAGCCCCATCACCGCCGCCCGCAGTCGGGCCAAATCCTCCGGCCGGCTTAAGCGATGATCGCCGTCGGGGATCAGCGTCAGCGTCACCGGGTCGTGCAGGATATGGGTCACCAGCTTGATCGCCGCGGCCTGTGGCACATCGGGGTCCTGCCCGCCTTGCAGGATGACCACGGGACATCCGGTCTCGATCACCCCGCCGAACAGCAGGTGCTGCTTGCCGTCCTCGATCAGTTTTCGGGTGATGCGGTACGGCGTGCTGGAATATTGCGAGGGGCGGTCGACATAGCCCAGATTTTGCAGCGACTCATGCTGCTCTGGCGAAAACTCCGGCAGCATGCGCTCATGGGTCATGTCGACGCCGGGCGCGATCAGCACCAGCCCCTTGGTCCGCTGCGTGCCGGCTGCCAGCATCGCCTTGACCAGCAGCAGCGCGATCCAGCCGCCCATCGAGGAGCCGACGATGATCTGCGGGCCGGTGGTGGTGGCGAACACCGCCTGGGCTTCTTCCAGCCAGCGGCTGATAGTGCCTTGCTCGAAATCGCCGCCCGAAACCCCATGCGCCGAATAGTCGAACCGCGTCACCGCAAGGCCCTTTTCGGCGCCCAGCGCGTCCAGCGCCATGGCCTTGGCACCGATCATATCCGAACGAAATCCGCCCAGCCAGAACAGCCCGGGCGACCCGCCGCTGCGCGTTTCCATGGCGATGGCGCGGGCTTCCGAACCGGTTCCAACCGTCAGTGTCGCGCTTTGTATGTTGGGCATAGGTCGCAGCCTCTTTCGATGTTATAAAGCCTAACCAGCGATGGTGGCCCGGCGCGGGCGCAAAGGCGCAACAGGGCGCATTTTGTGCGCGTTTGCCTGTTGACTTATGCCTGCGCTAACACGATTTTATGGCTGATTTCACCATTTGGTTTGTCAATACAAGGAACGTTTGCCATTCGTCGTCCCATGAGACCAGTTGCGCCCCAGAAAGATGGGCCGCCCTCTAACGAAGATATCACCAGTGCCGATGTCCAGCTCATCGACGCTGAAGGCGAGAATCGCGGGATCGTCAACACCCGCATCGCGCTCGCAGAAGCCCAGGAACAGGGTCTTGACCTGGTCTTGATCTCTCCCAATGCCGTGCCGCCGGTCGCCAAGATGCTCGACCTCGGCCGCTTCAAATACGCCGCGCAGAAAAAAGCTGCCGAGGCGCGCAAGAAGCAGAAGGTGATCGAGGTCAAGGAAGTCCAGCTCCGCCCCAATATCGATACCCACGACTACGACACCAAGATGAAGGCGGTCGAACGCTTTCTCGACGACGGTGACCGGGTCAAGGTGACCATGCGCTTCCGCGGTCGCGAAATGGCCCACCAGGACATCGGCATGCAGCTGCTGGTCAAGGTCAAGGACCAGTTCGAAACCGTGGCCAAGGTCGAGTCGCAGCCACGCTCGGAAGGCCGCCAGATGGTCATGGTGCTGGCGCCCAAATAAGGGCTCGCCGCATGAATTGAAAAAGGCAGGCCGCGCGGCCTGCCTTTTTTGTTTGGAAGCATGGTCAGCTTAGGCGATCCAGCCCAGTGCCGTCTCGACTTCGGCCGCCATGGGAATGGCTGGTTGCGCCCCCGGCTTGAGGCAGGCCAGGCTGGCCGCCACCGCTGCGCGCTTCATTGCCGCTTTCAGCTCCAGCCCTGCGTCCAGACCCGCCGCCAGATAGCCGCAAAACGTGTCGCCGGCGCCCACTGTGTCCACCGGCTCGATCGGCATGGCCGCAACGTGGAACAGCGCACCCTTGGTGGCGGCCTTGGCGCCATCGCCGCCCAGGGTCACGATAACGGTCTGGTCGTGCTTAGCTGACCAGTCGAGCATGGCGGCGTCGAGCTCGTCCAAGCCGCGACCGCTGAGCAGTTGGAACTCGGTCTCGTTGGCGACGAGGATGCTTGCCTTGTGGGCCACGCTCGGCGTGCTGTCGAGATAGGGCGCGGTGTTGAGAATGGAGACGAGGCCTCGTTCGCGCGCCAGGTCCAGCGCGCGCTCCGTCGCCGCCTGCGGAATTTCCTGCTGCAACATCACGACACTCCCCGGCGGCAGTTCGCCCAAAGCCGCATCGGCGTCCGCTGCAGTAACCGTACCATTGGCGCCGGGCAGCACGGCGATGCAATTCTCGCCCTTGGCATCCACGAAGATCATCGCAACCGCGGTGGCGCCCGGCGATACCTTGAGACCGCTCAGGTCCACCCCGCCGGCGCGCAGCAGCTCCAGCGCGCTGCTCGCAAAAGCATCGTCGCCGACCGCAGAAATGTGCTTCACGTCCGAACCGGCGCGCCGCGCCGCCAGTGCCTGGTTGGAGCCCTTGCCGCCCGGCGCGGTCGCGAACACGCCGCCCAGCACCGTCTCGCCGGGCTTGGGCAGACGAGGCACGGTGCCGATTTGGTCCAGGCCCGTGGAGCCGAAAACAGTAATCATTTGGCAGCTTTCAAAACAGTGTTCCAGTTGCGCGACGTCCATAGCCGCTTTTTGCCGAAGTGCTTCCAGATCATTTCCATGCCCTGCCCATAGCGGCCTTCGGCGTTGCGAAACGTCAGCACGAAGACCTCGCTATCGGTCAGCTTGACCACTTCGAAATCGCCCGCCACGGCGCAGGGCATGGGGAGCGACCTGGCACCAGAATCGTCCACGAAGGTGACGTAGAGTTTGGTGTCGTCGTCTTCCACGCGACCGGCAAACGGGTCAAGCCCCACGATATCGCGCAAGTGCGCCTGGCTGCGCAGCACGGTGCCGATCTCGAAGCCGAACCGCTGCGCCAGGCTCCTCTCGATGGCTCGGGCGTCCACCGCATCGGCATCGAACAGCACATTGCCGCTGGCCAGCAGCGTCTTGACGTTGTCGAATCCCATCGCGGTGAAGGCCGCCTGCAGGTCGGCGCTCTTGACCTGGCGCTTGCCCAGATTGACCCCGCGCAGAAACGCCGCATAGCGCGTCACGATGCACGGCTCTTGCCCTGGGGATAAATCGTCTCGCCCCTGGCGAGCATCTCCACAAAGGCTTTTATGTTTTTCTCGCGGCCCGCCGCCGTCTTCAGATTGCCGATGCGAAAGCCCAGCGCGAACCGGTTCTGGGCGCTCAGTGTCTCATAAGTCGCCAGCGCCCTGGGCTCTGCCCTGATCGCCTCCATGAGGTCGTCCGGCGTCACCATGGTTTTGGAACTGCCATAGGCCGCGTCCCAGCGCCCGTCCGTTTTGGCCGCCTCGACATGTTTCAGCCCATGCTCGGTCATGCGCCCGTCGGCGACCAGCCGGGCGACATTGTCGCGGTTGATCTGGCTCCAGAGGCTCTTCTTGCCGCGGCGCGTATAGCGCTGCACGAAGGAGACGTCGTCCCAGGACTTGCGGATGGCATCGATCCAGCCCCAGCACAGCACCACGTCGATGGCTTCCACCGCCGTGATCGTGGCCTTGCCGCTGGCCTTCTTGAAAATGCGAATCCACACCTCGTCGTCCTGGTCATGATGGGCCTTGAGCCAATCGTAGAAGGCGTCCTGGTTCGGAAACTCCCGGATTTTTTGCGGATCGACGATGACCGGCGCCATCTATCCGGCCTTGGGGGCTTGGTCGATGATCCGCTGCAGTACTGGGTCCAGCAATTCGGCTGCGGGCAGGCCGAGACCGAACACGCCGCTCAGCGCCTCGCGCAAGGCCTCGACGGTCTCCAGCACCTGCACCGCGTCGGGCTCGCCTGCCGCGCGCACCGTCAGCCGGTTGCCCCCCAGCGTGATCCTGCGGCCGCTGGGCGACAGCGCTACGCCGAGGTCGCGAACGAATTTGGAGCTGGGATCGGTTGATACGAAGAGGTTGGGCGCCGCGCAATCGGCTTCCTGCTGCTCGGCCAGCGTGAATACATAGAGCGTGCGCCAATGCTCGCCGAGTTGCACCTGCAGGTGCCAATCGGGATCGCCGCCGGTCAGCCGATAGGTTTCGTGCGGCGTCGTCTGCTCGATATCGGCGCGCAGCTTCATCGGCGCGGTCAGCCCCAGGCCCCCGAAGCCCACATCCGCAATATAGGTCGTGCCCGCGATATCGACGGCCAGCACCATGTGGGTGGCAGGACGGTGCACGGCTTCGGCATCGGCCCAGACCACGCGCGCCGCCAGGCCTCGTACGGTGAAATCGAGGTCCTGCAGCACCGCCATCAGCAGCGTGTTGTGCTCGAAACAATAGCCGCCGCGCCGTTCGGCCAGCAGTTTCTGCTCAAGGCTCGCCTGATCCAGCCGCACCGGCAGGCCCAGCAGAGGGTTGAGGTTTTCGAACGGAATGGTGGCGGGATGCAGGGCGTGGATCAATTCCAGGGTCGCCAGACTCGGCGCGATCGAGCCCGCAAAGCCGATGCGCTCGAAATAAGCGTTGAGATTGACCGTCCGACTCATCGACCACCCTTGTCGTTGTTTTCGATTGCGCCGCAATATGCTGCAAGCCGACCGGCTTTGTCACGCGGGGCGCGCATTTTGGACCAAGGGAAATCAGCATGGGCATGTTCGACTGGCTAACCGGCAGTAAATCGGCCCCCAGCGGGGTGACGCGCCAGCCTGCTTCCGCCCTGCGCCAGCAACTCCTGGCGATCAACCGCGATACCGCCCCCTTTATCATCCGAGATGGCGCGCCCGAAGGCTGTGACCTCGTGGCCGAATGGAAGATCGTCGATGCCCGCTGGTATGAGATTTTCGCCAAGGCCGGGCTCGAAAAGACCTTCAAGGTGCTGATGAAGTTCGATGAGGCCGGTGGCGAAGTGCGTTCGGTGGATCAGGAATGGAGCGTGGAATGGCGCGCTGGCATCCCCAATCTCACCCTCGCTGTCTCCAGCTTCCGCGGCCAGAAAAAGGAATTCAGCTTCGGCACCGCCTTCGCGTTCAAGGAAGAGGACCTGTCCTTCGGCAAGGTCTACGAATACCGCTTCAAGACCAGCGAAATCAAAGACCCCTTGGTTGCCGTCGCCCAGGCCGCCGGCTGGGGCTGGAAAGGCGTGGCGTTCGGGAAGTTGTGAGGACTATCCGAAGATCGCCGCGAAACGGGCCATAACATCGTCCATGATAGGGCGGGGGACTTGCTCGCCGGTCTTGGTGCCGTTGCGGGCGAGCAGGTCGACGGCTCTGACCTGATCGAGCTGAACAATGCCCGTAGTGGCAATTCCGGCACCCGAGAGACTGACATAGGTGCCGCCGGCGCGCGATGCATTCCCAACGGTCGTGATCGGCGCGACATAGGGCAGGTGCGTCGCATTGTAATCGCGGCTGGTCAGAATGACCACGTAGTGTTTCCCTGTCTGTTCGCGGCCTGACGAGGGACGCAGGTCCAGATGATAGATGTCGCCACGATCCGGCAGCTGTTTTCTTACCAAGTCTCACGCCCCATCGCTGGCGCATCGCTCCACTCGCTATGGGCTTGGCGCAATGGCTCTATACCGGCGGCTTTTTCCTCCGCCAGCAATTGTTTGAGCGAATATTTGGGTTTGGCAGGTTTGGCCACGAGGCTACCATTGGCGACCTTCAGGTCAAATACCGCGCCGATCGACACGCTCATGGTGTCGAGCATTTCCGGAGGGATCGCCAGCATCGCTGAGCCACCGACCTTGCGTAATTTCGCCAGCGCCATGGCCAATCTCCTGTCATGTTATATCAAAATATAACACGACATCGGTCCGTCGGCAATAAAATCGAAAAAGCTACGCTCAGCCCTGAGCCCTGCGCACCCGGATCACCACGTCGACATGGCTCATCACCATGCCGTGCGGCACTTCGGGGAGGGTCTTGAATTCCACGGCCGTGGCCGGGATGTCGATCATGCGCTGCTCGTCTTCGACGTAGAAGTGATGGTGATCGGAGGTGTCGGTATCAAAATAGGAGCGCGAGGCATCGACCGCCACTTCGCGCAAGAGGCCCGCTTCGTGGAATTGATGCAGGGTATTGTAGATCGTCGCCAGCGAGACATTGACGCTGGCCTCGTTGGCCTCGCCATGCAACTGCTCGGCGCTGACATGGCGATGTGGGCCCCCGAACAGCAGTTCGGCCAAGGCGACGCGCTGGCGCGTGGGGCGCAGGCCCGCCATGCGCAGCACGGCCGTGAGGCATGGCTTGCGGGAGGGAAGAGCCCGAACGGTCTGGTTGCGATCTGGCATTGGGTCCTTTGGAACACGAAAAGGGCCGGAAAACTTGCCTTCCTTATAGCCATGCGGCCCCCTGGGCACAAGCGGCGCGGCGCCCCATGGCTGCGGCCAACTGGCACTCACCCACGGGAGGCTTACTTGACCCCTCTGCCGCGCCCCTCTACTAGGGTCGACAAGGGTTAATCGGGAGCTTTGGATGGCGGACCGCGCGAACGCATTTGGGTATGAAGAGCTGCTGGCACACGGTCGCGGCGAACTACCGGGGCAAATGGATGCCCGTCTGCCCGCACCGCCCATGTTGATGTTTGACCGCATCACCCGCATCCAGGCCGATGAAGGCGCCTATGGCAAAGGCTATGTGGTCGCCGAACTCGACCTGCATCCCGACCTCTGGTTCTTCAAGTGCCATTTCATTGGCGATCCGGTGATGCCGGGTTGCCTTGGGCTCGATGCGCTATGGCAGATGACTGGCTTTTTCCTGGGTTGGTCGGGTTCGCGCGGACGCGGCCGCGCCCTTGGCGGAGAGATCAAGTTTACCGGCCAGGCGACCACCGAAAAAAAGCTGCTTGAATATCGCATCGACATCAAGCGCCACATGCGTTCCCCCTTGCCGTTCGGTATCGCCACCGGCACCGTCAAGGCGGACGGCGAGACCATCTACGTTGCCGAAAATCTCAGGGTTGGCCTCATTCCTGTCGCATGAGTGCTGAAAAGCACCTGATATGAGTGCCATGAACTTGATTTGTATAACACAATAAGAGACGCCAGCCTGAAGGCGTCCGGCGGAAGACGGAGCGAGGCAAGCAGATGAGACGGGTTGTCGTCACCGGCATGGGTATCATTTCCTCGATCGGCAATACGATCGCCGAAGTGATCACGAGCCTGCGCACCGCCAAGCCAGGCATTATCGCTGCGCCCGATTACATCGAGCTGGGTTTCCGCAGCCAGGTTCATGGCGACCCTCAGCTCGATCCGTTTGCTGTCCTCGATCGGCGCGTCACCCGTTTCATGGGCAAGGGCGCGGCCTGGAACTATCTGGCCATGCAGCAGGCGATCGCCGATGCGGGCCTGGAAACGGCCGACATTTCCAATCCGCGCACCGGTATCGTCATGGGCTCGGGCGGCACCTCGACCCGCACCATCGTGGAAGCCGCCGATATCACGCGCGAAAAGAAAAGCCCCAAGCGCATCGGCCCGCTCGCTGTGCCCAAGGCAATGGGCTCGACCGCCTCGGCGACGCTCGCCACGGCCTTCGGTATCAAGGGCATCAACTATTCCATCTCGGCGGCTTGTGCGACGTCCAAGCACTGCATCGGCAATGCCTATGAGCAGATCCTGATGGGCAAGCAGGACATCGTGTTTGCCGGCGGCCACGAGGATCTGGACTGGACGCTGAGCGACCTGTTCGACGCCATGGGCGCCATGTCCTCGGACTTCAACGATACTCCGGCCCGGGCTTCGCGCGCCTATGACCGCGACCGCGATGGCTTCGTCATCTCCGGTGGGGCGGGCGTGCTGGTGCTCGAGGAACTGGAGCACGCCAAGGCGCGCGGCGCCACCATCCATGCCGAGGTAATCGGCTATGGGGCAACTTCCGACGGGCTCGACATGGTCGCGCCCTCGGGCGAGGGGGCCGAGCGCTGCATGCGCATGGCGCTGGAAAACGTCAAACACAAGATCGACTACATCAACCCCCACGCTACCTCGACTCCCGTCGGCGACGCCAAGGAGATGGAGGCCATCCGGGCGCTCTTCGGCAACGAGGACAAGTGCCCGCCGATTTCGGCTACTAAATCGCTGACCGGGCATTCGCAGGGCGCCACCGGCGTGCATGAATCGATCTATTCGATCCTGATGATGCGCGAGCGTTTTATCTGCGAAAGCGCCAATATCGAGAACCTCGATCCGGCCTTTGAAGATATGCCCATCCTGCGCCAGCGCCGCGATAATGCGGACCTAGGCGTGGTGCTGTCCAATTCATTCGGGTTTGGCGGAACGAACGCGGCTCTGGTGTTCAAGCACCCGGACGCTTGACGCGGGGCCGCGGCCAAGCATTGATGCATCCCCACCCACTGGCCTTCCCGCAGGCTTGATCCGCGGGCCACTCGCCGCGTGTCAAGAAGCGGGGGTCGGCGGGTGAGGGACGAGGCCCGCGGATCACGTCCGCGGGAAGGCGGTGGTGGGGCGACTGCCTTGCAAAAGCGCAAAGCCCTAAAACGAAAACTCTGAAAACCGCGCGCCCTTGCTGTCGTAAACCAGCACGCGGCCGATCAGGGGTTCGCCGATGCCGGTGATCAGCTTGATCGCCTCCATGGCCATCAGCGTGCCGATCACCCCCGTCAGTGGGCCCAGCACGCCATTGGCCTCGCAGGATGGCAGGTCGTCGTCACCAGCCTCTTCGGGGTAGAGGTCTGTGAATTTTGGCGCCGCGCTGCCATCGGCACGATGCAGGTGCGGCGCGAAGATCGTCAATTGGCCGTCGAACATGCCGACCGCGCCGCTTACCAGTGGCCGGCCCAAGGCCTCGCAGGCAGCGGCCACCGCCCGGCGGGTTTCCAGATTGTCGGAACCGTCCAGCACCAGATCGTAGTCATCCACCAACGTTTGGGCATTGCCCCCATCGATGCGCACGTCATGGGCCACCATGGCCACATGCGGATTGAGCGCCGACGCAAAGGCCACGGCGCTCGCGGTTTTGGCCTGCCCGATGGTGTGGGTGCGATGCACGATCTGCCGCTGCAGGTTGGATAGCGACACGCTGTCATTGTCGACGACGCCAAGCGTGCCAACGCCGGCGGCGGCCAGATAGGCGATGGCCGGACTGCCCAGCCCGCCCGCTCCGATCACCAGCACACGGGCGCGCTGCAGTGCCTGCTGCCCGCCGCCGCCCATGCCCTTGAGCACCAGATGGCGGGCATAGCGGCGATTCTCTTCCGGGCTGAAGGCCATCAGAACTTGAGTGGCACGGCAATGAAGCGCCGGTCGGCCCCTTCGAAGCCAAGCGAATAGACCGACACGATGGCCAGTGCGCCCGGCCCGAGTTCGGGGGCGAATGCCGCCAGGTCGTCGAATGGCGTGATTACGCCATAGAGCCGATAGCCGAGCGGGCACCCGCGGCTTTCAGGCACCGTCTTGTCGCGATAAACCTCGTGGGCTTTTCCATCCACCGTCAGGTTCAACGCGAAACCGGCCTCCCCAGCATCGGTTTCCCCAACGCAGTCAGCCATGCTCAACGTCGCGGCCACGCCTGACAGCGTTAGCTCATAGCTCGCCTCGGGCGCCGCCATGCTGTAGCCCGGCTGGCCGAAGCGGAGCATTTTGTCGTTGATCCCCGCCGCGCCATCGCCATTGAGCGCGATGATATCGACCGGCTCAGCGATGCCCAGCGTGTCGAGCACCGGCCGCGCCTGGCTCAGCGCATCGGCGCGGGCAGCCGCCAGGGTACTGCTTTCATCCTCCAGGCGCACCCGTACCGGAGTGTTCTTGACCCATTGGTCGGTCTGTAGGTCCAGCACATAGACATTGGCATAGGCAAAGCCGGAGCCATCCTGGATGCCGAACTCCTCGAAGGCAAAATACCGCGCATCGTCTGAATAGCCGATAAACCCGATGCCGGCACGGTCTCCCGCCCAAGCCGGCAGCACCAGGACCAAAAGGGCCAAAAGACTAGCGGCCAGTCGAACCATGGCCGCCCTCGCCGCGTTCGGTGCCGTCCAGCACTTCGGTTTCGATCAGCGCCACGGCGCTGACCGGCGCCACCACCATTTGGGCGATGCGCTCGCCCCGGCGCACCACGAATGGGACCGCGCCATGGTTGATCAGCAGAACCTTGACCTCGCCGCGATAGTCCGCATCCACCGTGCCGGGCGAATTGAGCACGGTGATGCCATGCTTGGCAGCCAGTCCCGAGCGGGACCGGATTTGCGCCTCATAGCCATTGGGCAGGGCGACGGCAAAGCCGGTGGGGATCATGGCATAGGCCCCTGGCGCGATTTCCACGGCCTCGTCCGCCGCCAAGGCCGCCGCCAGATCAAGCCCGGCCGCACCCGCCGTCTGCTGGCGGGGAAGGGGCAGGCCCTCCCCATGGGGCAACCAGCGAAGTGCAATAGTGACTGTCATTGCACCCGCACCACGGCATAGAGTTCATCGGGCAAATCCGCCGTGCCATCGATCAGCCCCAGGAACGGGATCATCTGCTCGGCCGATTTTTTGTCCGCCGACAGCGTCATATTCGTGTCTGTCACCTCGAGCCCCGCAAAATGCAGCGTGATGGCGTGGTCCTTGAAGAAGGCCTCGATCATCTGCCTGGTTTCCTCGTCCATCTTGTCGTCGACGCCGATCTCGCTCTTCATGTCGGCAGTCGGCAGGGCGACGCGGACCAGCCCCGGCCCCGCCGGCGTGAAGGTGATGGTCTGCTTCTCATTGCCCATGCTGAGCCCTGCAAACGGGCCTTCCTCGCTCAGCACACAGGTGGCGCTGCCGTCCTTGTTTTCGGTCAGCTCGCCCTTGGAGCAGAACTCGTCTTCGGCCGGCGCCCCGGCTCCGGTCTGGGCGGCATTGGTCTTGACCATGGCGTAAAATTCGGGCGCCATGACCTGGGTCATCACCGCCTTGGCATTGGTCATACTGGTGACGGTGACGTCGACCTTGGCATCGATGCAGCCCGTAAGCCCCGTGGCCAGCAACACAACGCCAGCCAGCCGGCCGGCCCAGTTCAAACCCATATCCCGTCTCCCCAGACACCGGCGCACCGGCCGGCAATCTATGGGGGAGGGCGGTGGGGGGCAAGGTGGTGACGATTGATTGAGACCTAGAGGCGCGTTACCCGCCAGATCATCACGGCCACAAGGATCAGCGCGAGCCAGCCCAGGGCCAGCAGCATCCAGCGTGGGAAGCCCGCTCGATTGTGCTTTTCGGCATGGAAATCAGCCAGTGCCAGTTCGGCTTGCGCCAGAATGACCGGCACCCGCTGCGCCGCATCGGCAAAAATCTTGAGCCCGTCCTTGAGATCGGCCAGCTTGCCTGGCGGGCCCTCTTCGCGCCGCAGCCAATCGCCCACCACCGGTTCCGCAATGGTCCAGATATCCAGCTCTGGATCGAGCGCTCTTGCGACGCCTTCCACCAGCACCATGGATTTTTGCAGCAGCACCAGTTCGGGCCGCGCCTGCATCTGGAACAGGTCGGTAATGGTGAAGAGCTGGCCCAGCACCCGCGCCATCGAAATGTCCTGCGCGGTGCGGCCATGCAGCGGCTCGCCGATCGAACGGATGGCGAGGGAGAAATCGTCCACCGATTGCGCCGCCGGCACATAGCCGATGTCGAAATGGCGTTGTGCCACCATGCGGTAATCGCGTGTGATGAAACCGAAGAGGATATCGGCGAGGAACCGCCGCTCGGCGCGGTTGATGCGGCCCATGATGCCGAAGTCCACCGCCACCACCGCGCCTGTCTTCGGATCGACGAACAGATTGCCCGGATGCATGTCGGCGTGGAAAAACCCGTCGCGGATGGCATGCTTGAGGAAGCTTTGCAGCAGCGTTTTGGCGAGCGCCTTGCGGTCCACGCCCGCCGCGTCCAGCGCTGCAGTGTCGCGGATCGGAATACCGTCCACCCAGGTGGTGGTCAGCACGTTCTGCGCGGTGTGGTCCCAGCTGACGCTCGGGATGACGAAGCCTTCGTCGTCCTTAATGTTTTCGGCAAATTCGCTGATCGCCGCCGCTTCCAGCCGCAGGTCGAGTTCCAGCCGGGCCGAACGGTCCAGCGTCTCCACCACCTGGGTGGGCTTGAGCCGCCGCGTCGAGCGCACCAGCCGTTCGGCCAGCCGCGCCCCGGCGTAATAGCTCTCGATATCGGCCATGAAGCGATGCGCCACGCCCGGCCGCAAAATCTTGACCGCCACGATTTTGCGAGGCCCCTCGGCCGGCACCAGTTTGGCCTGATGCACCTGCGCGATGGAGGCAGCCGCGATCGGCGCGGTGAGTTCGGTCAGTTCGGCCGCCTTGGCCCCCAGCGCTTCGAGCAGAATTGCCGGCACCAAAGCCGCGTCGAACGGCTCCATCTTGTCCTGCAGGCCCGCCAGGTCCGCCGCCACCTCGGCGCCCACCACGTCGGGGCGTGTCGCCAAAGTCTGGCCGAATTTCACATAGGTCGGCCCCAGCCGGTTCAGCGCCCGGTTCAGGCGCTCGACATGGCCGGTGCGCCGCACCGATGGTCGTTCGATCACCCGGCCGAGGCCAATGCCGAAGCGCAATGGCAGCGGCAGGTCGCGCGCCACGATAATCGACAGCGCACCCTCGCGCGCCAGCACATATCCGGCCCGGACCAGCCGGAAATAGGCGGAAATCAGCATCTGGGCCTAAATCTTCCAGCCGGAAAACAGCGCCGCGATATTGCCGCTGAAGGCGGTGTGCTTGGCGCGTTTGAACCCTGCTGTCGCCAGCATGCCGGTAAACGCCTCGGGGGTGGGGAACTTGCGGATCGATTCCACCAGATATTGGTAGGGCTGGGCGTCGCCCGTCACCAGCTTGCCCATCGGCGGGATCACCTGGTCCGAAAACGCCTTGTAAAAGCTGTCGAGGCCTGGCACGTCGACTTGCGAAAATTCCAGCACCATGATGCGCCCGCCGCGCTTGAGCACGCGATGTGCCTCGCTTAGCGCCTGCTGGATACGCGGCACATTGCGAATGCCGAAGGCGATCGTATAGGCGTCAAAGCTGTTGTTGGCGAAGGGCAGTTCCTCGGCATTGGCTTCGACGAAGCTAGCCTGTGCTGGATAGCGCCAGCTCTTGGCGCGCTCGGCGCCGACGCGCAGCATGTCCGAATTGATGTCGCTGACAACGACTTCGGCATAGCCCACGGAGGCGTTGATGATGCGCTCGGCAATATCGCCGGTGCCCCCGGCCATGTCGAGCACCCGATACGGCCGCGAGCCCGATTTGGGCGGCGCCAGGTCCGCCACCATGGCGTCTTTCCACACCCGGTGGATGCCGCCGCTCATCAGGTCGTTCATCAGGTCATAGCGGTCGGCCACGCCATGGAACACCGCGTTGACAAGGCCCTGCTTGTCCTCTAGCGCCACGGTCCGCTCGCCGAAATGGGTGGTTTGACTGCTCTGTGCCATGGCTCGCGCCTCGCCGTTTTGATTTGGCCGCACCATAGCGAAGCGTTATGCGGTTTGCCATGGCGCAAAGCCGCGCAGGTTAGGGGACGTTGGTCATGCCGGAACTGCCCGAAGTCGAAACCGTCCGCCGGGGGCTTGAGCCCTGGCTAGATGGCGCTACGATCGAGAAAGTCACCCTGCATCGCGCCAACCTGCGCTTTCCGTTTCCCGAGGGGCTGGCGGCGGCGCTGGAGGGGCAGACCATCACGGGCGTTGGTCGCCGCGCCAAATATCTGCTGATCGGCCTCTCCAACGGCAAGACCGTGCTCAGTCATCTCGGCATGACCGGCTCCTGGCGCTTTGCCGAACACGGCATCGACAAGCCGCCGCGCTATTATGAGACGCAGCCGGTCCCCAAGCATGACCACATGGTCTGGGAACTGAGCCATCCCAAGCATGGCCCCTCGCACCTGATCTATGCCGATCCGCGGCGGTTCGGGTTCATCGATCTCTATGACGATATTGAAGACAGTCCTTATCTTCGGGGCCTTGGCCCCGAACCCCTGTCCAACGGGTTCAATGGCGACGAACTGACGGCGGCCTTCAAAGGCAAGAAAAGTCCGATCAAGGCGGCGCTGCTTGACCAGCGTGTGGTTGCCGGCCTGGGCAATATTTACGTCGCCGAGGCGCTGCACCGCGCCCATATCCTGCCCACCATTCACGCCGGCACCATGCTGACCGCCAAGGGTAAGGCCAAGCCGGCCATCGAAGACCTCGTCTCGGCGGTGCGGCAGGTGCTGATCGAAGCGATCGAGGTGGGCGGTTCGACCTTGCGGGATTTCCGCAATGCGCAGGGCGGCTCCGGCTATTTCCAGCACCGTTTCGCGGTTTATGACCGGGAGGGGGAGCCCTGTCCCACGCCATTGTGTACGGGGACGGTGAAGCGCATCGTGCAATCCGGTCGCTCGACGTTTTATTGCCCTGTGTGCCAGAAGAAGCCCTAATTCCACCGGTCCTGAAGTCGACTCCCTCCCCCCTTCGCGAGGAGGGGTCAAGGGTGAGGGGACGTTTGGCCCCGATCCCAAATCGTGGCTCCCAACACCCCCACCCAGCCTCCCCCATCGAGGGGGAGGAGTCCCTCCGGTGATTGCGTCGGCTCCGCGCCTAACGCCCCCTGAATCCAGTTGACCTCTCCCCCCCTTTCCCCTATAGACCGCCCGAATGGCGGCTATTCACATGCCGCCGCTTTCATTTTCACCCCGGACGCAGCTCGCCTCAAGGCGATTTCGGCCGGAGGAACGCGCCCAAGAGGACCAAGATGGCCAATACTCCTTCAGCCAAGAAGGCCACCCGCAAGATCGAAGCCCGCACCGCGGTCAACAAGTCGCGCCGCAGTCGCGTCCGCACCTTCATCCGTAAGGTTGAAGAGGCCATCGTTGCCGGCGACCACAAGCTGGCCATGGAAGCCTTGGCGGTCGCCGCTCCCGAGATCAACCGCGCCGCCACCAAGGGCATCGTTCATGCCAATCTGGCCGCCCGCAAGGTCAGCCGCCTGAACCACCGCGTCAAGGCTCTCAGCGCCTGATTGGCTGCTGTGCCAAGGGCGCAGGCCTGCGGGTCTGCTTCCCCCCAAAGGGCTCCGCAAGGGGCCCTTTTTATTTGCCCCGTCACGGGCAAGGTTTTTTCGTTGGCCGTTGTCATGTGACATCAGCGTGACACTGGTCCCGGCTGGGGGTTTACCCGGAGGGCAAGGGTGTTTGTCGTTATCGGTCAACGGCTTAAGGACGAGTATGTCGCAGGTGTACAATGCGGCCCGGTAGCGCGTTAGGAGAAATTGCCGCTAACGGAAAATAAATTTCTTAACCCCATATGACGGCCGCCATGGGGAATATGTGTTGAGTCACAGAGCCTTGGTTTTGTGGGTTTTACACTGAGGCCGGATGGATTTTGACAGACCTCAGAGTCAACCCCCCATTTCAAAGATTCACCAGTTGCAGCCCCAAAATCGAGCCTCTAAAGTGATCTGGTCAGCTTGAGAAAAGACGGCCTCAAGGCACGTTTTGCCAGAGCGGACAGGGTCGTTGTTTGGGGTTTTTTCATAGGGTCGGCAGGGCAGCAATGTCCCGCCAATTGTGCCGATGATGGTTGGAATGACTGCATTTTTGTGCCGTCTGGCCAAGCCCGATCGGTCGCGTATCAAGTAACCGCTGGCCGGGTCAGGCCAGGTTCAAGTGATAGTGCAATACAGCGAACGGTGGCCAAAACCGCCGATGGAATTTTGCGACCCTGTCTCTGGGGACGGGCGAAGCTATGGGCAGGCGGCCAGAAGGCTGCCGGTGATCAATTGACAGCGTCATGCGGTTTTGCGGACCGCCGACCGAGCAATAACGAGGCACAGCACGATGCGACTACAGACCAGCGCTGGAGGCGAGGATTGGAACCGATCCGCTCCCCTCTCCACCACACCGGCAACTAAAGGCGATGCGTCTGCGATGACCAGTTCCGATGATCTCAGCGAAGCCCAGCGTGACCTCTGGAACCGCGTGCGTGCCCGGCTGAAAGCCTCCGTCGGCGAGGACGTGTTCACCTCCTGGTTTGCCCGGCTGGACCTCGAGGAGATCGTTGACGATCTCGCCCATCTGTCCGCCCCCACGCGCTTCCTGTGCTCCTGGGTGCAGTCCAATTATGCCGACCGGATTCTGGAAGCCTTTCGCCAGGATTCCGAGACCATTGCCCACCTGCAGATCACCCTGCGCGTCAATGGCCAGGCCCGCCCGCGCCTGACCCCGCAACAAGCCGAGGCTCCGCAAGCCGATGCGCCCGCAACAGCTGCTGCGCCCCTGGCGCCGGCCATGCCGCGCCTGATCCGCGACAATACCGCGCAAAAAGGCGACGCCCTGTCCGGCAGCGCCATCGACCAGCGCATGACCTTCGAGACCTTCGTACCCGGCGGCCCCAATGAAATGGCGCTCGGCGTTGCCAAGCAGATCGCCGCCGCCGCCGCCAACAATACCGTGACCTTCAATCCGGTCTATATTCATTCCACCGTGGGCCTGGGCAAAAGCCACCTGCTCAATGCCATCGCCCATGCGGTGCAGTCCGCCGATGCGACCAAGAACATCGTCTACCTGACCGCCGACCATTTCATGTACCATTTCATCACTGCCGTGCAGCGCCAGTCGGCGCTCGGCTTCAAGGAATGGCTGCGCCGGGTCGACCTGCTGCTGATCGACGACATGCAGTTCCTGCAGGGCAAGTCCGCCACCGAATTCGGCCATACGCTGGGCACGCTGCTTACCGGCGCCAAGCAGGTCGTGGTGGCCGGCGACGCGCCGCCGCGCGATCTCGAAATGCTCGACGAGCGCGTCCGCTCGCGCCTCTCGGGCGGGTTGGTGGTGCCGATCTCGACCTTCGATATCGACCTGCGCCGCGCCATCGTGCAGCGCCGTGCCGATCAGGCCACCGCCCGCTTCGGCATGCACTTCCCGGTGCCGGTGATCGACTATGTGTCCCGCGTCGTGGTCAGCCATGGCCGCGATCTCGATGGCGCCGTCAACCGCCTCGTCGCCGCCAACCAGCTGACCGGCGAACTGATCACCGTGCCGCTGGCCGAAAAGACGCTTGGCGACCTGATCCGCAGCCATGAGGCGCGCCGCGTCCGCATCGAGGACATCCTCAAGATCGTCTCGCGTCACTATAAGGTGCCGCGCAACGAACTGCTCTCGGCCCGCCGCTCGCGCGATGTGGTCCGGCCGCGCCAGATCGCCATGTTCCTCGCCAAGGCCCTGACTTCGCGGTCCCTGCCCGAAATCGGCCGCCGCTTCGGCGGGCGCGATCATACGACCGTGCTGCACTCGGTTCGCAAGGTCGAGCAGATGATCAAGGATGATATCGAGTTAGCGCAGGAGATTGAGTTGTTGAAGCGCATGCTGGAGGAATAGAGGCTCCAACCCCTCACCCTGACCTTCCGCTGAGGTCTGTCCCTCTCCCACAAGGGGCGAGGGTTGCCGACTGAAACTCTCGGCTCCATCCCTTCTCCCCTCGTGGGAGAAGGTGCCCGAAGGGCGGATGAGGGGGTCTTGCCTCCTACGGCAAATCCCGCCCCATGAATTCCGCAAACTTCTCCTTCCAGTCCGGGTGCCAGCGCGACAGCGCCGGCCGGTTCTCGATGATGTCCATGGCGTTCCAGAAAATCCGCTTGTGGTCGGTTTCGTTCGGCGTTTCCTCGTCTGGACAGAGGATGAAAAACTCGTCCCGACCGATCGCTGCCGCCATATAGTCCACCACCTGTTCCGGCAGCCATGCGCCCGGCCGATGCTCGGCCTCGCCCGTCGTGGTCCAGCCGGGGATCAGCAGATGGGCCGAAACCGCGCTGCCCTCCCGCTCGCGCAAATCCCGCGCCAGGTTCTGCGTATAGGCATTCACCGCCGCCTTACTGGTGTTGTAGGCAGGATTGCCCGGCGGGTTAGTTAATCCCTGCTTGGAGCCGGTATTGACGATCACGCCCGGCCGCTCGGCCCTGAGCATGCCCGGCAGGAAGGCCTGCACCCCATTGACCGGTCCCAGCACGTTGATGGCGAAGGTTCGTTCCCAATTCTTGATCGGATCGAGAATGCCACCCGCGCCGCCGGCAACGAAAAACGCGGCATTGTTCATCAACAGGGTCGGCCGCGCCCAACTGGTCTCGACCGACTGCGCCAGCGCTACCATTGCCGCCGGATCGGCCACATCGAGCACTTCGGCACGAACGTTCTGCGTCCCCACGACCCCGCCCAACTCGGCGGCCGTCTCTGCCAGCTTGGTCTCGTTGACGTCCACCAGCACGATGCGCATGCCTGCCTGCGCCGCCCGCCGGGCCGCGGCCCGGCCGATCCCGCTGGCGCCCCCGGTGATGACGGCGACGCCGCCCGCTGCAAAACTTTCTGACATGGTATTCTCCGGTTCCTGGCTGCTTTGCTGCACTCTAGCCAAAACCGCCGCGCAATGCAGCGCCGGTGCTGGCTCTTTGCGCCCTGCGGTCAAATGCCTGTCGGCAAAATGGCTCCCGCCCTTGCGTTTCACCTAACAAATTGTAAAGGTCTGCCCCCGGCTCGCCGGGTGTTTCCTGTCCGTTTCGGGCAGTCTCGTGTGCAAGGATTTAGGGTTATGAAGGTCACGCTCGAACGCAATCATCTGCTCAAGTCGCTGAGCCATGTGCATCGGGTCGTCGAGCGGCGCAATACCTATCCGATCCTTGCCAACGTGCTGTTCAAGGCCAGCGACGACACAGTCGAATTACGCGCGACGGACCTGGATATCGAAGTCACCGAATCCGTGCCCGCCATGGTGGGCACCTCGGGCACCACCACCGTGCCGGCACACACGCTCTACGAAATCGTGCGCAAGCTCAGCGACGGCGCCGAAGTGCGGCTCGAAACCGATGGCGCCGAGCAGATGACGCTGACCTCGGGGCGCTCGCGCTTCAACCTGCAATGCCTGTCGCCCGACAGTTTCCCCGATTTGAAATCCGGCAATTTCGGACACGAATTCTCCATGCCGGCCTCGGCTTTGCGCGAATTGATCGAGCGTACCCAGTTCGCCATTTCCAATGAGGAAACCCGCTACTACCTCAACGGCATCTATTTCCACACCGTCGATATTTCCAACCAGGGAACCGTGCTGCGCGCCGTGGCCACCGATGGCCACCGCATGGCCCGCGCCGAAATCGACGCGCCGGCTGGTGCCGCCGGCATGCCCGGCATCATCGTGCCGAAAAAGACCGTGGGCGAAGTGCAAAAGCTGCTCGATGGCGCCGATGGCGACGTGGCGGTGGAAGTCTCCGACACCAAGATCCGCTTCAAGGTCGGCTCGGTCGTGCTGCTCAGCAAGCTGATCGAGGGCACCTTCCCCGACTATGATCGGGTCACCCCCAAGAACAACGACAAGCAGATGAATGTCGACCGCGCCGCATTTGCCACTGCGGTGGACCGCGTCTCCACCATTGCTTCGGAGCGCGGCGGCAAGGCCGTCAAGCTGTCGGCCAAGGATGGCCTGCTCGAACTCTCGGTGACCAATCCCGATCACGGCACGGCCAGCGAAGAATTGGCCGTCGAGTTCGAAACTGACGGCTTCGAGATCGGCTTCAATGCCCGTTACCTGCTCGACATCGTCGGCCAGATCCGCTCCGACAGCGCGGTGTTCATGTTCAACGACGCCGGCTCGCCCACGCTGGTGCGCGAAGAGGGCGAGGCCAAGGCGCTTTATGTACTGATGCCGATGCGCGTTTGAGAGCTTCGTGGCACGCCCGCCAGCAGAGACTCCGACCGCTCGTGCGGCCAGACTGACACTCTTCAGCCTGCCGGCTTTTGCTATTGGGGTGGCTCTGATGGTGTTGGGTTATGGCGCCTTCCTGCCGCCGAACCTGTCGGCGATTGTGCGCTGGATTGGCGGAGCGGTGGCGGTGGTGAGTTTTTCGATCGGCTTCGTGGCGATCCGCACGATGATCGCCGCGCGTTCTCAACGATAGGCGACACGGATCTGGCAATCGAGATAGCACTGACCATGCCCAGGCCGACACGCTTTGGATTTGGCAAAATGGTGGATCGACCCTCATGACCACCCGCCATCTCTCCCGCCTCCGCCTCACCGCCTTTCGCAATTATGCCTCGGCGGCGCTTGACCTGGACGAGCGCCATGTTGTGCTGACCGGCCCCAATGGCGCCGGCAAGACCAACCTGCTCGAAGCCATTTCCCTGCTCTCCCCCGGCCGCGGCTTGCGCCGCGCCAGCTTCGATACCGTGCAGGCCCAGGGCTCCGACGCTGGTTGGGCGGTCGCCGCCACCGTGGAAACCGATGATGGTCCCGCCGATATCGGCACCGGCGCCGGCCCCGACGACAGTGGCCGTCGCGTACGCATCAATGGCGCCAATGCCCGCTCGGTCGAGGCGATGAGCGATTACCTGCGCGTACTCTGGCTGACGCCGGCCATGGACGGCCTGTTCTCTGGCCCCGCCAGCGACCGCCGGCGCTTTTTGGACCGCCTGGTGACGACCCTCATCCCCGGCCATTCTGCGGCCGTCAGCGACTTCGAAAAGGCCATGCGCCAGCGCAACAGGCTGCTGGACGACAATGGCGAAGGCCGTTGGCTCTCCGCCATCGAGGCCCAGATGGCCGAACTCGCCGCCGCCATCCATCATGCCCGCACCGATAGCCTGGGACAGCTGCAATCGCTGATCGCCGAGAGCCTTGAGGACGGCAGTTTCCCCGCCTCCCATCTGGCGCTGACGCCGCTGTTCCAGGACCGCCACGAGCCGGTCTCCTCATCGGCGCTGGAAGCCGAGTTGGCCACGCTCTGGGCCGGCTCGCGCGCCCTTGATCGGGCCGCCGGACGCACCATATTTGGACCTCACCGTGTCGATCTGGAGGTTACCTATGCCCAAAAGGGCATGCCGGCGGCCCTGGGCTCGACCGGGGAGCAAAAGGCGCTGCTGATCGGGCTCATCCTGGCCCAGGCGCGCCTCGTCAAATTGCGGACCGCCATCACCCCGTTCCTGCTGCTCGACGAGATTGCCGCCCATCTCGATCCCGACCGCCGCCGGGCGCTGTTCGCGGCCCTCGACCGGCTCGGTACGCAGTGCTTCTTGACCGGCACCGACCCGCTGCTGTTCGAGGCTCTCGGTCCTCGCGCGCAGCCCATCACGGTACGCGATGGCCGGCTCTATCCGGACACCGCGCGCCCCTGAGTCCATCCCCCGCCAAACCGGCCCAAAAGCCCAATTTGCTTGGGGTTTGGCCCCTGTTCCGATAGAAC
The DNA here is from genome assembly GCF_040546795.1 of Devosia sp. UYZn731. Taxonomy (NCBI): domain Bacteria; kingdom Pseudomonadati; phylum Pseudomonadota; class Alphaproteobacteria; order Hyphomicrobiales; family Devosiaceae; genus Devosia; species Devosia sp. UYZn731. The sequence goes on from NZ_JBEPOL010000006.1 coordinate 271,768, forward strand.
TAGACTCACCGTAAACGAAGCGATTCGAAGCCCATGACCGATACCGAAAAATCCTTGCCCTCCGACTACGACGCCGACAGCATTAAAGTGCTCAAGGGGCTCGATGCGGTGCGCAAGCGACCGGGCATGTATATCGGCGATACCGATGACGGTTCGGGCTTGCATCACATGGTCTACGAGGTGGTCGACAACGCCATCGACGAAGCGCTGGCCGGTCATGCCGATCTGGTGCAGGTGACGCTCAATGCCGATGGATCGGTGACCGTCATCGACAACGGTCGCGGCATGCCGACCGGTATTCACACCGGCGAGGGCATTTCGGCGGCCGAGGTCATCATGACCCAGCTGCACGCCGGGGGAAAGTTCGACCAGAATTCGTACAAGGTCTCGGGCGGCCTGCATGGCGTTGGCGTTTCAGTGGTCAATGCCCTCTCGCAATGGCTCAAATTGCGCATTCGCCGCGAAGGCAAAATCCATGAGATCAGCTTTACCCATGGCGACGCCGATGCGCCGCTGGCGGTGACCGGCACCTATGAGGGCCGCACCGGCACGGAAGTGACCTTCCTGCCGTCGCTTGAAACCTTCACCATGGTGGAATTCGACTTCAAGACGCTGGAGCATCGCCTGCGCGAGCTCGCTTTCCTCAATTCGGGCGTCCATATCCTGCTGCATGATCGCCGCGCCGCCGACCCGGTCGATATCGATCTGTACTATGAGGGTGGCCTCGAAGCCTTCGTGCAGTATCTCGACAAGTCGAAAAGCCCGATCATCGACAAGCCCATCCTGATCATGCACGAGAAGGACGGCATCACCGTTGAAGTCGCGCTGCAGTGGAACGACAGCTACCACGAGAACGTGCTGTGCTTCACCAACAACATCCCCCAGCGCGATGGCGGCACCCACCTTGCGGGCCTCCGCGGCGCGCTGACGCGCCAGGTCAATGGCTATGCGGATACCTCGGGCATTTCCAAGAAGGAAAAGGTCACGCTGAACGGCGACGACACCCGCGAGGGCCTTACATGCGTGCTGTCTGTAAAGGTGCCAGACCCGAAATTCTCCAGCCAGACCAAGGACAAGCTGGTTTCCTCCGAAGTGCGCCCGGTCGTTGAAAACGTTGTCAACGAAAAGCTTGGCCAGTGGTTCGAGGAGCATCCCCAGGAAGCCAAGCTGATCGCCACCAAGGTGGCCGAAGCCGCGGCCGCCCGCGAGGCCGCCCGCAAGGCGCGCGAACTGACCCGCCGGAAAGGGGCACTCGAAATCTCCTCGCTCCCCGGCAAGCTCGCCGATTGCCAGGAACGCGATCCGGCCAAGAGCGAAATCTTCATCGTCGAGGGCGACTCGGCTGGCGGTTCCGCCAAGCAGGGCCGCGACCGCGCTACCCAGGCCGTGCTGCCGCTGCGCGGCAAGATCCTCAATGTCGAGCGCGCCCGTTTCGACCGCATGATCGGCTCCGACCAGGTCGGTACGCTGATCACGGCGCTGGGCACCGGCATCGGCAGCGAGGAATTCAACGCCGACAAGCTGCGCTACCACAAGATCATCATCATGACCGACGCCGACGTCGACGGCGCCCATATCCGCACGCTCCTGCTGACGTTCTTCTATCGCCAGACCATCGAGCTGATCAAACGCGGCCACATCTACATTGCCCAGCCGCCGCTCTATAAGGTCAAGCGCGGCCAGTCCGAGCAGTACCTCAAGGACGAGCGGGCGCTGGAAGATTACCTGCTCTCCACCGGGTTGGACGAAGCGGTGTTCACCACGCGTGACGGCGTCGAGCATGCGGGGCAGGACCTGCTGGGCATCCTGCAGCAGGCGCGTGACATCGTGCATGCCATCGGCAATCTCAACACCCGCTATAATCGCAGCCTTGTCGAACAGGCGGCCATCGTGGGCGGGCTCGATCCCGAAGGGCTGAGCGATCCGGCGCGCATCAATGTCACCATGGAGCGCGTCGCCAACCGGCTCGACCGCATCTCCGACGAGCTCGAACGCGGCTGGACGGGCCTGGTCACCGACGAGGAGGGCCTGAGCTTCTCGCGCACCGTGCGCGGCGTCAGCGAAACCCACCAGATCGATCAGGCACTGCTGCAATCGGCCGATGCGCGCAAGCTGCGCCAGCTCGCCGCACGTCTTGATGAGCTTTATGGCGGCGTGCCCACCCTCAACCGCAAGGGTGAAGTGACGCAGATTTTTGGGCCGGCCTCCCTGTTCAAGGCCGTCACCGATGCGGGCCGCAAGGGCGTGTCGCTGCAGCGCTACAAGGGGCTGGGCGAAATGAACCCGTCCCAGCTTTGGGAAACCACGCTCGATCCCAATGCGCGCACCCTGCTCAAGGTGGAAATCCGCGAAACCGACGAAGCTGACTCCATCTTCACCGCCCTCATGGGCGACCTCGTCGAACCCCGCCGCGACTTCATCCAGGACAATGCGCTCAGCGTGAGCAATCTGGACGTCTGATCGGGCAAAATAAAAGGTATCGGACCCTATGATGCGCACATCGCTGTTCATGATTGCCGTCGTCGCCGCGTTCGGCGCGGCGGTGCCAGCCCAGGCCCAGGATGCGTCCATGCCGCTGCTCCGCGTCTATATCGATACGCCGTATTTCTACGATTTCCTTGCCGATGTCGGGGCGGTCGATGCCAATGGTCTTTATCCGGTGCATGTCTATCTCGAGGGCAAGGAAGTGGGTGAGGCCAACGTGCTCTACAATTGCGCCGAGCATACCTGGGAGCAGAGCCCGGTCGTTGACTGGAGCGGGTTTTCCGGCGATTTCCTCAGCGCTGCACTCTTGAGCTTCGATCACCTGTATTGCGGCAGCTGACCGGCGCTGCCCGGCTTGTAACTGCCGCGCAACACTGCCGATCAACCCGCCGAGACCCCCATAAACCGGCCACATTTTGCCCGGACAAGCGATCAGGACCGCGCTGATGCTGCTGATAAGCGCTCTGCGAAACGGTCGATATGGGCCTTCACGATGCGATAACCTCGGTTTCCTGACTCAGCGGAACAGAGTACAAGGCGCAACAAGGCTGCTTTCAGGGTTCGATTGATGGATTTTCGCATTTCCCCCGATGACCGGGTCGGCGCTCAGGCCAAGCGGGGCAGCAAGCCCGCGCCACAAGCCAAAAGCGGCGGTCGCGATCGGGTCGAACCCTCCATGGGCCAGTCGGTCGGGGTTTTCGTCGATGACGAGCGCTCGGGCGGCGCCGCCACACCACCGCCGTCCAACAAAAAAGCGCCCAAGCGCGGCACTGCCAAGGCCCCGCGCGGCAAAGCCCCCAAGAAGCGCCGGTCGCGCACCGGCGGCTTTCTCATGTCCATCGCCTATTGGGGCTTCATCTTCGCTATCTGGGGCGGCCTCGCCGTTATCGGCGTCATTGTCTATTACGGCATGCAATTGCCGTCCTCCAACACCTGGGCGGTGCCGGATCGCGCCCCCAATATCCGTATCTTGGCCGCCGATGGCCAACTGATCTCCAATCGCGGCCAGACCGGCGGCGAGGCGACGACCCTGCGCGAATTGCCCGCCTATGTGCCGGCGGCCTTCATCTCCATCGAAGATCGGCGGTTCTACGAGCATTTCGGCGTCGACGTGATCGGCCTGGCCTCGGTGGCGCTGGAAAGCGTCAAGGCCGGCGGGGTGACCCGCGGCGCCTCCACCATCACCCAGCAGCTCGCCAAAAACCTGTTCCTCACCCCCGACCAGACCCTGGGCCGTAAGGTGCAGGAAGCCATCCTGGCCGTGTGGCTGGAGCAGAACTATTCCAAGGACGAGATACTCGAGCTTTATCTCAACCGCGTCTTCTTTGGCCACGGTGCGACGGGCATCGATGCCGCCGCCCAGACCTATTTCGGCAAATCCGCCCGCAATCTGACCCTTGGCGAAGCCGCCATGCTGGCCGGCTCGCTGCAGGCGCCGTCACGCCTCAATCCCAAGGGCGACCCTGCCGCCACCGCTGCCCGCCAGAAACTGGTGCTGCAGGCAATGGCCAATGAGGGCTACATCACCAAAGAGGAAGCCGCGGCCGCCCAGATCGATCCGTCCCAGACCGTACGCACCAAGGTGGCGGGTTCGGAATCCTACGTGGCCGATTGGGTCGAAAGCCTGATGCAGTCCTATATCGGCGATGTCGATACCGACGTGATTGTCTCCACCACGCTCGATTGGCGCCTGCAGAAGGACGCCGAAGTCATCGTGCGCGAAATGGTCGCTTCTGAGGGCCCCAAGCGCCACTTCTCCCAGGGCGCGCTTGTCGCCATGGATGTCGACGGCACCGTGCGCGCCATGGTGGGCGGCGTCGATTACCAGGCCAGCCAATATAACCGCGCCGTTACCGCCAAGCGCCAGCCGGGCTCCACCTTCAAGCCCTTCGTGTATCTCGCCGCCATGGAAAAGGGCTATACGCCCGATACCTTGGCCGAGGACGCCAAGTTCGACTACAATGGCTGGAGCCCGCGCAATGCGTCTGGCAAATATGCCGGCACCGTGACCCTGCGCCAGGGCCTGGCCTACTCGCTCAACACCGTCACCGCCCGGTTGGCCATCGACGTGACCCCCCAGGTGGTGATCGATACCGCTACCCGCATGGGCATTTCCTCGCCACTGACCCCGGTCCCCTCGATCGCGCTGGGCACTCAGGAAGTGAACCTGCTCGAACTCACCAGCGCTTACGCGCCCTTCGCCAATGGCGGCATGGGCGTCATCCCCAATGTGATTACCTCGATCAAGACCGTGGATGGCAAAGTGCTGTACGAGGCGAGCAAGGCCGGCCCCGGCCAGGTCATCGCGCCTCATGTGCTGGCCGAAATGAACGACATGCTGGAAACCGCCGTCGAGGTGGGCACCGGCAAGGGCGCCAACCTTAACGGCTGGACCTTTGGCGGCAAGACCGGCACCAGCCAGGAAGCCAAGGACGCGCTGTTTGTCGGCTATACGTCGCACATGGTGACCGGCGTCTGGCTCGGCAATGACAATTCCACCAAGACCACTTTGTCGGGCGGCAACGTGCCGGTGGCGATCTGGAGCCAGTTCATGACCAAGGCCCATGAGGGCCTTGAGGTCAGGCCGATCCCCAACGGCACCTACCAGCCCGATCCGAGCCAGGGCGCGCCGCAGCCCGTGATGGACCCCAATACGGGCCAGCCGATGATCGATCCGAATACGGGTCAGCCCATGGTGCAATATGTCGATCCGGCCACCGGCCAACCGGTCCAGCCCGGTGCACAATTGCAGCAGCAGATCGACCCCGCCACCGGCCTGCCCTATGCCCAGATCGACCCGGCGACGGGCCTTCCGGTCCAGGCCCAGGCGCAAATCGATCCGGCCACGGGGCTTCCGGTCCAACAGCAGCAGATCGATCCGGCGACCGGCATGCCGGTGCAGCAGATCGATCCCAATACCGGCATGCCGATCCAGCAGGTTATTCCCAGCGCCGGCCAGCCGGTGCAGGATGGGACCCAGCCGCAGTATTACGATGCGAATGGGCAGGTCATCCAGGGCTACCAGGTCGATCCCAATGCGGCCCAGCAGCCGACGCAATATGTCGATCCGAATACGGGTCAGACCTATGACGTGCGCACCGATGCCAATGGGCAGCAAATTCTGGTGCCGCCGGGAAGCGTGGGGCAGCAGCCACAGCCACAAGTTTACGATCCCAACGCCCAGCAGCCGACGCAGCAGCAAAGCCCGGGTTCGCAGCGCACCCTGATGGACCTGATCTTCGGCGATCAGCAGAACTAGCGGTGACGGCATCGATCAGACTGGCCCTGGCGCAAGATGTGCCAGCCATCGCCGAGCTGATCGATGCCGCCTACCAGCATTATGTGCCTATTCTGGGCCGCAAGCCGCGCCCGATGCTGGACGATCATGCCGCCCGCACGGCTCGCGGCGAAAATTTCGTCTGGGATGACGATGGCGCGCTATTGGCAGTGATCGCGCTGGCGCAGGAACACCGGGGCGCGCTGCATATCTTCAACATCGCCGTGCATCCCGATGCGCAGGGCCGCGGATTGCTGCGGCAATTGCTGGACTTCGCGGAGGCTAAAGCGCGCGAAAGCGGGCTGCCGCTGCTCACTTTGTACACCAACCAACTGATGACGCGGAACCGCGCCATCTATGCGCGGCTGGGTTTTGTGGAGGTGGGGACCGAAGAGGCCAATGGCTACAGAATAGTCTTCATGCAGCGGCCGGTACTGGCTGCCTGAGTGCCCTCAGGCGCCGTACAGCATCAGCTCGCGCCCATGCGCCTTGAGCCAGGCACGGCCGCGCTCCATATCGGGCAAGGTGCGCTTCACGGTCGCCCAGAACTGGTCCGAGTGGTTCATCTCCACCAGATGTGCCACTTCGTGGGCTGCCACATAATCCAGGACATGCGGCGGCGCGATGATCAGCCGCCAGTTGTAGTTGAGGTTTCCCGTCGACGAACATGAGCCCCAGCGGCTCGACTGGCTGCGCATCTTGATCGACCGCACCGTCACCCCGAGCCGTTCGGCATGGACTGCGGTCCGCGCGGCGAGATCGATCGCCGCCTCGGCCTTGAGCCAATCCACCAGCCGTCTTGCCTGATGCGCCGGATCGCCCGGCACCAGCAGCACCGGCTCGCCATCCACTTCGCTCAGTTCCACGCGGCCGCGCACCTTGCCGGTGCCGATAATGCGATGCACGACCCCGCGCAGCGGCACCGTGCCGCCGTCGCCCAGTTCGACCGCCTCGGGCGCCCGCTTCAGTCGCGCCGCCAGCCAGTTGCTATGCCGCAGCAGGAACGCTTCCGCCTCGACCCATTTGCCATGCGGCGGCAGCGTCAGCACCGGCCCGCTGCTGGGCAACGACAGCCGATAGCTGCGCGCCCGCGCATGGGTACGCACGGCCACGCTAACCATGCGGCCATCGATGGCCAATTGGGTGCTGGTGGGGATTTTGGGCTTGGCTTTGAAAAACACGGCGGCAGGGGACCTTCGGCCGGAGCCGGTGAGAATCATGGAGGGTATTTTAGCATGGAGTTTGTCGCAGTCTCGATCTGTCCCCTCCCCCTCGAGGGGAGGGGAACCTGCTCCGCGTTTGGGAAAGCCCAACCAAAAAAAGGCGCCCCTTGCGGGACGCCCAGTTTCAATCGTTGGGAAACGACTGCCTCAGGAGGAAACTTCGGAAGCCAAGGCTCAGGCGTTGCCGCCGCTGCTCCAGCCACTATTGTTGTCGCCATTGTCGTCGCGCTTGGGCTCGGTATAGCCCTGGCGATTGCTGCGGCGATCATTCATGAAGCGATCGAATTCTTCGCGGTCCTTGGCCTTGTTGAGGTTGGCCATATATTCGTGGAAGTCTTCGATTTCCGCATCGAGCCGGGCGCGTTCTTCTTCAAGGCGACGCAGCTGTTCGGCGCGGTAGTCGTCGAAGGCGGCATTGCCGCTGGACGACTGCGCGTAGTGATGACGGCCGAAGCCGGCATGGCGGTTGCGATTGGGCGCGCACCAGTCGCGGCCCTTGTTGAAATAGGCCTGGGCCTTGTCGGCGGAGCCGCCGAACTTCTCGCCCCACAGGATGTAGGCGAGCACGACGAAGCCGACCGGCCAGAAGAAGATGAAGCCCATGACCATCAGGGCGATGGTGATTGGCGACCATTGAGGTTTGATAAGCGCTGTGTTCATTTCGGTGATCTCTTTCCCAGTCACGATTTATCAAAAGTGGCCCCGGCCCGGGTAGGATCAAGCATGTGCCCAAGGTTTTTTGGTCTTGAAATCCAATACTGGCTTTCCTATGCGCCGCGCCAAAACCAACCCCAAATGAGGAATAAGCCGTGACTTTGATGCAAGCCGACGGTCTGCCGCTGCCCTCGACGTGGCGCCCGCTGCGTCTGGAAACCCTGGTGCTGCTCCGCTGGCTGGCCATCGGCGGCCAGACCATCGGGGTGCTGTTCGTGGCCTTTGGGCTCGGCTTTCCGGTGCCGCTGCCGGCATGCCTGGCGCTGATCGCCCTGTCGGTGGGCGTTAATATCGTGCTGGTGGGCCGTTTCGGTTCTGCCTATCGGCCCACATCGGTCTTTGCCGCCAGCCAGATCGCCTATGACCTGCTGCAGCTCGGGTGCCTCTTGGCACTGACCGGGGGCCTGCAAAATCCGTTCGCCATTCTGCTGCTGGCCCCAGTCTCGGTCTCTGCCACGACGCTGCCGCAACAGGCCACGGTGGTGTTGGGCGTGCTCGCGGCGCTGATCGCCACGGTGCTGTCGGTGTTCCACCTGCCCCTGCCCTGGGATCCGAGCGAAGCCCTGGTCTTCAACCGCATCTATGTTATCGGCATCTGGGTGTCGCTGATCTGTGGCGTCGTCTTCATCGCCGCCTATACGATGCGTGTCGCCCATGAAGCCCGCCAGATCGGCGATGCGCTGGCGGCGACCGAGCTGGCGCTGTCGCGCCGCGAGCAATTGAGCGCGCTTGATGGCCTCGCCGCCGCCGCCGCGCACGAATTGGGTACGCCGCTGTCCACCATCGCGCTGGCCGCCAAGGAAATGCGCGGCGAAGCCCCAGCCGGCAGCGAGCTGGCCGAAGACATCGAACTGATCATCGAGCAGGCGGCCCGCTGCCGCGCCATCCTCGCCAAGCTGCGCAATCTGGGGTCCGATGACACTGATCCCTTTGCCGAAGTGCCGCTGACCGATCTGCTCGCCGAAGTCGCCCGCCCGCATGAAGGTCGCGGCAAGGTCATTGCCTTCGCCTCCGAAAAAGCTGCCGGCCCGCCGCCGGTGTTCCACCGCAGCGTCGGCCTGCTCTATGGCCTGGGCAATCTCATCGAGAATGCCACCGATTTCGCCCGCCAGACGGTGCGCATCGAATCCAGTTGGGACCGCTCGGCCATCAGCGTCACCATCACCGATGACGGTCCCGGCTTTGCCCCGGAATTGATCGCGCGGCTGGGCGATCCCTATCTCACCAGCCGCCCCCGCGATCCGCAGGCCCGCGATGCCCATCTCCCGGGTGGCCTGGGCCTTGGCATTTTCATCGCCAAGACCCTGCTTGAGCGCACCGGCGGGCGCTTGGCGTTCCAGAACATCGATCCAGCCGGCCACGCCCAGGTCCGCATCGTCTGGCCGCGCTCGGCGATCGAGCCGAACGTGCGTTAGCGCTCTGCGACATCCTGCCTCTTGTGACACCGGGTCCGAACCCAGACCTAAATGCTGTGATATCGGCTGTCACAGCCCCGGAGGTTTACCATGGCCCATCTGCATTTTGACGTTTCCGCCACAAACGCTTATGTGAAGTCCATGAGCACGATCGAAGAGCTGTTGGCCACCGACCCGTCCCTATTGTTGGTGGACGATGATGCTGCATTCCTGCAACGGCTGGAGCGCGCCATGCAGCGCCGTGGCTTCGAGGTGCGCATCGCCGCCACCGTCGCCGCCGGGCTTGCCGCCGTGGCCGAGCGCCCGCCCGCCTATGCGGTGGTCGACTTGCGCCTCGAAGACGGCAATGGCCTTGAAGTGGTGCAGGCGCTGCATACCAAGCGCGCCGATGCCCGCGCCGTAGTGCTGACCGGCTATGGCAATATCGCCACCGCCGTGACCGCAGTGAAGCTGGGCGCGGTTGACTATCTCTCCAAGCCCGCCGATGCCGACGACGTCATCAACGCCCTGCTGGCCACCGGCGAGGACAAGCCCGAGCCGCCGGAAAATCCGATGTCGGCCGATCGCGTGCGTTGGGAACACATCCAGCGCGTCTATGAGCTGTGCGATCGCAACGTCTCGGAAACCGCCCGCCGGCTCAACATGCACCGGCGGACGCTGCAGCGTATTCTGGCCAAGCGCGCGCCGCGTTAAGCCACGAACAGGCTCTCGAACCCGCCATAGATCATGCGGGCGCCGTCGAATGGCATCTTCATGGCCTGCATGCGCGCATCGCTCATCATTTTCTGCCCGACGGCGTCGCGTGTCGCCTTGTCGGGATACTCAATCCAGGAAAATACGATCGCTTCGTCCTCCTTGGCCGCCACCGCGCGCATGAAGTCCGTCTGCTTGCCTGCCGGCACGTCGTCGCCCCAGGTCTCGACGATCCGTGTGGCGCCCCATTCCTTGAACAGCGCCGCCGCTTGGCGGGCATGGGCGATATAGGCCTGCTTGTTGGCCTTCGGCACGGCGGCAACAAATCCGTCGACGTAAGTCATTTTCGCTCTCCTCTGCGGTGACACTGTTCCAATGACGAATGAGCGGTCTCGGTTGCGACATCGCTCCGCGCCTATTTTCGGCAAAGCGGTGCGGTCCCCCTTTCGCCGTATTGTCAAAGCGTTAGTCTAGCAATCGCCAAACAACCCGGGAGCCTGCCATGAGCGTCACCCTGCACTTTCACGGCGCGGCGGGCACCGTCACCGGCTCCTGCTATCGCGTGGAGCATCCCAGCGGGCAGTTTCTCGTCGATTGCGGCCTGTTCCAGGGCAATAAATCAGTCCGCGCGCTGAACCTCAAGCCGACACCGTTCGATCCCAAGGCGATCGATTTCCTGCTGCTAACTCACGCCCATATCGATCATGCGGGCCTGTTGCCAAAGCTCTATCGCGAGGGCTTTCGGGGCCCGATGTGGATGACCGAGCCCACCGCCGGCCTGCTCGAATATCTGCTGCCCGATAGCGCCAGCATCCAGGAAAGCGAGGCCGAGCGCGAAACCAAGAAGCTCTCGCGGCGCGGCGAGGAGCCCGCCAAGCCGCTCTACACGCTGGAAGACGCCGAGGAGGCGCTGCAGCATCGTGAGACCACCGGCTATGCGCATTGGATTACCCCCGGCCCCGGCGTGCGCGCCCGCTACTGGAATGCCGGCCACATTATCGGCTCCGCATCCATCGAAGTCGAAGTGATCGACACCGATGGCAAGCCCGTCACCATCATGTTTTCCGGCGATATCGGCCCCGACGAGAAGGTATTCTACAAGGAGCCCGAAGGCCCCGCCGGCTTCGATTACATTCTGTGCGAATCCACCTATGGGGGCCGCGAGCGCGACGATTACACCCTGGTGCAGCGCCGGGAGTCCCTCAAGACCGAGATCAACGAGGCCCTGCGCCGGGGTGGCAATCTGGTGATCCCCGCTTTCGCCGTCGAGCGCAGCCAGGAATTGCTGCATGACATCGGCTACCTGATCAAGACCGGCGAAATCTCACCCCAATTGGTGTTCCTCGATAGCCCGCTGGCCAGCAAGGTCACCAGCGTCTATCGCAAATACGCCAAGATGTTCGATGACGTCGAACTCAGCGCCAGCGAATTGTTCAACGACCCGCGCTTCCGCATCATCGAGGGCGTCGAGGAGAGCAAGGCGATCAACACCATAAGGGGCGGCGCCATCATCCTGAGTGCCTCCGGCATGGCCGATGCCGGCCGCATCCAGCATCACCTGCGCAACAACCTGCCGCGCGGCAATGCCACCGTGCTGTTCGTCGGCTACCAGGCGCCCGGCACGTTGGGCCAGATCATCCAGTCCGGCGCCAAGGAAGTGCGTATCCACGGCAGCCTCGTGCCGGTGCACGCCCGCATCCGCTCGATGGGCAATTATTCCGCCCATGCGGATCATTCCGAACTGATGGCCTGGATCAAGGAACGCCTGCCCGCCCACGGCGCCATCTTCCTGACCCATGGCGAGGACGAGGAGCGCACCGCCCTGCGCGCTGCCTTGGTGACCAGCGGTCTCTCCGGCGATCAGGTCGTTTTGCCCCAGCTCGACGACTTTTTCGAATTGCGCGCCGACGGCATTGCCGCCGTCATCCACCCTGCGACGCCCCGTATCGATCCCGCGCAGATGACCACTGACTGGCACAACCAGTTCGCCGATTTCACCATCCGCCTCAGCCAGCGGCTGAACGGCGTTAGCGACGTGGACAAGTTGCGGGTCATGAAGGAATTGCAGGCGAAGTTATCCGAACTGGGCGGCGATACCACGCCGCCGGTGTCGACATTTGTGCCGCGCGCGCCCAGCGAATCGCAGGCATTCGACGAGTAAAGTTCTCGCTGAACGGGACTGGCCCTGTGGCGCGCATGTTCCCCCACCCGCTCCTTCCCCCGGACTTGATCCGGGGGCCGCTATCAGCGCGGCATGTGCTTTGAGAGGCCCGCGGATCAAGTCCGCGGGAAGGGACGGTGGATGGGGCTATCGTCTTCGATAGACCTTTCGTGCTCTCACTTCGGTCCCGGATCCATCAGCAAATGGATGCGATCCGCCCCCATCCGCGCGAGCTTGATCATCAGCGCCTTGCGCCGCGCCGGGTTCAGGGGTGTGTGGGGACTATCCCGCAAAATCGCCCCGTCATGCCCGTCTGCCACGATCAACCCCTCGCTCTCGGGGAAAATCGCGGCGTCCAGTTCGGGCGGCTTGGCGAAGAAGAACTTGTCGGAAAATTCGCGATATTCCGGCCATTTCCGGTCCACCTGAAAATCGATCAGACTGGATTTGATTTCGACGATCCAGATTTCGCCCTTCGGCCCGACGCCCAAAACGTCGGCGCGCCGTCCATTGCGCAGCGGCACTTCGGCATAGCAGGCCATATCGTAGACCTCGCGCAGCATCCGCATCACACCGCGCTGCACGCGCAGCGCGGTGGCCGATTGGCGCAGGTCGACGATGGGCGGCAGCTCAGCCATGGCTCGATGCGGGTTCGACCCCCGCAGTGACGACCGGCCCCTTGGTGGCCAGCGCCCGGCAGGCGATCAGCCCCAGGATCAGGACTGGCAGGATCACCAGATACGACGAGCGAATGCCCAGATATTCGGCGACGAAGCCGAGCAGCGGGGGCCCGAGGAAGAAGACGATGAACGTCACCTGGCCCAGCGCCGCCACATTGACCGCCGATGGCCGGTCGGTGCGCTGCGCCGCGGCCGAAACGGCCAGCGGATAGACCGCGCTACAGCCCGTGCCCATCATCGCGAAGCCCGCCAGCGCCACCCAATAGACCGGCGCGAAAGCCACGGCCACGGCGCCCGCAATCGCCAGCCCCATCAGCGTGATCGCCACGCTGCGCGGCCCGAACCGGTCGACCACCGGATCGGCGGTCAGCCGCATGGCGGCCATAAAACCCGAGAATAGCGTCAGCCCCAGCCCGCCGGTGAACGGATCGACGGAAAAGACGTCGCGCATGTAAATGCCCGACCAGTCGATGCCCGCGCCCTCGACCAGGAAGGCCGCGATGCCGATCATGCACAGCGGCAGCAGCCCCCAGTGCGGAAAGGCGATTCTGGGGGTATCGCCCTGATGGCCGGTCAGGCGCGCCGGCGCATTGACCATCCCCACCATCATCCAGGTGCCGATGACGAACACCACGCCCACCGCGATCAGCAGATGGATTTCGATGGAGATTCCAGCGCCGCGCACGAATGCACCCAGGAGCGCGGTCACGAAGAACCCGAGACTCCACATGCCGTGGGCCCGGTTCATGTAGCTCTTGCCGAACTGCGCCTCCAGCCGGTCGGTCTGCACGTTGAGGTTGATTTCCAGCGCCCCGGCCAGGAGGCCGGCGACGAATAGCAGGATGAACACGCCCGGCGCCCAGCTCAGCCACGGGATCAGCGCATAGCAGGTCGCGGTGCCCAGTACGGTCACCAATGCCGTGGTGCGCGCACCCAGCCGATCGATCAGCGGCGCCGAAAAGGTCAGCGAAATCAGCGAGCCGATGGCCATGCCGATCAGGGTCAGGCCCAGCTCGCTCTTGCTGACCTGCAATTGCTCCTGCAGGTCGGGCATGCGCGACAACAGGGCCCCTAGCGCGAAGGCAAAGAGAAAGAAGCAGGCGAAGATACGGTAGTGCGGCGCGATTTTCATGCCAGTTTAGCCTTGAACTTGGGAGATAGGGCGCCGGCCGCGAACAGGCTCACCACCACGAGGGGCAGGCCGATACCGAAGGCCCAGCGGATGCCGAAATGCTCGGCCACAAAGCCCAGCAGCGGCGGTCCGAGCAGGAACCCCACGAAGGAAATCTGCGCCAGGGCCGCCACATTGACCGCCGCCGGGCGATCGGTGCGCTGCGCCGCCGCCGACATGGCCAGCGGGAAGATCGCGCTGGTGCCGCAGCCCATCAGCGCGAAGCCCACCAGTGCCATCCATGGCGCATTGGCGAAAAACACCATCAACGCCCCCACGCCAAGCACGCCCAGCAAGATCCGCGCCACGGAGACGGGATTGCTGCGCTCCACGAAGCCATCGGCCAGGAAACGCATCAGCGCCTGAGCGCCGGCGCCCAGGGCCACGGCGAAACCGGCGAGGAACGGTTCGGACTGGAACACATCGCGCATATAGATGGCCGACCAATCGATGCCGGCGCCTTCCATCATCACCGCCGCCATGGTGACGCAGACCAGCACCAGGATAGCCAGGGTGGGCCGGGCAAAGCGCGGGCCTTCATCGGTGCTGCCACCCGTGCGATGCTCGGCGGGCTCGAAGCGGCCCATGATCACGGCGGTGCCGATGAAGATCACCGGCACCATGATCAGCAGGTGCAGTTGCGGCGACAGACCGGTCTGGGCGATCAGCGAGCCGATCAGCCCGGCGCTGAAAAACCCGATGCTCCAGAAGCCATGCGCCCGGTTCATGATGCGCCGGCCGATAGCGTGCTCGACGCGGTCGGCTTCCAGATTGACGATGACTTCGATCACCCCGATGGTCAGCCCAACCGGCAGCAGCAACAGGAACAGCGTCAGCGGCGAGGGCGCCCAGACGGCCAGCGCGTAAAACACGGCCAGCAGCGGCAGCGCCGTCAGCAGCGCGCGGCGATGCCCGATTTTTTCGATCAGCCCACCCGCAAAGGTCAAAGAAATCAGCGTGCCGACGGCGGCGCCGATCAGCGCCAGCCCGAGTGCGCCCTCGGCCACGCCCATGGCGCGCTGAATATCCGGCAGGCGCGGGAAAATGCTGCCCATGCAAAATGAATAGACGAAAAATGCCGCGTAGACCCGCAACTGCGGGGGCATGTCGATGCCGAATTTCATGATTGAAAAGAACTCGCGAACTGGAATTGGAGGCGACGCTAACCGGATTCGCCGCGCGGCGAAACAGCGTCTCAAATGCTCGCAAAATCGTTTATTGCAACGTTGGAATAAAGGCAATTGTCCGTATGGCTACAATTGCGCGCAGGGCCGGCCAGCCCTCACAATACCGCGTAGCTGTCGTCGCGCAACACGTTCACGCCCGTTTCAAAGTTACGCACGATTTCCAGCCGACGGAATTGCCCACCCAGTCGACTTTCGGCGGGCCGGTTTGGCGCCGTCACCCGGTCGCGCCGGTCGGGGCCGAAATAGCTCGAGGTTTCGAAATAGGTCAGGCTCGGGCCGACCTGCCGCCCGATCCGCTCGCTCACCCGCTGCTGGGTGAAGGGCATGGTGATGATGTCGTCGAACCCCAGATTGATGCAGGCCGAAATGGTCTCCGCCGAGGTCTTGTCGGAGAAATAGATCATCGGCGAAAACCGCACGCGCCGGCTCGGACAGAACCGGATCGCCTCGGCGATCTCGCTCAAGCTGGCAATCTGCACTACCGGGGCGAACAGGAAGTAGCAGACCGGCGTGTGATGGGCCTGGTTTTCGGCCGCCTCGATGCCCGCATAGGGCAATACCGCGGCGAACTTGAGAGTCCGCGCGATATCCGCCAAAGCGGCGCCGGCCCCGGTGGTGGGGCCGATGATGAAAGCGGTGGCATGCATTGGTCGCGTCCCCGACCAGTTCTAGTTTCCCGCCAGCACGTTACGCTGGCCATTGCTAAGGGCGCGCTAACAGCCGGCCCCGTTTATCCCCGCAGTCCAGCGCCGCGCGCTATTTGCCCTGATGCAGTGGCCGCTCGCCACCGAATAGCGGCGCGTTCTCGCGCATCAGCGCCGCAATGCGGTCGCCGATGGTGCGCACCGCCAGGCTATGGCGCTCCTCGTGGTGGCTCACCAGCCATTGGTCGGTGCGCAATTCGGTGATGATCGGCGCGACCCGGATCAGCCGCTCGTCGCTGTCGCCCACGAAACACGGAAACACCGATAGCCCCGCGCCCGCCGCCACCAGTTCGCGCACGCTCATAGCATCATTGCCCCGCACCCCGATGCGATCGCCATGATGTGCCTCGATCCAGCGCGCCGAATGGGTCTGCGCCCCGTCCCCCGCCACGCCGACGAACAGGCCCGCCGCCACGCCATTGATCAGCTCGCGACCCGAATAAAGCCCATAGGCGACGCTGCCGATCTGCCGGCCAGCCAGCCATTGCTCGGTCGGTCGCTGGTTGCGAATGCCCAGATCGGCATTACGGCGGCCGATATCCACCTTCTCGTTAGCGGTCACCAGCTCCAGCCCGAACCGGTCTGCCACGGTCCACACCCTGCCGATATGGCGCGATACGAAGGCCGAGGTCCACGGCCCCGCCGACAACCGCACGATACGGTCGCGCAGATTGCCTTCCTTCCACCGCGTCAGCGACAGCATGGCCGCCTCGACATCCTCGGCGCGCGCCAACAGGTCTTCGCCCGCGCTGGTCAGCCGATAGCCCTGTTGCGAGCGGTGAAATAGCGGCTCGCCAATCTGCCGCTCCAGAGCGTTGACGCGCCGGCCCAAAGTGGCGGCGCTGAGGCCCGTGGTCGCCGTCGCGGCACTCAGCCCGCCCAGCCGCGCCACGTCGAGAAACACTCTCAGGTCGTCCCAGCCAAATTCCATTTTTCAATTCTGCAAAGCTCATTGCGTTCCTGACCATAGCGGCAACGCGGCAATCGCGGCAAGTATGTCCCTGCGGCGCGGCAAAGCGCCAAATCATCAGTGGCAAAACCGCATTCTTGAAAAACCGGCCTGATCGCCGGTGCCGGCTTTGCCATGGCCAATCCAGGGAATTCTTCCGTGCTGCAAAACCTCATCGCCCGCTATCGCATCTGGCAATTGCGGCTCGACACCACGCGGTACCTCGAAGACTTCGATGACCGACTGCTGGCCGATATGGGCATCGAGCGCGATGCCATCAGAACCATCGCCCGCTGCAATGCCATGGCCGCCCAGCGCCAGATCCGGAACGCGGCCCCTGCAACCAGGTGCGCCGAGCCCGATTGTGGTCTGGTCGCCTGAACCGAGGAGAACCACAATGCAGATCAACATACTGGGCCCATTCGGTCCCGTCAGCCGCCTCACGCTGGGTGGCGGCGGCATCGGCCAACTCTGGGGCGAGGCGTCGGATACCGACTCGGTCGATACGCTCCGCCGTGCCGTCGAGGCCGGCATCGACCTCATCGATACTGCCCCCGGCTACAAGAATTGCGAGAAGATGATCGCCAAGGCCTTCGGCGGCAAACTGCCCGACGGCGGGCGCATCACCACCAAATACAGCCTGGGCACGCCGCCGCGGGCCGAGGTGTATGATCGCCTGCGGGCCTCGCTCGACGCCAGCCTCGCTGCCATGCTTCTACCGCGCGTCGACCTGATGATCCTGCACAGCGAAATCCGCCCCGACGACTTTGAGTATCCTGCCGGCCAGCCGCCCAAGGACATGCGCTCCACCAGCCTCAGCCTTTATCGCCAGGCGGTGGTGCCCGCCTTCGAGCGGCTGGTGTCGGAGGGCCTCATCGGCGCCTGGGGCATTACCGGTATCAACCACGCGGCGGGCACTATCGATGCCATGTCGTCGGGCCCACGTCCTGCCGTGGTCCAGGCGATCGCCAATCTTATGGACAGTCCGGGCGAAATGAACGGCACTGGCCTCGCGCCGCGCCCGCGCGATGTCATCACCGCCGCCAAAACCCATGGCGTGGGCGTCATGGGCGTCCGCGCCGTGCAGGCTGGCGCGCTGACATCGGGGATCGACCGCCCGGAGCACAGCCCGACCAGCGCCGATTTCGACCGCGCCGCTTCAAGAACGTTGCCGAACTGGATCAGGCGCTCGCTGCCGAACGCCAGGGCCCACTCGATGCCGATCAGGTCGCCGCTATCGACGCGCTGGGATTGCGTCTCTAGAAAATAAATGGGCCGCCCCCAAACGGAGCGGCCCATTCATGATCTGGTATTTTGCGTCAGATTTGTTCGATGCAGACCGAAGTCGTGCCGCGATTGCGGAAGCCCAGCTTGGACGCCGCACCGGCCGACAGATCGATAATGCGGCGGCCATGGTAGGGGCCGCGATCGTTGATGGTCACGATTACCGCATTGCCGGTGTTTTGGTCGGTTACGCGCAATTTGGTGCCGAAGGGCAGCGAGCGATGCGCCGCCGTCATGGCATTCTGATTGAAGATCTGGCCGGAAGCCGAGCGGTGGCCATTGAAGCCGGGGCCATACCAGGAGGCGCCGCCGCATTGGGCAAAGGCACCGGCGGTGGACGTTATCAGGACTGCAGCAGCAAGTGCAGCGGCGAACACGGTCTTTTTGATCAAGCGTCTAGTCTCTCTTCAGTTGTTCCTGAACAGATGCTTAATGGCGGGGCGGGGCCACAATGTGGGCCAACTGCCTCAATCGCCTTTGCGGCCCACTCTGTTGCCAATAGAACGCGGCAAATCGCGTGACGATTGATTAATCTGTCGGCCAAGACTCTGCCGAGCGAAGGATATGAATCTAAAATCAAACGCGATCGGCGATTCAGGCCGATGGATTCCGCCGTCAGCGAAATTGGATTTGCGTCGTGCGACTTTGCGGCAACAGTTCCACGCCCACGGCCTGTATTGGGCAATTTGCGTAGGGTTCCGGCAGAACTTTGGGCTGTTTTGCGGCCGACCAGGTCCGATTAAGGCGCGATTGTGACAACGACAAGCCATCAAAACCGTGGATTGCGGCTTCCGCCCCAGCCCTGCGCCAAGCAATATGGCGCCAGAGTCGCCGATGAGCGACGGGGGACGTCATGACACTTGCTACAACATTCATTCTTATCGGCCGTATCGTCTTCGGCCTGTTTTTCCTGATCGCCGGCCTGCGCAATTTTGCCGGTTTCAAAACGCGCATTCCCTCGAAAACCAACTACGGCTGGGACCTGCCGCCGCCAATCGTCGCCCTGGGCTTTGCCATGCAACTGGTGGGTGGCCTGTCGCTGGTGTTCGGGCTCTGGCCCATTTACGGCGCCGCGCTGCTGATCGTCTTCCTCGTTCTGGCCACGGCGATGTACCACAACCTCTTCCTGTTCCATGGCAAGGAGCGCGATCCGCACCTTTATCTGGTTCTGGTCAACATCACCCTCGCCGCCGGCCTGCTGATGATCATCGGCCTCTCGCTCTAGCTTTTTCGCGGCCTCTCCGCATGGGCTTGACGGCTTCGCAGCATCATGGATATAAGTTATCCACGATAGGAGATATCCATGAAACTCGGTGACGGTGTCGAACAAGCCATCCATAGCGTTCTGGTATTGTCAGGCCTCGCGGCCGACGGTGTCCTCGCCGCCGCGGCTTTGGCCGAGTACCACGGCGTTTCCACCAGCTATCTGCTCAAGCACCTGCAGGCGCTGGCCGGGGCGGGCATCCTGCAATCGGTGCCCGGTCCCAAGGGCGGCTACCGCCTGGCGCGGCCGGTCGCCAAGATTTCCCTGCTCGATATCGTTCTGGCCGTCGAGGGCGCGGCCCCGGCCTTCCGCTGCGCCGAAATTCGCCAGCGCGGCCCGTTCCCCCTGGCGCCGGAATTCTCCAAGGCGCCCTGCGCCGTTAACGCCGCCATGCTCAAGGCAGAGCAGGCCTACCGCGCCGAACTGCGCAAGGTCAGCGTCGCTGATCTGCAAACCGACACCGCCACCCCGCTCGGCGCCGCCATCGACCAGCGCAGTTGCGCTTTCCTTGACCGCCATGAACGGCGTCAACCCACCCCCAACTGAAGGACATTTTTATGCAATCCCGTATCGATTTCTCCGCCGCCGCGCCCGAAGCCACCAAGGCCGTCGCTGCCCTCGACCGCTATGTGGTCAAGAATAGCGGTCTGCCGCACCATCTCATCCACCTGATCAAGCTGCGCGCGTCCCAGCTCAATGGCTGCGCCTATTGCGTCGACATGCATGTCAAGGAAGCCCGCCGCAGCGGTTTGGGCGAGCAGTGGATCAACCTGGTCTCCGCCTGGCAGGAATCCCCGCTTTATAGCGCCGAGGAACGCGCCGTCCTGGGCTGGACCGAAGCCTTGACGCTGCTGGCCGACACCCGCGCACCGGATGCCGATTTCGCTGCCCTCAAGGCGCATTTCTCCGACGAGGATATCACCAAGATCACCGTCGCCATCGGCGCCATCAATGTCTGGAACCGTCTCGCCGTCGGCCTGCGCAGCCAGCACCCGATCGACAAACCCGCCATCGCCGCCTGACCCTTACGAGCCATTGGATACCACCATGTTGACCGATACCAACCTCATCCTGCTGGCCCGGCTGCTGCTGGGTGGCGCCTTCCTCGTCTTCGGCATCCGCAATGTCCGCAATGTCGACGGCCTGACCGCCGCCCTGACGGTCCGTGGCCTGCCCCTACCGCGTGTCGCCGCCATGATCGGCGTGGCTTTGCAGATCGTCGGCGGCGCGCTGACGGCAGTCGGTCCGCTTGGCGCTATTGGCGGACTGGCGCTGATCGTCTTCGTCGTGCTGGCGACGGTGCTGTTCCACAATTTCTGGGATTATTCGGGCCCCGATCGTGCCACCCATGTCAACGCGACCATCATGAACGTGGGCCTCGCCGGCGCCTTCCTGCTGCCCATTGCCGCCGCCTTGTGATCCCAGTCGTGGCGGCCCGGTCGCCATGACCCCCGGGGGGAGGGAAATTGCCCGCCGGATCGGCTAGAATGGGTCATGACACCCAAACGGCAGCGGGGCAGGCCGCCCCATGATGATCGCCTGACCCCCGCCGAATGGCGGGTGGTCCACGCCGCCCAGCACGGCATGAGCAACCGCCAGATCGCCCGGCGACGCGGCATCAGTCTCGATGCGGTCAAGTTCCACCTCGCCAATATCCTGGGCAAGCTCGGGCTCGACGACCGGGAGGCGCTGCGTCACTGGTTCGCCGTGCCGGCCGCCAGCGTCCTCAATGCAAGGAGAACAGCTATGCCCGATGCCGTCCAGCTCGGCCCCATCGGCCAGGTTTCGCGCAGCGTAGCCGATATCGACGTCGCCACCGCCTTCTACCGCGACGTTGTCGGCCTGCCCCATCTCTATACTTTTAGCGATCTGGCGTTTTTCGATTGCGACGGCCTGCGCCTTTACCTGCAACAACAGGCAGACCCGTCGCCGCAGGAATCGGTGCTGTATTTTCAGGTGCCCGACATTCTTGCCGCCCACGCGGCGCTCGCGGCGCGTGGCGCAGTGTTCACCACGGCCCCGCATCGCATCCACACCCATGCCGACGGCACCGAGGAATGGATGGCCTTCTTCGCCGACCCCGAAGGGCGTCCACTCGCCCTCATGGCACAGGCCAGGCCCGCCTGACGCCGAAGCAGCCGCCTTAGCGGCCCGGCCATCTTGCCCTAGCCCTTGCTCACCTTGTAGTCGATGTGCGTCACGAACTTCGTGCTGCGAGCGCCGACCGGCTCGAGCTTGGCCGTCACGCCGTCCAACAGGCGCTCGCCTGCACCGGCGATGAGCGGCACGAGCTTGAGGTGAAGCTGCTCGATGACGCCGGCATTGAGATAATGCCGCGTCGTCGACACTCCGCCGGCAATCGCAATATTCCGCTCGCCTGCGACTTCCCGCGCCCGGGCCAGCGCCACCTCCGGCCCTTCGGTCACGAAATGGAAGACGTTGCCGCCCTCCATCTCGATCGAGGGCCTGGCGTGGTGGGTCAAAACGAACACCGGCGCATGGTAAGGCGGGTTGGGTCCCCACCAGCCTTTCCAGTCCTCTTCCCACACATCCGGTCCGGGCGCGGCCCACATGTTCCTGCCCATGATATAGGCACCATAATTGCAGATGGCGTCGATTTCGGCCCGGTTGTTATCGCCGTCTTCAAACATCCAGCGCGCCAGCTGTCGCGGATCGATAGTGCCGAACGGCCGCTCCCGGCTCTGGTTTAGCCCAGTGCCGAACCCGTCGAGCGTCAGCATCATATGGGCGTGAACTTGCTGGGCCATTTTCTGCTCCAATGCTTAAGTACTTAGCTAAGCGATACGGCGACACTCTCAGATTGTCAAGCGAATGCCTAACTGTCTACGGCTTGCTTCGGGGCGTCAGCCCATACAAGAACAACTGTTCCAAATAGCGCGCCGCATCCTCGAAGCGCCCCTCTCCGCCGCGGCTGGGCCCGAGCACGGCGCGCACCTGCACATCGAAATCGGCATAATGCTGCGTCGTCGCCCAGATCGAAAAGATCAGGTGATAGGGGTCGGTGCGCGCCAGCTTGCCCTCGTCCATCCAGCCCAGCAAAATCCCGGCTTTCTCGTCCACCAGGTTCTTGAGGTCGACCTCGATCATCTCGATGATATGCGGTGCGCCCTGCAGCATTTCGTTGGCGAACAGCCGGCTTTCGCGCGGATAATCCCGCGCCATTTCCAGCTTGCGCCGGATGTAGGAGCGGATTTCGGGGAAGGGGTCGCCATCGGCATCCATCTCGCGCAGGGGCGCCAACCAGGTCAC
Source organism: Devosia sp. UYZn731 (assembly GCF_040546795.1). NCBI lineage: Bacteria > Pseudomonadati > Pseudomonadota > Alphaproteobacteria > Hyphomicrobiales > Devosiaceae > Devosia > Devosia sp. UYZn731. The sequence continues at coordinate 294,244 of NZ_JBEPOL010000006.1, forward strand.
CAAAAGCTCGCTGATCAGCCGGCGATGGATCTCTTCCTTGCGCGGGAAATAATACAGCAGGTTGGGTTTGCTCATCCCCGCCACGTCGGCGATCTGGTCGATGGTTGAGCCGCGAAAGCCGTGCACCGCGAACACTTCGAGCGCGGCCTCCAGGATCACGTTCTGCTTTTCGCGCTGGATGCGGGTCAGCGGGCGCACCTTGGCGCCCACTTTTCCCACTGGCTTGCCGTCGGCCTCGATGGTCGCGGACGTGTCGGCGTTTTTCACCTTGGTGGGAACCATTTTCGCCTTGCGGGAAAGTTTGGGAGTGCTAACATTTTTCCAACTGGTCAAAATTCTTGGGTTTGCGTTCCCACGTCAAGAGCCAATCAACAAGACCAAAAAAGTCATCGACCAATAGGGAGCCAGACACGTGTCCAATTCCAATGCAGCGCCCAATGATCTGAGCGCGTTCTGGATGCCGTTCACCGCGAACCGGCAGTTCAAAAAAGCCCCGCGCATGTTCGTTGCCGCCAAGGATATGCATTATACCACGTCCGACGGTCGCCAGGTGCTCGATGGCACGGCGGGCCTCTGGTGCGTCAATGCCGGCCACGCCCGTCCACTGATCGTCGAGGCCATCGCCAAGCAGGCCGCCGAACTCGATTACGCGCCTGCCTTTCAGATGGGTCACCCCAAGGCGTTCGAACTGGCCAATCGGCTGGTCGATATTGCGCCCAAGGGGCTCGACCATGTGCTGTTTACCAATTCGGGCTCCGAGTCGGTCGAGACCGCCCTCAAGGTCGCGCTGGCCTATCATCGCGTCAAAGGCGAGGGGGCCCGCACCCGCCTGATCGGTCGCGAACGCGCCTATCACGGCGTCAATTTCGGCGGCATTTCGGTGGGTGGCATCGTCACCAACCGCAAGATGTTCGGCACCCTCCTGGGTGGCGTCGATCACATGCCGCACACCCATAACCTGGCCAAGAACGCCTTCACCAAGGGCGTGCCCGAATACGGCACCGAGCTGGCCGACGAGCTGGAACGCATCGTTACCCTGCACGATGCCTCCACCATTGCCGCCGTCATCGTCGAGCCGGTCGCCGGCTCCACCGGTGTGCTGATCCCGCCCGTCGGCTATCTCAAGCGCCTGCGCGAGATCACCAAGAAGCACGGCATCTTGCTGATTTTCGATGAAGTCATCACCGGCTTCGGCCGTCTTGGCACCCCGTTCGGCGCCGATTATTTCGATGTGACGCCCGATATCCTGGTCACCGCCAAGGGCTTGACCAATGGCATTATTCCTATGGGCGCCGTGATGGTTTCGGCCGAAATCCATGACGCCTTCATGCAAGGCCCCGAACACGTCATCGAGTTTTTCCACGGCTATACCTATTCGGGAAATCCGATGGCTTCGGCCGCCGCGCTCGCGACGCTGGAAACCTACAAGCAGGACGATCTGCTGACGCGCGGCACCGAACTGGCCCCCTATTGGGCCGATGCGCTGCATTCGCTCAAGGGCGAGCCCCATGTCATCGATATCCGCAATATCGGCCTGATCGGCGCCATCGAACTCGAACCCATCGTCGGCTCGCCCACCAAGCGCGCTTTCTCGGCCTTCCTCGCCGCTTTCGAGTCGGGCTTCCTGGTCCGCACCACGGGCGACATCATCGCCCTGAGTCCGCCGCTGATCATATCCAAGTCGCAGATCGATGAACTGGTCGATGGCATCCGCGCCGTGCTGAGGAGCATCGAATAATGGATACGATCGAAAACGCCGTCGCCGGCAAACGCTATGTCTCTACCGGCCGCCGGGTGCCCGTCTATAATCCCGCCACCGGCGAACAGTCGGCCGAATTGCCCCTGTCGACGCTGAGCGAACTCAACGACGCCGTGGCTTCGGCCAAAAAAGCTTGGCCGGCCTGGGCCAATACCCCGCCAATGAAGCGCGCCCGCGTCATGTTCAAGTTCAAGGCCTTGCTTGAAGCCAACGCCGATGAGCTGGCCCGCGCCATTTCGCGCGAACACGGCAAGGTGCATGACGATGCGCTGGGTGAACTGGCGCGCGGCATCGACTGCGTCGATTTCGCCTGCGGCATTCCTCAGCTGCTGAAGGGCGAATTCTCGCGCAATGTCGGCCCCTCGATCGATACCTATTCGGATCGCCAGCCGCTTGGCGTCGTCGCCGGCATCACGCCGTTCAACTTCCCCGCAATGGTGCCGATGTGGATGTATCCAGCCGCCATCGCCTGCGGCAATACCTTCATCCTCAAACCCTCCGAGCGCGATCCCTCGGCCTTGATGCTTGCCTGGAACCTGTTCATGGACGCCGGCCTGCCCGAGGGCGTGCTCAACGTCGTCCATGGCGATAAGGAAATGGTCGATGGCATTCTGGACCATCCTGATATCAAGGCCGTGTCCTTCGTCGGCTCGACCCCGATCGCCGAATATGTCTACCAGCGCGGCACCAAGGCCGGTAAGCGCGTCCAGGCGCTCGGCGGCGCCAAGAACCACATGGTCGTCATGCCCGATGCCGATCTGGATCAGGTCGCCGATGCCCTGATGGGTGCCGGTTACGGCTCGGCCGGCGAGCGCTGCATGGCCATTTCGGTGGCCGTCCCGGTCGGCAAGGAAACCGCCGATGCGCTGGTGGCAAAACTCAAGCCGCGCGTCGAAGCCCTCAAGATTGGCCCGGCCACCGACAAGGACGCCGAAATGGGTCCGGTCGTTACCGCTATGCACCGCGACAAAATCCTCGGTTATATCGACGCTGGCGTGGAGCAGGGCGCCGAACTCGTCGTCGATGGCCGCGGCTTCAAGCTGCAGGGCTATGAGGGCGGCTACTATGTCGGCGGCACGCTGTTCGACAACGTCACCCGCGACATGACCATCTACAAGGAAGAAATCTTCGGCCCCGTCCTGTCGGTGGTCCGCGCCAAGGACTATGCCGAGGCGGTCGACCTCATCAACACCCACGAATATGGCAACGGCACCGCCATCTTCACCCGCGACGGCGACGCCGCCCGCGAATTTGCCGACAAGATCGAAGTGGGCATGGTGGGCATCAACGTGCCGATCCCGGTCCCCGTCGCCTACCACTCCTTCGGCGGCTGGAAACGAAGCCTGTTCGGCGACCACTCCATCTACGGCCCCGAAGGCGTGCACTTCTACACCCGCCTCAAGACCGTCACCACCCGCTGGCCCGCCGGCATCAAGGGTGGCGCGGAATTCTCCTTCCCGACGCACAAATAGCCTCAAGTTAGATAGGTAGCCCCATGTCCTCTCCCGGCGAAAATCTTCGGATCAATGGTGACCGGCTTTGGGATAGCCTCATGGACATGGCCAAGATCGGCCCCGGCATTGCTGGCGGTAATAACCGCCAGACCGTGACCGATGCCGATGGTGAGGGCCGCCACCTGTTCCAATCCTGGTGTGAGGCCGCCGGCCTCACCATGGGCGTGGATGAAATGGGCACCATGTTCGCCCGTCGCGAAGGCACCGATCCGTCCCTGGCACCGGTCTATGTCGGCTCCCACCTCGATACCCAGCCAACTGGCGGCAAGTATGACGGTGTGCTCGGTGTGCTGGGCGGCCTCGAAGTCGTGCGCACGCTCAATGATCTGGGCATCAAGACACGCCACCCCATCGTCGTCACCAACTGGACCAATGAGGAGGGCGCCCGCTTCGCCCCCGCCATGATGGCCTCGGGCGTCTTTTCCGGCGTGCTCGATCAGGCCGATGTCTATGCCCACACCGACAAGGACGGCAAACGCTTTGGCGACGAGCTGGAACGGATCGGCTGGAACGGGTCTGAAAAGGTCGGCGACCGCAAGATCCACGCTTTCTTCGAACTGCATATCGAGCAGGGCCCGATCCTTGAGGATGAAGGCATCGACATCGGCGTCGTCACCCACGGCCAGGGGCTCAAATGGTTGCAGGTGACGCTCACCGGCAAGGAAGCCCATACCGGCTCCACCCCGATGCCCAAGCGCCGCAATGCCAGCCTGGGCATGGCGCGGGTGATCGAACTGGTCCACCACACCGCGATGAGCCACCAGCCCGACGCGGTCGGCGCGGTGGGCCATATCGAAGTCTATCCCAATTCGCGCAACATCATCGCCGGCAAGACGGTGTTCACCATCGATATTCGCTCGCCGAGCAAAGCCACCTTGGACGAGATGGACCTGACCATCCGCACCGGCATCGAAGCCATTATCTCGGACATGGATATCGGGGCCGAAATCGAACAGGTCGGCGCGTTCGATCCCGTGACGTTCAACGAGGGCTGTGTCTCTGCCATCCGCAACGCCGCCGAGCGCCTGGGCTATTCTCACCGCAACATCATCTCGGGCGCCGGGCACGATGCGTGCTGGATCAATCGCGTGGCGCCCACGGCGATGGTCATGTGCCCGTGTGTCGATGGGCTGAGCCATAACGAGGCGGAGGAGATTTCCAGGGAATGGGCGAGTGCAGGAGCGGACGTGCTGTTCCACGCCGTGGTCGAGACCGCGGGGATTGTGGAGTGAGAGAACAGGCCGGCCCAGCCGCCGACCTCACCTCGCCCCTCCGGGCGGCTGCGCCCATATACGGCGGGCGACACCTTCTTCACCTCTCCCTTTGGGGGAGAGGTCGCCGCGCAGCGGCGGGTGAGGGGGCCTTTCCTTGAGCGTCCTGAAGACCAAATTTGCTGCTCAAAGCGCGAAGACCCTGCGCGCCAACTCCACTGATGCCGAGCGCAAACTCTGGTCGAGCCTGCGGAGCCGTCAAGTGCTGGGCCATAAGTTCGTCCGCCAGCAGCCGGTCGGCCCCTACATCGCCGATTTCGCCTACCGCGTCGCCGATCTGATCATCGAACTTGATGGCGGCCAGCATGCGGAGTCGGATCGGGACGCAGCTCGCACGGCCGCGCTCGCCCAGCACGGCTACACCGTCATTCGCTTCTGGAACAACGACGTCCTGACCAATCTGGACGGCGTTCTTGAATCCATCGCCGAGCACTTGAACAAGGCCCCCTCACCCGGACTTCGCTTTGCGAAGCCCGACCTCTCCCCCGAAGGGAGAGGTGAAGCGGTGCTAAACCCAGACATTACGGGGAATTTCCCATGACCACAGTCATCAAAAACGGCACCGTCGTCACCGCCGATCTCACTTACGCCGCTGACGTCCTCATCCACGGCGAAACCATCATCGAGATCGGCCCCAACCTCTCCGGCGACCAAACCCTCGACGCCACTGGCTGCTACATCATGCCGGGCGGCATCGATCCCCACACCCATCTCGAAATGCCCTTCATGGGCACCTATTCCACCGATGATTTCGAATCCGGCACCCGCGCGGCGCTCGCCGGTGGCACTACGATGGTGGTCGATTTCTGCCTGCCCAATCCCGGCCAAAGCCTGCTCGAAGCGCTGCAGATGTGGGATAATAAAACCTCCAAGGCCTCGACTGATTATTCCTTCCACATGGCCGTCACTTGGTGGGATGAACAGGTCTGGCGCGAAATGGCTGAGGTGGTCGATCGCGGCATTACCAGCTTCAAGCATTTCATGGCCTATAAGGGCTCGCTGATGGTCAATGACGACGAGATGTTCTCGTCATTCTCCCGCTGCGCCGAGCTGGGCGCGTTGCCACTGGTCCATGCCGAAAACGGCGATATCGTCGCCGCCATGACGCAGAAATTGCTCGATGCGGGCAATAACGGCCCCGAAGGCCATGCCTATTCGCGCCCGCCCGAAGTGGAGGGTGAAGCCACCAATCGGGCCATCGTGCTGGCCGATATGGCGGGCGTTCCGCTCTATGTGGTGCACGTCTCCTGCGAGCAGGCGCATGAAGCCATCCGCCGCGCGCGGCAGCAGGGCATGCGGGTCTATGGCGAGCCGCTGATCCAGCATCTGACGCTGGACGAGAGCGAATATTTCAATCCCGATTGGGACTATGCCGCCCGCCGGGTCATGTCGCCGCCGTTCCGCAACAAGCTGCATCAGGATTCGCTCTGGGCGGGCCTCGCCGCCGGCTCGCTGCAGGTGGTGGCCACCGATCACTGCGCTTTCACCACGGCGCAGAAGCGCAACGGTATCGGCAATTTCGCCAAGATTCCCAATGGCACCGGCGGCCTCGAAGATCGTCTGCACGTGCTGTGGACCAAGGGCGTCGTGACGGGCCGATTGACCATGAACGAATTCGTGGCGGTGACCTCAACCAACATCGCCAAGATTCTGAACTGCTATCCCAAGAAGGGCGCCATCCTGGTCGGCGCCGATGCCGATATCGTGGTGCTCGATCCCAAGCGCGGCAAGACCATCGCGGCCGCCAGCCAACAGTCGGCAATCGACTACAATGTCTTCGAGGGTTTTGAGGTCACCGGCCTGCCACGCTTCGTGTTGAGCCGCGGCAAGGTCTCCATTGTCGAAAACGAGGTCAAGGCCGAGCAGGGCCATGGCAAATTCGTCGCCCGCGAGCCAAAAAACCCTGTGAACCGCGCCCTGTCGCAGTGGAAAGATATCGTGGCGCCCCGCAAGATCGAACGGGCCGGCATTCCGGCGAGTGGGGTCTAAAGGCGGCACTCTGACCAAAATTGAGGCATGCGCCGGGAGGAGCGGGAATAAGTCGGATACAATTCCGGCATCCTGAAACGGCACGGGCCTTGCATTGCTAGGAAATTGACTGGCGAGCGCGCCAGGCTAAATGGGGGGCACAAGCCTTTGTCCGTGACGTCGCCAAATAATCTATCCGGGCCTGCAGTCGTCGTTGCGGCGGAGCATCTCGGCCTGACCTTCGGCACCAATGACGGCCCGGTCCACGCCCTCAGTGACGTCAACCTGACCATCGACAAAGGCGAGTTCGTCTCTTTCATCGGCCCGTCCGGTTGCGGCAAGACCACGTTTTTGCGCACCATCGCCGATCTGGAACAGCCCACTTCCGGCACGCTCTCGATCAATGGCATGACCCCGCAGCAGGCCAGGCAAACCCGCGCCTATGGCTATGTGTTTCAGGCCCCCGCGCTCTATCCCTGGCGCACCATCGAAAAAAACGTCGCCCTGCCGCTGGAAATCATGGGCTATTCCGCTTCCCAACAGGCGCAGCGCATCAAGCGCACCATGGATCTGGTGAACCTGGCTGGCTTCGAGAAGAAATTCCCCTGGCAGCTGTCGGGCGGCATGCAGCAGCGCGCCTCCATCGCCCGCGCGCTGGCCTTCGACGCCGATCTGCTGCTGATGGATGAGCCCTTTGGCGCGCTCGACGAAATCGTCCGCGATCACCTTAATTCCGAACTGCTCAAGCTGTGGTCAGCGACGCAAAAGACCATCTGCTTCGTCACCCATTCGATTCCCGAGGCGGTGTACCTGTCGACCAAGATCGTGGTGATGTCCCCCCGCCCCGGCCGGGTCACCGACATCATCGAGTCGACACTGCCGAAAGACCGCCCGCTCGATATCCGCGAGACGCCCGAATTTCTAGCCATCGCCGCCCGCGTCCGCGATGGGCTGCGTGCCGGGCACTCCTACGAGGAGGTGGTGTGACCCGCACCCTCCCCATTCTCACCGTCCTGCTGGCCATCGTCGTGCTGTGGTATCTGGCGGCCATTGCGATGAACGCGCCCTGGCAGACCGATGTGTATAAGCGCGGCGGGATTGAAAATGTCCCGGCCACTCAATTCGTTCTCGATACCTGGAACCAGGAAAAACCGGTCCTGCCTGCCGCCCATCAGGTGTTGACCGAGCTATGGAACACCACCGTCATGGTGGCGCCCAACAAGCCGCGCAGTTTGATTTTTCACGCCTGGGTCACCTTCTCGGCCACGGGGCTTGGCTTCCTGATGGGCAGCCTGCTTGGCATTGGCCTCGCCGTTTTGATCGTCCATAACGACGCCACCAACCGTTCGCTGATGCCCTGGATCGTCGCCAGCCAGACCATCCCCATCCTCGCGCTGGCGCCGCTGATCGTCGTCATCGGCTTTAATATCTTCACCGGAACGCTGCACATCCCCACCGATCCGGCGCGGCTGATGAGCAAGGCGATCATCTCGGCCTATTTGAGCTTCTTCCCGGTCGCGGTCGGCATGGTCAAGGGCCTGCGCAGTCCCGAGGCGATCCAGCTCGACCTGATGCGCACCTATAATGCCTCCGCCAGCCAGGTGTTCTGGAAGCTGCGCTGGCCCGGCGCCATGCCCTATCTGTTCACCTCGCTCAAGATCGGCGTCGCCGCCAGCCTGGTTGGCGCCATCGTGGGCGAATTGCCCACCGGCGCGGTGGCGGGTCTCGGCGCGCGCCTGCTCGCCGGCTCCTATTACAGCCAGACCATCCAGATCTGGTCGGCTTTGTTCGCCGCCTCGATCCTCGCCGCGCTGCTGGTCATTGCCGTCAGTCTGGTCGAGCGGTTGGTGGGTGCCCGCATGGGGGTGCGTCCATCATGAGCCAGCTGCAATATTTCCTGGCCCTCGTTGCTGGCGGTCTTGCCGCAGCCGCACTGGCCATCAGCTTCGCCTGGCCGCTCGACAGTGCCTTCCTGTTGCGCGCGTTTCTCGTCTTCGGCACCATTTCGCTGGTCCGGTTCTGGCTGCCGTTGGGCCTCTGGCTCGATGGTGCGCTGGCTTTGCTCGGCGCTGTGGCTTTGCTCACCGGGCTGGGCATCTACTCGCCCCAGCCGCCCTTCTTCTGGATGGCGCTGGTGACGGCATGGCTGTTTGCCTGGCTGTTCGCCGAACGGCTGGCCCGCGCCATCCACGAGGGCATCCTGCCCGACCGAGGCTTTGGCCTCCTGATCCCCACCGTCTTCGGCCTTGCCATCCTCGTGGTCTGGGAAGTGGTGACGCGCGGTGCCAACGTGCCCCAGGTGATCCTGCCGCCCCCCTCGATGATCTGGGCACGCATCGCTTCCAGCGTTCCGACGCTCCTCGCCGATTTCCAGCAGACGTTCCTGAAGGCGGTGCTGGTCGGTTATGCGCTGGGCTGTGGGCTGGGCTTCGTCGTCGCCATCCTCATCGACCGTTCGCCCTTCCTCAAGGCGGGTCTGCTGCCGCTGGGCAATTTCGTTTCGGCCCTGCCGATTGTCGGCGTCGCGCCCATCATGGTCATGTGGTTCGGCTTCGATTTCCAGTCCAAGTCGGCGGTCGTGGTCATCATGACCTTCTTCCCCATGCTGGTGAACACCATTGCGGGGCTCAACGCATCCTCGCTGATCGAGCGCGACCTGATGCGCACCTATGCTGCCAGCTATTGGCAGACCCTTTTGAAGCTTCGGCTTCCCGCTGCCGCGCCGTTTATCTTCAATGCCCTCAAGATCAACTCGACTCTGGCATTGATCGGCGCAATCGTAGCGGAATTCTTCGGGACGCCCATTGTGGGAATGGGTTTCCGAATCTCGACCGAAGTCGGCCGGATGAATGTCGACATGGTATGGGCCGAAATCGCGGTGGCGGCTGTCGCGGGATCGCTCTTTTACGGCGTGATTACTCTGATCGAACGGGGTGTCACTTTCTGGCATCCGTCCGTGCGTGGTGCATAGGGCGGGGCTTTAACGCAGGGGAAAGTCGAATGAAGAAATTTCTGATCGGCGCATTGGCAGGGGCGATGACGCTCGCCGCGGGCAGCGCCGCGTGGGCGCAGGAGAATGTGACCCTGCAGCTCAAGTGGGTCACCCAGGGACAGTTTGCCGGCTACTATGTGGCCCAGGCCAAGGGCTTTTATACCGATGAAGGCCTGACCGTCGACATCAAGCCGGGCGGGCCCGATATCGCGCCCGAGCAGGTGATTGCCGGCGGCGGTGCCGATGTCATCACCACCTGGATGGCGGCGGGCCTCGCCGCCCGCGAACGCGGCGTCCCGCTGGTCAATATCGCCCAGCCGTTCAAGTCCTCGGGCCTGCTGCTCACCTGCCGCAAGGACATGGGCGTCAACACCACCGCCGATTTCCCGGGCAAGACGCTGGGCGTCTGGTTCTTCGGCAATGAATATCCGTTCTACGCCTGGATGGCCAAGCTCGGCCTCAAGACCGAAGGCGGCGCCGATGGCGTCGAAGTGCTCAAGCAGGCTTTCAACGTCGACCCGCTGATCCAGAAGCAGGCCGCCTGCATCTCCACCATGACCTATAACGAATATGGCCAGGTGCTGAAGGCCGGCCTCAAGCCCGAAGAGCTGACCGTCTTCAACTATCGCGACGAAGGCGTCGGCATGCTTGAAGACGGCCTCTATGTGATGGAAGACAAGCTCAAGGATCCCGCATTCGTGGCCAAGATGACCAAGTTCGTCCGCGCCTCGATGAAGGGCTGGGAATATGCCCGCGCCCATCCCGATGAAGCCGCGCAGATCATTGTCGACAATGACTCCACCGGCGCCATGACCCTGGAAGACCAGCTCTACCAGGTCGGCGAAATCAACAAGTTGACAGATGGCTCCACCGGCGCCCTCAACGAGGACGACTACCAGCAGACCGTCAACACCCTGCTGTCGGCCGTCTCGCCCGACAATCCGGCCATCACCAAGGCTCCGGTCGGCGCCTTCAGCCATGTCGTGACCGACGGTCTCTAAGCTTTTCGAATATCGCGACTGAAAGGCGGGGCTGATCCCCGCCTTTTTATTGCCCGCGCTCCGCCTCCGGTTGGCTGCGCCTGGTACGGATCAGACGCTCATCCCAAAGTTGCCGCATTTTTGCGCAGGCGGGCAACCAATTCCCTTCACAACGGTTTGTCTCGCACTCTCTGCGTTACCAACAACAAGAAGGGCTCAGTCATGAATTCGATCATTTATCTCGTCGGTCTCGTCGTGGTCGTGATGGCCGTTTTGTCGTTCGTCGGTCTGCACTGAACGCAACGACTAAACCCAAACCACAATCATCCTTGGAGGCACTATCATGGCAATCGATGCCCCGACGGGCGTAACCGTCGTTAGCGGCGCGGCTTCAACTGTGGACGATAAGTCCTATGTGGATTGGCCCGCGATCTTTGCAGGAATTCTGCTGGCTTCGGCCATTTCGGTGGTCTTTATTTCCTTTGGCTCGGCCATCGGGCTGAACTTCCTCGATTTCGACGGTGAAGGCGCTTCCCCCATCTGGGTCGCCATAGCCGCCGCATCCTGGTTCCTCTGGGTGCAGATTTCCAGCTTCATGGCTGGAGGGTATCTGACCGGCCGCCTGCGTCGCCGCCATTTCGATGCCACCGAGCATGAAAGCGACGTGCGCGATGGTGCCCATGGCCTCCTGGTCTGGGCCGGCGCTGCCGTCCTCGGCACCATAATTGCTGTCGGCGGTATCGGCGCGGCTGTCAGCACTGCTGGCAATGTTATCGGCACGGCGACCAATGCGGCCTCCAATGCAGCTAACGTCACTGTCGATCCCAATGCCTATTTCATCGATACACTGTTCCGCTCCAACCAGCCGGCAGCCAATGGCGACATCACTGCCGTTCGCGACCAAGCCGGCCGCATCTTCGCCCAGGCGGCTCTTGGTGATGGCACCATCGCTGCCGATGACAAGACCTATCTCGCCAATGTCGTTGCCGCCAATACCGGTCTGACGCCCGAAGAGGCCAGCGCTCGCGTCGATCAGGTCGCCGCCGCTGTCAACGATGCACGCCTCAAGGCCATCGAAACTGCTCGTATTGCCCGCAATACCGGCATTATCGGCGCCTTCCTGATCGCTGCTTCGCTGCTGATCTCGGCTATTGGCGCTTACTGGGCGGCCCAGAAGGGCGGCAATCACCGCGACGACGAAACCGTCTTCGCTGACGTCTTCCGCCGCTTTTAACGCCCACCAACAAAGGAGAACATCATGCTACGCGGTTTAGGTCTCTGGTTGCTCGGCGTGCCGATCTGGCTGGTTCTGATTATTGTTTTCTTCATCCACCGATGAAGCCAGGGCGGGGAGCAATCCCCGCCTTTTTCGTTCGATCAGTTGAACACGCGTCGCGGCTGGAACTGGCCGAATTGCACATAACCGGTCGCCAGCACCACGCCGGCAAAACTCGCCCAGCAATCATCCACGCTCACGGGCGCACCGGCTCCTGTCAGCAATACCGCATTGCCATGCCGCACCGCCGCCGCCTGGCTTGGGTCCAGCCGCAATTCCGGCACCCCATGCAGCGCCTCGGCCACCGGCCGGATAAAGCCATCGCGCTCTTCTGCAAGTGCGGCTTCCAGTTCATCGATGGTCACCGCGTCGGCGTCGCTGAACGGCCCCACGGCGGCGCGATGCAACATTGACACATGTCCGCGCGTGCCCAACTGCTCGGCGATATCGCGCGCCAGGGACCGCACATAGGTGCCCTTGCCGCAACTCACTTCCAGCACCGATTGCTCGCTGCTATGGCTCACCAGTGCAATCGAATCCACGCGAATCTCGCGCTCCGCCAGTTCCACCACTTCCCCGGCCCGGGCCAGGTCATAGGCCCGCTCGCCATCGATCTTGAGCGCCGAGTAAATCGGCGGAAGCTGCATGATCGTGCCGGTGAACTGCGGCAGGATCGCCTCCAGCGCCGCCTGCTCGGGCCGCACATCGGAAGTTGCGATCACCGCGCCTTCGGCATCGTCGGTGGCGGTTGCGCTGCCCCATTTGACGGCGAAGCGGTAAATCTTGGTGCCGTCCTGCACATAGGGCACGGCCTTCGTGGCCTCCCCTAAGGCGATCGGCAAAATCCCCGTTGCCAGCGGATCGAGCGTGCCGGCATGTCCGGCCTTGGCAGCGCCAAACAGCCAGCGCACCTTGCCCACCGCCTGGGTCGAGGTCATGTCATAGGGCTTGTTGAGCACAACCCAGCCGGAAATGGCGCGTTTGACGCGCTTGGGCGCGCTCACGCCTCTTTCTCGTCCTCGTCACCAGCGGCAAGGTCCCGCTTCACCTTGTCCGAGCGCAACAGCGCGTCGATGCGGCCGGCTTCCTCGAACGTGTCGTCGACGAAAAAGCGCAGCTCGGGCGCGAACTTCAGCTTGATCTGTGGCGCCACGCGGCCAGCGATAAATTTGCGGTGCCGGTTCAGCGCTTCCACGATGGCCTCGGCACGCTGCCCGCCCAGTGGCATCACATAGGCGTTCGCCAGCTTCAGGTCGGGGCTCATGCGCACTTCGGGCACGGTGATGATGGCGCCGCGCAGGGCGTCATCCGCAACATCGCCGCGCGCGAAGATCGCCGCCAGCGCGTGGCGCACCAGTTCGCCGACGCGCAGCGAGCGCTGGTTGGGGCCTAATTTTTGGTCTTTGCTCATTGGCCCGATCTAAGCGCTCGGCGGCTTCGCGTCAATCCGTGGGCGTCAGCGCCGCCTTGTCCTGCAACTGGGTGGCCCGGGCCTGCACCACGTTGGTGGCGACCGGCCAGGTCGATGGGGTTTTGGGATCGAAGCTCTTGCCGCGCCATTCCTGGAACACGATGGCCACGCCATCGGTGCTTTTCTTGAAGCTCATCACCGCCACTTCCCCCAGCCCCGCATAGCCTGTGAGGTCGTCGCGATAGCCGCCGCAGATGAAGCCGAGCGGCGCCAGCGCTTCGCCCTGGTCGGGCTGCAACTGGAAAAACCCGGTGCTTTCCGGTTTGCAGGTGGCCGCATAGCCCGCCATCACCGCCGCGCGGAACTGGGCCAGTGGCCGTGTGGCCCCCAGCGTGATCCGTGCGCCGTAAAGGGTGTTCCACAGCGCCTCGGTCTCGCCCTTGGGCCGCAATTCCACCACCGCTTGGCGATCGTCGCCCACATAGCGGATTTCGATTTGCGATTCGATCGGGCCGGAAGGCTCTTTCAGCCAGTCTGGCATCGGCATGGTCAGATGGTGGCCAAGCCGGTCCAGCGTCAGGGCGCCGTCAGCCTCGGCCAGCGGTGGCTGGCTGGCGTCCTGCGCCCAGGCCGGCATGGCAAGGGCCACCAGCATCAGGCCGGCAAGGGGGAGTTTTGCGTATGTCATCATCAGGCCGTTACCCTTGCCCAGAACTCACCGGCGCGGCGCGCTGCCCCCCGGCATGCCGCTATGCAGCAGAAGTAGGTGCCAAGGCATCGCCATAGCAAGGGGGCACGGATGGGCAATGCCAGATGCCGTCCCCATTGGGTATTTAGCGCAACACTCACGGACGGGCGACACGACCCGGCGCCTGCGGTCCATCGGGCAGGACCCGATGCGGCGGCTGGTGTCCGTCCATAAAGGCACGAATATTGACGATGACGGTCTCGCCCATCTCGATGCGCGCTTCCAGCGTTGCCGACGCCATATGGGCGGTCAGCACCACCTTGTTGGCCTCCGCCAGCGCCAGCAGCCGGCTATTGATGCCGCGCTTGTTCTCGAACACGTCCAGCGCCGCCCCGCTGAGGTGGCCGCATTCGATCTGGTCGACCAGCGCATTCTCGTCGATCAGTTCGGGCCGCGACACGTTGACGACGAAACTGCCCGGTTTCATCCGCGCCAGCCGCTCGGCTGACAGGATATGGAAGGTTTCACGTGTATGCGGGGTATGGAGGGAAACGATATCGACAGCTGCGATCATGGCGTCCAGATCATGCCAGTACGTGGCTTCCAGCGGCTCCTCGACTCCCGGCGGACGCCGGGCGCGAGAAAAATAATGGATATTGAGCCCGAATGCCTTGGCGCGCTGCGCTACCGCCGTGCCGATCCGGCCCATGCCCACAATGCCCAGGGCCTTGCCGCGCAGGCGATGCCCCAGCATCCAGGTCGGCGACCAGCCGGCCCAGACCCCGTCGCGCACCAGCAATTGCATGCCCTCGACCAGCCGGCGCGGCAGTGCCAGCATCAGCGCCATTGCCATGTCGGCTGTATCTTCGGTCAAAACGCTGGGCGTATTGGTCACTGTCAGGCCCGCCGCCAGCGCCGCCTCCACGTCGATATTGTCGACCCCATTGCCGAACTGGGCGATCATCCGCACCGACTTAGGCAGCCGGCCGATCAACTCGGCATCGACGGTGTCGGTGATCGAGCAGACCAGCACGTCCTTGCCCGCCAGCCCGTCGATGATATCGTCGGCGGTCAAGGCGACATCGCCCTCGTTGACATCGGTCTCGAACAACGTCCCCATGCGCGCCTCGATCGTCGCGGGCAGACGCCTGGTGACAAGAATTTTCGGTTTGCTCGTGATCATGCGGTCCGGGACGGGAGGAGGGGCTTGCGGCCCTTTCAGCGACCATTAAGGTTCGTGCGGTAGTGATAGGGCAAATCCAACCCATCTGCAAAGTCATGTTTGAATCCCCCCGAGGCGCCTATTTTGCACGCTTTTGCCGGCAGGCCCTGCGTCCGCTGGTCATGTTGTGCGCAATGCTGGCGCTGGTTTTTCCCGACCCTGCCTGGGCACAGACCAATACGCCCAGCGGCCTGAAGCTGCCGCGCTTCGTCACCACCCGCTCCAGCCCGATCAATGTGCGGGTCGGCCCCGGCGTGAAATACGAGGTCGCTTGGGAATATCTCAAGGACGGCGTACCAGTGGAAATCGTCCAGGAATTCGATACCTGGCGCAAGATTCGCGACGTCGACGGCTCCGAGGGCTGGGTACATCAGAACCTGCTGCAGGGCGGCCGTGCGGGCTATGTCACCCCGCTGATGGCCAATGGCGAGATCATCCTGCATTCAGGCGCCTCCGATGGCAGCAGCACGCGTGCCACGCTCGGCGCGGGCCTCCGCGTCACCATCAAGTCCTGCGACGGCGATTGGTGCGAAGTCACCGCCAGCCAGCAGGTGGCCGGCGAACGTCCCGCCAGCTATTCGGGCTTCCTGCATCAGGAAGAACTCTGGGGCGTCTACCCCGACGAAAAGTTCGACTAGGCAAAATGAGTGGCCGCCGAATTGCTCCGGCGCCCGTTGCGCCTAAACCTTGAGGATCTTGAAGCGGTAAATGGCCCCGCCCAAGGCACCACCGACCAGTGGCGCGACGATGAATAGCCAGAGCTGGGCTAGCGGCGTGCCCCCGACCAGCACGGCAGGGCCGAAGCTGCGCGCCGGGTTCACCGATACGCCCGTCACCTTGAGACCGACGAGGTGGATCGCTACCAGCGTCAGCCCAATGGCCAGACCAGCGAAATGCGGCGCGGCGCGTTCGCCGGTCGAGCCCAGGATCACCACGGTGAAGATCAGGGTGAAGACGATTTCGAAAATCAGCGCCGACAGCATCGGATAGCCGCCGCCATAGCCTTCGCCCCAGCCATTGGTGCCAAGGCCGCCAGCAGTGCTGCCCACAATGGCCCAAAGGATCAGCGCGCCCATCAGCGCGCCGGCAAACTGGGCAACCCAATGCTGCAGCATGCTGGGCAGCGTCATCTTGCCGGCGACGAATAGCGCAAGGCTCACTGCCGGATTGACGTGGCAGCCCGAAATCGGCCCGATGGCATAGGCCATGGCGACGATCGCCAGGCCGAACGCCAGCGCGACGCCGACTGTGCCGATGGCTTCCCCGCCCAGGGCGACGGAGCCGCACCCGATCAGCACCAGCACTGCCGTGCCGAAGAATTCCGCGACAAGCTTGTTCATGATGTCAGTCCCCCAAAAGGGACGCCCTGCCGTATTGGCACGACATACGCTGCGCCCCCTCTCAGATTTGTCATGCAATCGTTAACCCTACGTTAACCATGATGCGGGCCGCTGCCACCGTTTTGCTGCCTGGCCTCCGCAGTTCTCCCATCCGCTTGGCGTGTTGTCCCGCTATTGGGCGATCATCGCGAGGTAAACCTGCGGGTAGAAGGTGGTTGCACGCTTGTCGCGGCGGGAGGCCGGTCATGGAGTCGCTGCTGTCTGGCTGGGTGCGTGACACGCGAGCCACCGCAGCCATCGAATTTGCCATTCTGATGCCGGTGTTCCTGCTGATGCTGACCGGCATGATGGCGTATGGCATCTATTTCGGCGCCGCCAACTCGATCCAGCAATTGACCGCCGATGCCGCCCGCATCGCCATTGCGGGTCTCGACCAGGCCGAGCGCAACAAGCTCGTCGGCGCCTTCCTCACCAACAATGCTGGCGAATACCTACTGATCGACCAGACCAGAGTCAGCTTCACCATCGGCGACAAGCCCGGCGATCCCACGCAATACCGGGTCACGGTGCGCTACGACGCCTCCGACCTGCCGATCTGGAACCTGTACCTCCCGCTGCCTTTGCCCAGTCCGCTCATCACCTATACCTCCGTCATCCGCCGGGGCGGCATATGAGCCTGTGGCGCCGTTTCGGAGCCGATACGCACGGCAATTTTGCCGTGATGTTCGCCGGCACCATTGGCCTCGTGGCGGTCGTCTCCGCCTTGGCGGTCGATGGCGCGTCGCTCTACAATGAACGCCGTGGCCTGCAGCGCAACGTCGACATGGCGGCCATCGCGGCCGCCGCCGACCCCGCCAAACGCCTGAGCATTGCCCATGACGTGCTGGTGGATGCCGGCGTCATTACCGCCGCACAGACCCTGGCTGCCCTCGAAGCCTTGCCGGGGCCAAATCCGCTCCAGGCCGTGCAGGGACATTACGCCGCCGATCCCGCCATCGCGCCGGAGCTTCGCTTCGTCGCCGGCGGCAGCCCCGTCAATGCCGTTCGCGTACAGTTCGAGCAGGACGGCACCCTCTACTTCGCCCGCTCCTGGAGCCCGGTGCCGAAGGTCGGCGCCACGGCCATCGCCACCGTCACCCCGCAGGTGGCGTTTTCCGTCGGCTCGCGGCTTGCCAGCCTCAATGGCGGCATTGCCAATGCGTTGCTCAACAAGCTGCTGGGCACCAGTATCGCGCTGACTTTGGTCGACTATAACGGCCTCGCCAACGTCAAGATCGATGCGCTTTCCTTCCTCGACGCCCTGGCGCTGCAACTGGGCATCACCGTGGGCACCTACAACGATATCCTTGGCGTCAGTGCCGATCACGGTCAGATCAGCAAGGCGATCGCCAGCCTCCTGACTGGCGCGCAAAAGACCGCCGCGCTCAAAATTGCCAATGCGGCAGGCGGCAATGGCAAGGTGCTGATCGGCAAACTCTTCGCCCTTGGCGCCCTCGGCGAAACCAGCCTGGGCAGCGCCGGCAGCAATCTCTTCACCGATATTTCGGCGCTCGAACTGCTCACGGTCAGCGCCGGCCTCAGCGATGGCACCCACCAGGTTGCCTTGGGACTCAGCGCCGGCGTGCCGGGGCTCACCGGGATCGATGTCTCCCTCGCGATCGGCGAGCCCCCGCAGGGCGGGAGCTGGTACGCCATCGGCCCCGAGCACACGGTGGTCCGCACCTCCCAGATCCGCCTGCGCATCGTCGCCAGTCTCAATCTGCAACTCCTCCTGCTGCCACTGCTGGATGTGCGGCTGCCACTCTATCTCGATATTGCCAATGCCGAGGCGACGGTCGCTTCGGCCACCTGCCCGACCGGCACCAACAGTTCGGGCTCGGCCACCATCGCCACCCGCCCCGGCGTCGCCCACCTGATCCTGGGCGAGGTCAACGCCGGCACCTTCGGGGCCTTCAATACCGCGCCGACCATTGGCACGGCGACGCTGCTCAACGCCTTGGGCATCAAGGTCACCGGCCTTGCCCATGCCGAGATCGCCCAAACCGCGCCGGTCAATCTCAGTTTCTCGCCCGCCGAAATCGCCGCCGGCACCGTCAAGACCGCCAAGACCACCAGCTTCACCGGCTCGCTGGTGGGCTCCCTGCTCGGCGACCTGCAATTGACTGCGGCCGGCATTCCGCTGGGCATTATCGGGCCCTTGCTCGAGGCGCTCCTGGCGCCGCTGACGCCGACGCTGGACCTCGTCATCTCGACCTTGCTCGAAACCCTCGGTCTCTCGCTCGGCGAGGCCGACGTGCAGGTCTATGGCGTCCGCTGCACCCATGCGGTGCTGGTCGGCTAGGGACCTTCCTCCGCAACCGCGCACCAATCCAGCGCATTTGGCGCATAGGCCGGACGGTTGCCGTCGATATCGCCCAGCTCGGACACGTATTCGGCCTCCGCATCGTCGGCGCGCAGCCGCAGGTCGACCGGGTTGCAGCCACGGGCCAATTGATGCTCGGCGCTGTCGATCAGGCCGATCTTGTTGCCGTCCGCATCGGTCAGCCAGCCGCGGATCGCCAGCCTCTGACCTTGCGCATCGAAATAGAGCCGCCCCTCGCGGGTGATCTGCGCCCCCATCTCGCCACCCATCATCATATCGGGCGAGCCCGTGCTGACCGCGATCATGTCCAGGCTCCCATCGCCGCGATAGCACCAGGTGGTGAACTCACCCGCAATGCCATCGATAAAGCGGCTGACCTTGAGAGCCGAGGCCATCTGGTCGAGACGGCCATCATAGAATTCGAAATTGTCGCCATAGCCATTGCCGAAATCGCGGTGCCAGCCGATCCAGCTCCCGTCCTGATGGCTAGCGACCTGTTGCTCGCAAGCCTTCCAGTCGGCCTCGAACGCCTTGAGGTCCAGATCGCGCGCGCCCTTGGCGGCTGCGGGCATTGCCAGCAACGCGATCGCTCCCAGGACTAGTCCGACGTGCTTGATCATCATCGTTCCAATACTGGGGGCAGGCGGCAGGTAGGGGGATAAGTTTGCTACGCCTCGTCGACGGTGTCGGCCTTGGGCCCGCGTTCCTGCAGCGACTTGATGCAGTTGCGGGCACTGGACTTGGACTTGTAGGTTTCCGAGCGCACCATGGGCTCGCCATTGGCGGCGACGAAACGCACGAAAGTCTGGCCATCCTTTGAGGCGGCGATTTCGAAGCGGTAGCCCTTGCCCTCTTCGCCCTTAGTCAGGTCGACCACCGCGGCGCCGGGCGCGTTTTTCTTTAGCGAGTCGATACAGTTCTGGGCACTGGCCTTGGACTTGTAATTTTCCGACCAGACCATGGTTTCGGCATTGTAGACGAATTTGGCGATGAACTCGCCATTCTTGGCGGCTGAAATCTTGAACGTGTGTGGCATGACGCGTGCCTCCCTGCTCGCTGATACCCGAAGCCTAACCCGCTTTGACGTGTCCGTCGATATGCCCCAGATGCCGATCGGGATCGATACGGTCCCGCACCATCTGCTTGAGGATTTTCACATCCGGAAAACCGCCATCGCGCTTGCGCTCCCAGATCAATTCACCGTCGAGGCTGATCTCGAAGATACCACCGGTGCCCGGCACGAGGATAACCGAGCCCATTTCGAGGCTGAAGGTGGAGAGCACTTCCTGCGCCATCCAGGCGGACCGCAGCAGCCAGTTGCACTGGGTGCAATAGGTGATGCTGAGCACCGGCTTGCCGCTCATTTTTTGCGCGACTTGGCCATTTCGGCGGGATTGACCAGGCTAGCGAGGATTTCATCGACCAGGTCGAGATCCTGCCGCTTGCCCTGGGCCTGTTGCTGCAGGTCGACCAGATAGGATGTCGTATAATACAGGCGCCGCGCCAGCATGGTGGCGATGTGGATGGAAAATTCCGGGCGCTTGTCCAAAAAGGTCAGCGCATCGGGGATTTCGTACATCGTGGTGGCCGACAGCGCCTTGACGGTGGCGCTGTGGGGCATGTCGAGCAGCACGCTCATCTCGCCGAAGATCGAGCCCGGCTCGTCAATATGGGTCACCTGGGTCTTTTCGCGGATAACCTCGACCTGCCCCTCCTTGAGGATGTAGATCTTGCCCAGCCGCTCGCCTTCGGTGAGAACCACGCTGCCGGCCTTGAAGCTGGCGACCTTGAGACCTGCGCAATATTCCAGAATGTCGGCCATGCTGCGTCCCCCGCTTAGAGTGCTCTATAGCAGCTTGACGATCGGGGCTTCAAGCTCGGCGGGCACCACGGCGGGGGCAAAGCGCGCAGTCACCGCGCCATCGCGACCGATGAGGAATTTGGCGAAATTCCACTCGATGTCTTCGGGGTGGACGGCCTTGAGCCAGCCATAGAGCGGGTTCGTGTTGGGGCCATTGACGTCGATCTTGCCGAACAGCGGGAACGTCACCCCATAATTGATCTCGCAGAACGCGGCGATTTCGGCGTCCGAGCCGGGTTCCTGGCCGGCAAACTGGTTGCAGGGGAAGCCAAGGATGACCAGACCCTGGTCCTTGTGGGCCTGCCAGAGGGCTTCGAGGCCCCCATATTGCGGGGTCAGGCCGCATTTGCTGGCGACGTTTACCACAAGGACGACCTTGCCCTGGTAGGCGGAGAAAGCTTGTGGCGTGCCATCGAGCAGGGGGAGGGTGAAATCGTAAAAGGCGGACATGAAAGCATCCCGGGGAAAATTCCCGAGGATGCTAATCGATGGCGCCGACGAATGCACGTGCGCAAGTGCCGGACGGCGCGAGCCTCCGGGTGCGGGCAGAATAGACGGGTCCCGAGGCGCTTTGCGTCCCTAGGGTTTTAGTAAATGAGACGCAAGGCGCCTCGGGAGGTCGGGGTTTCTGGCCGCTCGAACGTGGTGGCAACCCCCACCGGGGGCACCACGAACGTCGCGCTGGCCCAGAGAGCGGACGACTCCACCCTCCTCCCGGCAGTCTGTCTCGCAACGTTCGTGGCGTCCCCATCCGGGCGAGCAGATGGGCGCAAGCCTAACCCCGCGCCAAAGGGCGGGGATAAGACGAACTACCGGGGTGGCTCCGCAGCGGCTTTGGCGCCGTCCTTGGCGGCCTGCTCGAAGCGCTCGGCAAACGCCAGCACCTGCCGGCGCTGGATGGCGACGATTTCCACCAGATCAGGATGGGACGGCGCATTGGCCTTGGGCCGCAGCCGCGCGATCGGCAGGGCCACTGGCCCATTGACCGACCACACGAAGGCGCCAAGCGCGGGGTCCCAAACCGAATGGCACGCCTCATAGGCATCGAGCGCCGCCAGGGCCTGGCCGAGCTGGGTGGCGAGCCCCACCATATCGGGCGCCGACGCCGGAATGGCACCGGACCCGCCGCTGAAGCGGCGCGTTTCGAACAACAGGTCCTCGGCGAGGCGGCGCGTGATGTCGTCGACCGGGGCATCGGCGCGCTTGTTGGCGCCGGCCTCGGTCTGGCGCAGCATTGTGGCGAGGCGCAGATAGAGCGCCTCGTGCCGGGCGGCGGCTTGGGGGGTGATGGGTTTGATGGTGGCCAAGGCAAAACTCCGCACAGGGATTGGCGGAGCAGTTTATGGCGCGCCGAGCCCACGGGGATTAGTTGCCCATGGTTTGGCTTACGCCGGCAGGCCAAACTTCTGCCGCGCCTGCGCGCTGACCGGGGTGAACAGATTGACCAGATTGCCATCCGGATCGCGCAACAGCGCCGAGCGGTTGCCCCACGGCATGGTGGTGGGGCTCTGTTCGAAGACAAAATTCTGCGCCGCCAGCCGCACGAAATCGGCATCGACATCGTCGGTGAGGAATTCCACGATCACCGACGCATTGGCGGCTGGGCGGGCAATATTTTCGCCGAACAGCGCCAACGTGCGCGTGCTGGCAATGGCCAGCGTGCCGGAGGGCGTCGCCAGCTCGGCAAAATCCTCGGTGAACCAGGTGGGGGTGAGGTTGGTGACGGCGGCGTAGAAGGCAACGAGGGATTTTGGCTCGGCTGTGATGATGCGGAGGGAGACGAGGTTCATGGGAGGCTCCAGGGGTGGTGATGGAGCCGAGGGTAAGGGGTGGGTGTGACGGGGGGTGTCAGGAGGGGGCGCTTCTCCGACTCAGCAAAATGCAGAACAGGGCAGAGGAGCGAATTAGCTAACCAAACGTTTGTGGCGCAACAAAATGAGTCCACAAAAGGTCATATCTAATGGCGTCCACATGCGCTTCCCATACTGCCTAATGTCTCAGAATTGGCCTTTCCTACAGTTATCAACCAACTTTGCTCTGCGAGTCACTCGAGACGTTTGACAAGTTTCGTGAACGTGTGCTTCGCCTTATATATGAGCGAGGATACAGAACTTCTGCGAGAAATACGTGACCTGCTACGGTTAGTGGCGGAGCCTGCACTGGCGGAGCGTGATAAAAAACTTCGAGCGTTACTTCTTCAGGTTGTTGGAGCAAGTAAACTAAAGGCCCAAGCAGTTTTGCTAATGGACGGTACACGCTCTCAAGCCGATATCCGAAAAGACCTTGCAATTGATAAGGGCGCTCTGAGTCGCCTCGTCAAAGCTCTGCGAGAAACTGCGCTGATCGAACCGGACGACACGCATCCGAAGACAGTATTCCCTGTCCCGGCCAATTTCCTGGAAGCATTTAGCGGGGACAATGGATGAGCGAACCATCCGACCCTATGTTGACCGTACTAGAAGAAATGCGGGACCTGCTGCGCCTCATAGCCGAGCCGGCTATTGCGGAGAGAGACAAGAAGCTTCGCCAGTCTCTCCGAGACATCGCTGGGAATGGAAAAGGTAAAAAGTCGAAGGCCGCTCTGTTAATGGACGGCACTAGGACGCAGGCAAGGATCGTCGAGGAATGTGGCATTCATAAAGGGAATCTTAGCGAACTGGTTAGGGCGCTAAGAGAGGCCGAACTCCTGAAAGGTGACCCGAGACAGCCGCAGTTGATGATTTCGATACCTCTTAGTTTCTTCGAGGACGACGGCGGAGAGATGTAATGCCCGACGACGCTTCGGAGGTGATTGAGCTCCTCCAAAAAATTCACGGCCTATTGGAACTGCTGGCGGAAGACAAGATAGCTCAGCGCGATGCAAAGCAAAGAGCGGTTCTGCGTCAAATTGCCGGCGCGAGTCTACCGAAACAAAAGTCGATGCTTTTGATGGACGGCACTCGAACGCAAGTGGAGATTCGTCAAGTCACGTCCTTCAATCAGGGTCACCTCAGCACGCTGGTCAAGACGCTTCAGCAGGCCGAATTGCTTACTGGCGATCCAAAAAAGCCAAACCTAGCGATTACGATTCCTCCGAATTTTTTTGAGAGCAATGCAGACGCAAACTGAGGAAAGACTATTGGAGGTGCTCGTTGACATGCGCAATTGGTTGCGTGTCGCGATACGAGGGCCTGTCAAGGCGGCTCTTGAAACAGCGCTCCCTGACGAAAAATCCCGCGCGGCTTACCAGATGTTTGATGGTAGCACATCTGCTGAGCAGGTGCGTGTCGCCTGCAAAATGAGCCCCAATGCTGTAGTGGCACTTGCGAGCCGCTGCACATCGTTGGGCTTGATGGAGCCTACTGTTGAGAAAAAAAGCATAAGGCTCTTCGACTTGAGCGACTTCGGCTTGCTGGCCTCTACCGCCTCCTCCAAATCTGGTGCGAATGAATGAGCGACGACAAGCGGCCAAAGAAGGATGGCCTAGAAGTTTCCTCCCAGCCAATTCAGGACGAACTGGCCGCTATTAAGGATCGGCTGAGCGCGATTGAGACCATCCAAAGTATTTCCAACGCCGGCGTGGTCAAACAGTATGTTAAAGACCACCTGACGACCAAAGACGCCCGGAAGATTATGGCCGAATGCGAGCAGCCACGCACCAAAACGCATCTAATGACAGTGTTCGGCTACAAGACTAAACCTTCTCTCGATCATCATCTCAAGCCATTGCGAGAGGCTGTCTTACTTCGGGAGAAGATCGAAGACGATGGAACAATCGCCTTCGAATGGAGCAACCTGTTTCGCGGCATGCCTAAGTCCGCAATCAAGTCAGTTCTAGCGGATTCGCCACAGACTCGTGCCACCAAGTGATTAGGTCGAAACCAGAAGAACGTAAGAAATTATCGGTCAAAACTGCCGTGCTCGTCCTGACCGAGGCGGGATATCGGTGCGCGGTGCCAACCTGCCGGGGAATACTCGCTATTGATATGCACCACATCTGGGAGGTCTCGGCCGGCGGGGGCGACGATCCCGCTAACCTGATAGCGCTTTGCCCAACATGCCACGCGCTCTACCATCGGGGAACGATTAGAGAGGAGTCGATCTACGTCTATAAGGCGATGCTAGTGGCAATTACCCGCGCGTTCGATATTGAGGCTATCGATCGGCTCCTATTTCTGGAAGCTTTTGGACAGGATTTTCTCGTAGTTTCAGGCGACGGACTACTTCATTTTGCTCGCCTAGTTGCCGCAGGTCTGGCAACCGCTGAGCAGAAATCAAACAACAATTGGCAGCTAGTGACCTATGTCGTGAACCTTCATGACAAAGGCCGCCAATTGATAGAAGCTTGGAGGCAAGGGGATCGCGAGCGGCTGAGGGTCGCAATGAGTGGACCATTGCCAACTACAGCGACACTAAGTCCAACTAGCTAGCTTCACAACTGGACCGACGCTTGCCGGAACGAGAATATTTTCGATGGGCGGTGGAGGGCTGCGATGGCGAGCGTTTGGCGGAAGGTCGACGGATATTCTCGATGGCAGAACGGAAAGACCGTTTATGTCGCAGGGTATTGGACCCTCGCCGAGGATCGTTCGTCGAGAATGCAGAGTAGCTATCGACACGCATGCCCGAAGTGCGGAGCTAAAATAGTTAGCGTTCGAATGCCCAACAGGGGCTGGGCTCACTTTGAGAGCGCACGAGGGCTGAGTCGCGTGAAGCATCCCTGCTTCACGATTGGTGATAGCCTATCGCAAAAGGATGATGACGATACTGCCGACCTGTTTGAGTAAGGCCCTCACCGGCGCTAGGCTAGTTACTCGTCACCCATCTTCAGCGCCTTGATGAACGCCGCCTGCGGATGTTCACATTCCCATATTGCCGACCTTCGCCTTGCCCTGCTTGTCGAGCAGCTTGCGGGTGGCGTCGCCGCCGTAGCATTTTGCCGTCGAGCCCTTGCGCATGGCGCGGGCGGTTTCGTGGTCGGTGATCTTGCCGCCGATTGCGGCCCGCTCAAGGGATGACTTGGGGACTGGCACCAATCCGCAGTCTCGTCCATCATCAGGGCGCAAGGGCGTGCTGGGGTGGAACGAAGTGCGCGCCTTGGCCTTTGCATTCCTGTCGGGGCGCGGCACGCGCAACGACACCTTTTGTCCAACCAAGGGATTTGTACGATGAAGCGCAGCGCGACGGCGAACTGGACTGGCTCACTGACCGAGGGCAATGGCACGCTGGACACCCAAAGCGGCGCTCTCAAAACCCTGCCCTATACGTTCAAGGGGCGCTTTGTTGACGAAACCGGCCAATCGGGCACCAATCCCGAGGAGTTGATTGCAGCGGCGCATGCGGGGTGCTTTGCCATGCAGCTGGCCCATTTCCTGGCGGAAAACGGCACGGTGGCAACCCAGTTGCAGGTGTCGGCGGTGGTGGAATTGATCCCGGGGACCGGGATTACCAGCAGCGCGCTGACCCTTGTCGGCACGGTGCCCGGCATCGATGCGGCCAAGTTTGCCGAAATCGCCGACAAGGCCAAGGCGGCCTGTCCGGTTTCCAACGCCCTGGGGGCGATTGCCATCACGCTGGATGCGAAGCTGGCGTGATTGGCTGGGGGGAGTCTGAAGGAAGGCCCCCTCACCCGGCGCTGCGCGCCGACCTCTCCCCGAAGGGAGAGGTGAAGAGGGATTGTGCTCGCGGAGAACCTGGGCCCTGCGAGCATAGCTCTCCGGGCCTAGCCACCTAAAATCGCTCCACCGGAGCGATTTTGCGCGAAGGCGCCGGCGACTAGTTACTCGTCACCCATCTTCAGCGCCTTGATGAACGCCTCTTGCGGGATGTTCACGTTGCCATATTGGCGCATCTTGGCTTTGCCCTTTTTCTGCTTGTCGAGCAGCTTGCGCTTGCGGGTGGCGTCGCCGCCGTAGCACTTTGCCGTCACGTCCTTGCGCATGGCGCGGACGGTTTCGCGGGCGATGATCTTGCCGCCGATGGCGGCCTGGATCGGAATCACGAACAGATGCGGGGGGATCAGCTCCTTGAGCTTTTCGCACATGATGCGGCCGCGGGTTTCCGCCACCGTGCGATGCACCAGCATGGAGAGGGCGTCGACGGGCTCGGCATTGACCAAAATGGTCAGCTTGACCAGGTCCCCGGGGCGGTGATCGGCCAGGGAATAATCGAAGCTCGCATAGCCCTTGGAAATAGACTTGAGGCGATCGTAGAAATCGAACACCACTTCATTGAGCGGCAGATCGTATTCCACCATGGCGCGATTGCCCACGTAGGACAGGTTGCGCTGGATGCCGCGGCGGTCCTGGCAGAGTTTGAGAATGCTGCCGAGATATTCGTCGGGGGTGAGGATGGTGGCCTTGATCCAGGGCTCGCGGATTTCCTCGATTTGCATCACATCCGGCAGATCGGCCGGATTGTGCAGCATCAGGGTTTCGCCATCGCGCATGGCGACTTCGTAGACCACCGAGGGGGCGGTCGCGATCAGGTCGAGATCGAACTCGCGGCTGAGCCGCTCCTGGATGATTTCCAGGTGCAGCAGGCCCAAGAAGCCGCAGCGGAAGCCGAAGCCGAGGGCAGCGCTGGTTTCCATCTCGAAGGAGAAGCTGGCGTCGTTGAGGCGCAGCTTGCCCATGGCGGCGCGCAGCTCGTCGAACTCGGAGGCATCGACCGGGAACAGGCCGCAGAACACCACGGGCTGGGCCGGGCGGAAGCCGGGGAAGGCCTCGGCGGTGGGGCGCTTGTCGTCGGTGATGGTATCGCCGACATTGGTATCGGCGACTTCCTTGATGGCGGCGGTGAAAAAGCCGATTTCGCCGGGGCCAAGCTCGCCGATATCGACCAGTTTGGGGGTGAAGACGCCGACGCGGTCCAGCTCATAGGCCGCGTTCGCATTCATCATGCGGATCTTCTGGCCCTTTTTCACCGTGCCATCGATGACGCGGATCAGGACGACGACGCCCAAGTAAGTATCGTACCAGCTATCGACCAGCAGTGCCTTGAGCGGCGCGTTGATATCGCCCTTGGGGGCCGGCAGGCGGGTGACGATGGCTTCGAGCACCTTGTCGATGCCGAGGCCCGACTTGGCGGAGATTTCCACGGCATCGGATGCGTCGATGCCGATGACGTCCTCGATCTGCTGCTTGACGCGCTCGGGCTCGGCGGCGGGCAGGTCGATCTTGTTGAGGACGGTGACGATATCGTGGTTGGCGTCCATGGCGTGGTAGACATTGGCCAGGGTCTGCGCCTCGACGCCCTGGGAGGCATCGACGACCAAGAGGCTGCCTTCGACGGCGGCCAGCGAGCGGGAGACTTCGTAGGCGAAGTCGACATGGCCGGGGGTGTCGATCAGGTTGAGGATATAATCCTCGCCATCGGCCGCGTGATACTTGAGGCGCACGGTCTGCGCCTTGATGGTGATGCCGCGCTCGCGCTCGATATCCATCGAATCGAGCACCTGCTCCTTCATCTCGCGCACCTCCAGCCCACCCGTCAGCTGGATGAGGCGATCGGCAAGCGTGGATTTGCCATGGTCGATATGCGCGACGATGGAGAAATTGCGGATATTTTTGAGCGGCGTTGTCATGAGCGCGCTGATAGCAGACGCGGGACCGCGCGCAAAGATGGTTTAGAGCGGGTTAACAGCGCGTCGTGGTGTCAAAAGCGGGTCGTGGAGCCGGCGCCCACATGGTTGATGGGGCAAAAGCCAGGAGAACGACCATGACATTGCGATTTTTGGGCATGCCGACCGACGTGGCGGCTGCCTATCGGGCGGGGGCACTCGACGCCAACGGGCAGGCGCCGGAGCGGGGGATTTCGGATGGCGACGGCGTGCCGTGCCGGCATTGCCTGAAATATGTGGAGGCCGGCGAGCCCTATCTGACCCTGGCCTATCGGCCGTTCCCGGCGCCGCAGCCTTATGCCGAGATCGGGCCGGTCTTCCTGCATGCCGAGGCGTGCCCGGCCCATGCGCCCGAACACGGCCTGCCAGCGCGGCACCAGGGCGGGAACAACCGGCAGATCCTGCGCGGCTATGGCGCAAACGACCGGATCGTTTACGGCACCGGCATCGTGGTGGCGCCGGACGAAATCGGGGCTCAGGCGGCGATGCTGCTGGAGCGTGACGACGTCGCCTATGTGCATATGCGCAGCGCCACCAATAATTGCTTCACCCTGCGAATCGAGCGCGCCTGACGCAACCGCCGCCAGGGCCGAGCGTTGGGGCCATATGCGGATATCCATTGCACTGCCGATCGCCCTTTTTGCCCTGCTGTCGCTACCGGCGGCGGGGCAGGATATTTTCCAGCCTCTGCGCGACATGGTGGAGGGGATTACCCAGAAGCCCGAGCAGACGCCGCGGCGACCCAAGCCCGTCGTGACCGACGAAGCGCCGCCGATCCCACAACGGCGGCCGGCTGACCTGGGCGGACCCGAAACGCCAGTGGTGATCGAGCCCGTCAAGCCTACGGCGCCGGAGGTGACCAAGCCGGTGCCGCCAGCCCCGCCGGTGGTGGAGCCGCCCGGAGTGAGCTTGCCGCGGGAGCGGCCGGAAGAGCCGGTCGAGGCGCCCAAGCCTGAACAAGCCGAAACGCAGAAGCCGACCGAGCAAGCCGTGCCGCCTGCGGCGCAAGACTTGCCCGCGCAACCCGCGCCTGAGGCCGCGCCAAAGCCGGCGGCAGAAGCCGAGCCGGCGCGGATTTTTCAGACGGCGTGCCCGGCCATGCTGACGGGGCAGGTGGAGGCCAAGGCGCTGCCACCAATCAGCGACGGGCAATGCAAGTCGCAATCGCCGCTATCGGTCACCGGGGTACTGGTGAATGGGCGGATGGTGCCGTTCAACACCGAGGCCGTGACCGATTGCGGCATGGCGACGGCGCTGCCGGAATGGATCGCCGAGGTCGACAATTATGTGAAGGCGCATGACGATACCTCTATCGCCAGCGTGACGGTAGGCACCGGCTATATGTGCCGCAACGTCAACAATGCGGCCGAAGGCAACCTGTCGTTCCACGCCTTTGCTGATGCGCTTGACGTGGTGGGGTTTAAGCTGGAGGACGGTCGCAACGTGACGGTCGAAGAAGGCTGGACCGGCACGGAAGAGCAGGGCAGTCGCATCGTCAAATTTGCCCATGATGCGGCTTGCGGGCATTTTACCACGACGCTGGGGCCGGAAGCCAATGCCCTGCATCACGACCATATTCATGTCGATCTGGGGTGTCATGGCAAGACGTGCACGGCGCGGCTGTGTGAGTAGCGGGACGTCGCAGGAAGGCCATCACCCGGCCCCGCGCCGCCGACCTCTCCCCGGAGGGGCGAGGTGAAGGGGGGCTGAGCGGGTGACTAGTTCCCCGCGTAGAGCGCCAAGACGGCCTCGACATTCTTGCGATCGGCGCTGCCTTCGGCGCAGTCGGGCTTGGTGGCGGTGACGCTGGTCTTGATCTTGTCATAGGCCTCGGTGGCGCCGGTGGCATCAAGGCCGACGCCGGTCTCGAAGCGCTTGCGATCATTGCCCATCTTGGTGGCGACCGGCTCGGGCACGGTGATGGCGCAAATGTCGATCACCGCCTGGGTGGCGTAGATGCCGGTCAGCATATTGGCCTGCTTGGACATGACATTGATGGTGGCGCCGGGCTCGATCTGGATATCGGTGGGCGCCGGCGTCGTTGTCGACGCTTCCTGGGCAAAACCCGCCCCGGCGGTGGCGAGGACAAAGGCGGCAATCGCGAGCGAACGGATCATGGAGCAACTCCTTGAAGGGGGCGGAAGCGGCAGAGCCGTTTCCGAAAAGTCGTTGCCCTCTTCAATGCCCCGATTATGGCCTCAGCACGGCGCAACCGGCCTCGGCGCGCGGATGATAGGCTGGCAGGTCGGCCCAATCGTACAAATTCATGGCGTCGGGATCGACTTGCTGGGTGCGCGCACCGGCGATGAGGCGCCCCACCCGGAGCAGGATCGATTTGAATGGCGACATTTTGTATTCTCCTTCCTGTTCTGCAGCGACCGACAGCGGCCAAAATGGGCTTGTCGCGGCACCATCGCAATGGACAAGGTCGAGCGGCCGCTATAGATAATCTATATGAGCAACCCCTTTCCCATCCCGCTCAATGCGGTTCGCGCTATTGAAATTGTCGCCCGGCGCGGTGCGCTGGCGCCGGCGGCCGAAGAACTGGGCGTGACCGTGGGCGCGGTCAGCCAGCATTTGCGACGGGCCGAGGAGCGGCTCGGCATGGAATTGTTCGGGCGCACGTCCCATGGCCTCGTGCCGTTGCCGGCTTTGCGACAGGCGTTGCCGCAATTGACGGCGGGATTTTCGGCGCTGCAGGACGGGTTGGCGAGCCTGCGCGGCAGTGACGAGGGTGTGCTGAACCTGACGGTGGGCAGCGTTTTCGCCTCGCGCTGGCTGATCTGGCGGATCAACAAGTTCACCGCGCTGCATCCCGAAATCGAGATCCGGCTGACGGTGACGGCGGCAATGCTGGACCTGTCGCGGGCCGATATGGATTGCGGCATCCGCTATGGCGACGGGCGCTGGCCGGGCGTCACCACGACACTGATCGGCGGCGCGGCCTATCAGCCGGTCTGTGCACCGCCCGTTGCGGCTTTGCTCAAGGCGCCGGGTGACCTGGCCAAGGTGCCGGTGATCCAGGATCAGACCTCGATGTTGAGCTGGCCACTATGGCGCTCGGCGGCGGGGATCGATCCCGAACTGAAATTTGCCGGGCCGACCTATTCGGATGCGTCGCTGGCCTTCGACGCCGCGATTTCTGAGCAGGGGGTATTGATTGCCGCCGACATGATGAGCGCCGACGCGGTCAGCGATGGCCGGTTGGTGCGGCCATTCGAGCTGAGCGTGGAAGGGCCGCTGGGCTATTGGCTGGCGGTGACCACGGGGCGGCGGGAACCGCGCAAGACCAGGCTGTTTCGCGAGTGGCTGGCGCAGGAAGTGCCGGCATCGGTGCTGGGTTATGTGCATCAGTCGCGGGGGTCGTCGGCAAGGCAACTTGGGCTGGTGGGGGCGACGGCTGAGGACTGAGGACTGAGGACTGAGGACTGAGGACTGAGGACTGAGGGGAAGTCAGAGGGATTAGGGGGTGAAACCAGCGCTGGTCGGTTTGTCCAATCTGCCGCCACAACCTCGTCCTTCCCGCGGGCTTGACCCGCGGGCCACCCTCAACACGGCGCGAGCGGTGGGAGGCCCGCGGGTCAAGCCCGCGGGAAGGGTGGTGGATGGGGTGGCGACAGTGGGAGCGCGATGGCGGTGTAGTGAGAGTGGCGACTGGATGCGGCGTCGTCGCCAGATCAGCCCAGCGCAATCATCGCATAAAGGTCGTCCCAGTTGGGATTGTCCTTTTCGATGAGCGCGTCCTTCCAGGCACGCGGCCAGTGCTTAATGTTGTGCTCGCGCTGCATTGCGCGATGCATGTCCTGGTAATCCTCGAAATAGACGAGCAGGTGGCATTGATGGTAGCGGGTGAAGCTCGGGACGACATCGTTGCGGTGCTCCCATGCGCGCCGCGGCAGATCGACCGTGGCGCCGACGTAGATGGTGCCGAAGCGCCGGTTTGCCATGATGTAGAGCCAGCCTGCCATGACGTTCAATAAATGCGGCGAGAGGCCCGCGGGTCAAGCCCGCGGGAAGGACGGTGGGTGGGGATATAGTCGAGGAAGGCCGTAAATATCCCTACGGCGCTGCGTCTCAGGCCTCCTTATATCCACGACCACCGTCCTGCCCGCGGGCTTGACCCGCGGGTCTCGGAGCGCAAGCACGAAAGCTGGTGACGAGGATAGTGGCCCGCGGGTCAAGCCCGCGGGAAGGACGGTGGGTTGCTGGTAGCTTGCGCTCCAGACCGAACCACCTTATTCATAGTTTAGAACAATTCTAAACTGT
Source organism: Devosia sp. UYZn731 (assembly GCF_040546795.1). Lineage (NCBI taxonomy): Bacteria > Pseudomonadati > Pseudomonadota > Alphaproteobacteria > Hyphomicrobiales > Devosiaceae > Devosia > Devosia sp. UYZn731. The sequence goes on from NZ_JBEPOL010000006.1 coordinate 326,754, forward strand.
GAGCCGCCATGTTTTCCCTCCGTTTCGATCATCGCCGTGATTTTGCCTCGCTGGACGAGCGGGAAATTCTGGCTTTGGCGGTGACGGCGGAGGAGGAAGACGGGCGGATTTATTCGGAATTCGCCAGCCGGCTGGCGGCGCTCTATCCGGGATCGGCGGCGATCTTTGAGGGCATGGCGGCCGAGGAGGATGGGCATCGGCGGCGCTTGCTGGATCTTTATGTGGAGCGGTTCGGCACGCGGCTGGTGCCGATCAGGCGCGAGGATGTGCGTGGGTTCCTTCCGCGCAAGCCGATCTGGCTATTGAAGACGCTGACGCTGGAGGCGGTGCGGCAGCAGGTTTGGGAAATGGAGGAAGGCGCCTATCGGTTCTATCTGGAAGCCGCCAAGCAGAGCCAGGATGCCGGCATCCGCAAGCTGCTGGGCGATCTGGCGCGCGAGGAGCGCAAGCATGCCGATGCGGCCGACCGGTTGGATGAGAGCGAACTGGGCGCCGAGGGCCGCGGCAGCGAAAAGAGCGAGGCGCACCGCCAGTTCGTCCTGACCTATGTGCAGCCGGGCCTGTCCGGGCTGATGGACGGCTCGGTATCGACGCTGGCGCCGGTGTTTGCCGCGGCCTTTGCGACGGGCGATACGTGGCAGACATTTCTGGTCGGTCTCGCGGCGGCGGTGGGCGCCGGGATTTCCATGGGCTTTACCGAGGCGGCGGCTGATGACGGCAAGCTGACCGGGCGCGGCTCGCCCCTCAAACGCGGCATGGCGGCCGGGGTGATGACGGCCCTTGGCGGGCTGGGTCATGCTTTGCCCTACCTGATCCACGACTTTTTCACCGCGACGGCGATCGCCGTGGTGGTGGTGCTGATCGAACTATGGGCTATTGCCTTCATCCAGAACCGGTTTATGCAAACGCCATTCTGGCGCGCCGTCCTGCAGGTGGTGCTGGGGGGCTCGCTGGTGTTCGCGGCGGGCATCTTGATCGGTAATGCCTGAGAGGTATCGCGTTTGGAAATCCGGACTTTCAGGGGCGCTGACGGCACGAGGGTGTTTTACGGCATAACCGGACCGCGCGATGGGGTGCCGATCGTGCTGTGCCACGGGCTGGCGGCGAATGGGCGGCAGTTCGAGGCCGATGCGCGCTATTTTGCCGGGTTGGGCTACCGCGTCATCGTGCCCGATGTGCGAGGGCATGGCCGTTCGGAGTTTCCGGCGGGCTATACCAGGGCCGGCTTTGCCATTCCGGTGATGGCAGGGGATATGCTGGCCCTGCTCGACAATGCCGGCGTCACCGCGGCCCATTGGGTGGGCAATTCGCTGGGCGGGATCATCGCCTTGCAGATGCTGGGCATGGCGCCGGAACGTTTTTTGAGCCTGGGCCTGTTCGGCACCGCGTTCCGATTGAAATTGCCGGTCATTACCGGCCCGGTGTTTCCGCTGCTCTATCGGGTGCTGGGCAAGGGCTGGCTGTCGGAACTGACGGCCGTCAGCACGACGCGGGAACGCGCGGGGCGCACGCTGATCGCCGAGATGATCGCGGCCTTCGATCCGCGCGTGGGGCAGGCCATTACGGGGCATGTGCGGGCCTATGACCTGACCGCCAACGCGCTGGGCTGGAGCGGGCCGATGCTGATTCTGGTGGGGGGCATGGACCGGGCGGTCAATCTGGTGCTGAAGCCGGCACTCCGGCGGATCGGCGCGCGGGAGAACTGGCGGGTGACCGAGCTGCCCAATGGCGGCCATTGCGCCAACCTGGATGCGACCGAGCAGTTCCGGGCGGAGCTGCTCGGGTTTTGGGCGAGGGCTTAGGCGGCCAGCGGCGCGATGGCCAGCAGGATCCGCAGGCGCAACACGGTGCGGGTGACCAGCATGGTGCTGGAGAACGTCGAGATGGCGGCCATGGCAATGAGGAACGGAGCGCTGGCGGCGAAGGTGGGCGCCATGACGCCGGCGACGGCGCCCACATAGTGGGTGAGGAAAATGGCGAGGATCACACAGAGCGGGGCCCATTCGCCCGCAAGGCGGAGCTGGCCACCGCCCAGCGCGGTGGCGGGATTGCGGCGTTCGAGAACCAGGCCGGCGGCGACACCAGCAAGGGCGCCGACGGCCATGCCGGCGAGGGTGGCGCTCGAAAGGCCGGAGCCCGCAATGGAATAGGCGGAGACCAGCACGAGCGCGGCCGGCAGCAATAGCAGCTTGCCGAGGCCGACACTGCGCGGCTGGGCGCTCTTGAGGCCGCGCCAGACGAGCAGCGCCAGCACGAGCCAGACCCAGGCCGGGGTGTGAATGATGATCTGGGTGATGGCGGTGACGATTGCGGTCATGATGGATCTCGTTTGCTGTGGTCGCCGGACGTGGCGGACTTGTCGGCGGCCGGTGTGGCGCTATGCTTGGAGGCAAGCAAACCAGAATGCGCAAAACGAAAGCCCAGTACGTGAACGAACCGCCCCTGCATTCTGCGCTGCGTGAAATGCAGGCCAGCCTGAGCTCGCCGCGGGCGCTGACCGGCATGGCGGCGGCCAGTGTGGTGCTGGCGATTTCGGGCCCCTTCGATACGCTCAGCCAGTTCGACCTGCCGGGGCGGCTGCTCTATTGGCTGGCCATCGTGGTGCTGAGTTTCGTAAGCAGCCGGGCGGTGGCGCGCGTGACGCTGACTGTGTTGGCGAGCCGGGTCCAACACCCGGTACAGCGCGTCGTGGTGGCGAGCCTCGTCAGCAGCGTTCCGGCGTGGATCGTGGCCTATGGGGTGACGCTGATCGCCTCGCCCGGAGTGCAGGTGCCGCCGCTGCGGCTATGGTTTTATTGCCTGGTGGTATCTGGCGCCATGGCGGCAATGATGGTGGTGATGGCGCGCACCGAGCCGGTAGCGCCTATCGCATTGCCGGCAGCGCCGGAGCCGCCGCCAATCCTGCAGCGGCTAGCGCATCCGCAGCGCGGCAAGCTGCTGCATCTGTCGGTCTCGGATCATTACGTGGATGTCGTGACCGACAAGGGGCATGGACTGGTGCTGATGCGCCTGTCGGACGCAATGCGGGAGACTGGCAACGTCATTGGGTTGCAGATTCATCGGGGCCATTGGGTGGCGTTGGACGCGGTGCGGCAGGTGGTGCGCGCCAATGGCAAGGTGGCGCTGGAATTGCACAATGGTACGCGCCTGCCGGTGAGCCGCAGCTTCATGCCGGCGGCCAAGGAGGCAGGCCTGCTGATCTAGGAGCGCGCCTTGGCACGGGCCCGGTCGGCCTCGATGCGCTCAAGCTTTTCGGCTTTATTGGCGCGGGCCATGGCGTGGGCGGCGTCGCCGAGATGGTCGGTGCCCCGGGCTTTGGCGAGATCGATCTGGTGTTGGCGTTCGGCAGCGGCGGCGTGCTTTTGGATGTCGCCGGCGCAGTGGCGGCAGGAAATGCCGTCCCGGTGGGCGGGATCGGCGCGGTCTTCGGCGGTCAGCGGATGGCGGCAAGCGCGGCAGAGGGTGGCATCGCCGAGCGCCAGGCCATGGCCGACCGAGACACGCTCGTCGAAGACGAAGCATTCGCCCTCGAAGCGACTTTGGGCTTCGGGGACCTGTTCGAGATAGCCCAGAATGCCGCCCTTGAGGTGGAAGACTTCCTCGAAACCCTGGCTGAGCAGGTAGGACGAGGCCTTTTCGCAACGGATGCCGCCGGTGCAGAACATGGCGACTTTCTTGTCGCGGGCGGGATCGAGGTTTTGGGCGACAAAATCCTTGAACTCGGTGAAGCTCTTCGTCGCCGGATCGAGCGCCTTGGTGAAGGTGCCCAGCCCGACCTCGTAGTCGTTGCGGGTATCGACGAGGACGACGTCATTGCGCTCGATCAGCGCATTCCAGTCTTTCGGCTGCACATAGGTCCCGACCGTTTTGGCGGGATTGGCTTCGGGCGCGCGCAAGGTAACGATTTCGGATTTGAGGCGAACCTTCATGCGCAGGAAGGGCATGGTGGCGGCGGACGAGTATTTGATCTCGGCGCCGTCGAGGCGATTGGCGAAGAGACTATCGGTCTGCAAATAGTGCGCGAGCGCCTCGATAGCGTGAGGCGTGCCGGCGACGGTGCCGTTGATGCCTTCGGGCGCCAGGATCAATGTGCCCTTGATATCGCGGGCGCAGCAGAATTTGGCGAGCACCGGCTGGAGCGCTGCGGCATCGGGCAGATCGGCGAATTTATAGAGCGCCATGACCTTGTATGGTAGCTCGGCTTGGGGCAGATTGGCGCTCATATCAAATTGGATCGGGTGCATAGCGCCCGCTTCTAGCATCAGGCCGCGGCCCGCGCCAAGCGGGGGCTTGCCAGCCATCACCGTCAAACCTTTGAGAGGCACACCATGACCTATCGGTCCGATACCGCACGCTATGACACCATGCAATATCGCGCTTCGGGCAAATCCGGGCTGAAGCTGCCCGTGGTGAGCCTGGGGCTGTGGCAGAATTTCGGCGGCACCCGCGACTATCCCAGCGCCATGGAAATCCTCGGTCATGCGTTCGACGCCGGCGTGACGCATTTCGACCTGGCCAACAATTACGGTCCGCCCGCCGGTTCGGCCGAGGAGCTGTTCGGGCAGGTGCTGGCGCGCGATTTCCGGCCCTATCGCGACGAGATGATCGTTTCGACCAAGGCCGGCTATACGATGTGGCCGGGACCCTATGGCGACCACGGCAGCCGCAAGTACCTCATGGCGAGCCTCGACCAGAGCCTCAAGCGAATGGGGCTCGACTATGTGGATATTTTTTATTCGCACCGCTTCGACCCCGAGACGCCGCTGGAAGAAACCATGGGCGCGCTGGCGCAGGCCGTGCGCAGCGGCAAGGCGCTGTATGTGGGCATTTCCAGCTACCCCGAGAAGGAGACGCGCGAGGCCTATCGCATCCTCAAGGACATGGGGGTGGCGACGACTATCCACCAGCCGAGCTATTCGATGATCAATCGCTGGTTCGAGAACGACAACACCATCGACGCCTGCGGCGAGCTTGGCATCGGCGTGATCGCGTTTTCGCCGCTGGCGCAGGGTGTGTTGAGCGGCAAATACAATAAGGGCGCGGTCGAGGGCACGCGGGCGGAAGATCCAAACGGCTCCTTGCGCGCCAATGCGATCGAGCCGCGCGTGCTCGACGCTGTGGAGAAGCTCGGTGCCATCGCCCGCAGCCGTGGGCAATCCATGGTGCAACTGGCGCTGAGCTGGGTGCTGCGGCGTCCCGAAATGACTTCGGCGCTGATCGGCGTGCGCACGCTCGATCAGCTCAAGGACAATCTGGGCGTGCTGAATAATCTCAAGCTGAGCGCGGAAGAAATTGCCGCAATCGACGCGGCGACGGCGGGCGCGCAACTGGATCATAAGCCGCGCTGGTAGGTTCTCTCTTCCTTCTCGCCTTGCGGGTGAGGGGGCCTTTACTGGATGAGGGGCCTTCGACAGGCACCTCACCCAGTAAAGGCCCCCTCACCCGGCCCGCAAGAGCGAGCCGACCTCTCCCCGGAGGGGCGAGGTGAGGAAGGGGTGCCCCTACCCCAGCATCGACTGATGGCACATCACGCCGGCCATGGCGCCGCTGGCGAGGGCCAAGTTGAGATTGGGCATCAGGTTGGCGCTGTCGCCTGCGGCATAGACGCCAGTGAGGCTGGTTTCGTATCTGTCGGTGATCTTGATGTACGGACCCATCGGGCCGTCGACCGTTTCGAGGCCCAGGGCCTGGTGCAGGTTGGACGACGGCGCGCTACGGGTGTGGGCGAACAGCGTGTCGAGTTCGACGCGCGCACCATCGGTCAGCACGACGGCGCTGAGCTTGCCATTGGTGTGCGCCAGTTCGGCGACCTTGCCCTCCACCAGCGCAATGCCACGCTGGGCGAGCTTGTGGCGCTCGTCATCGGGGATGTCATTGCCATCGGTGAACAGCGTCATGCGGTCGCTCCAATCGCGGATCAAATTGGCGCCGTGCAGCGACATGGCGCTGGAATACAGCAGGCCCAGCCGCTGATTGGCGACTTCGTAGCCGTGGCAATAGGGGCACGGCACTACGGTATTGCCCCAGCATTCGGCAAAGCCGGGAAGGTCCACCATCACGTCGGTCTGGCCATAGGCGAGAATGAGGCGCTGGGCTTGCCGCTCCGTGCCCGCCTCATCGGTGACCGCAAAGCCGCCTTCGATGATCCGAGCGGACACGGCTTTGGCCTCGACAATGCTGGCGGTGGGATAGGCCAGCACATTGGCTTCGCCCTTCTGGCGGATGTCCCAGGGGCTGACGCCATCGAAACCCAAAAGGCCTTGGGCCGCATGGGCAAAACGGTTGCGGGGCAGTTTTGTATCGAGCACGGTGACGCGGCGGCCGGTGCGCACCAATTGCAAAGCTGCCGACAGGCCGGCAAAGCTGCCGCCGATGACGAGGACGTGGTCCATTGTTCAAACTCCGGGAATGGTCTTGTGGTCGTGGGCGCTGTTGCGCGCCAGATCGGCCAGGGAAATGCGCTTGAGCCGAGCCGCGAGCAGCGCTTCGGCATCGGCGAGAAAATCGGTCATGACGCGATCGACGGTGCGCACGATGGTGCAGGCGGTATCGCCGGGATCGCTTTCGGCGCGCAGCAGCAGGGTTTCGCCCAAGGCGGCGTGAACATCCTGCAGCGACACCTCGCCGGGTGCGCGCGTCAGCCGCCAGCCGCCATCATGGCCTTTGGCCGAGGAAACGATGCCCGCCTCGCGCAACTCGCCCATGACGCGGCGCACGACGACCGGGTTGGTCATCAGGCATTCAGACAGGATGGTGGATGTTATCGCCTCGGGCTTGTCCACGAGGTGAACGAGTGCGTGCAGGGCGACGGAAAGTCGGGCGGAGCGTTTCATGTAACTGTTAATGTTACATTCATGCGCATTCGTCAACCCTGATTGCCGAAGCGCAATTCCGCCTATGGGGCGTTTGGGCTAGATTGGATCAACACTGCCTCGGGGAGAGTTCCGATGAAAAACCTGCTTCTTGCCGCCGCCGCGCTGCTGGCTTTGGTCAGCCCGGCCTTTGCCATCGATCCGTCGCCCGAAGCGATTTCCAACACCTATAAATCCGGCAAGCCGGTGCATGTCGAGGATGTGCAGGCACTGATGCGGCAAGCGGAAATCTGGTGCTACAACGAGGACAGCGACACCTGCGACTGGGCCGAAATCTATCTCAACGTGGCGAGCGGCCCCGAGGGCGTGGTCTACGAATCCACCAATGCGTGGAACAGCGACACCGACGTGAGCTTTGTCGACAAGGCTCAGTTCGACGACAAGCTGCTGTGCGAATACGGTTATGACAAAGTGCCCTCGACCCGCGCCGTCAACCGTACCGACGGCAGCGTGATTGGCGGGCGCGCGCTGGATGCCTTGCGCGCCGAGGTCTATGCCAACCAGAGCGGCAATACCGACGACTGCTTCGACTATCTCTACCTGTCCTATGACGCGGCGGCGCAGACCATGGCGCTCAAGCAGCGCCAATATGTCGGTGGCGTCATCGACCCATCGCGGGAGGCGGACATCACGCTGCACTTCAACGCGGCCGACGTCGCCGGCCTGACGCAGCGCCCCTAACCGCTGGTGCCGGCGTCGGCAGTGCGATGTCGGCCCCCTATGACTGCGCGGCCAGCCATTCCGGATCAGGCTCGATCGGGGTGATCACATCGAGCAGCACGCCATTGGGGTCGGCGCAGATGAAGTGGCGCTGACCGAAGGGTTCGTCGCGCAAGGCCTGCAACACGGTCACGTTGGGGGCGAGGCGGGCATATTCGGCCGCCGCGTCGGCAACCTCGAAGCTGAGCAGTAGCCCGCTGGTCTTGTGCCGGCCGGCCGGCGGGATCGTGTCGTGGCGGTAGTCCATGATCGCCAGTTCCACGGTGCCGCCGGTGTGGGTGGCGCGCAGATGTACATACCAGGAACTGGCGAAGACGACCTCGAAGCCGAAATGGGTTTGGTAGAAGGCCGCAATGGGGGCGACATCGGCCACGAGCAGCACCGGATAGCTACCGGTCAGGTTCATCAAAGTCTCCTTGCGTTAGCGCTCTATAAATTACAAACTGTGTGTATCTAGTTTTTACATACAGAGTGTTTTTATGCAAGAGGGTTTGAAGCGGACGCAGGAGGAACGGCGGACCGAGACCATTCGGGCACTGCTTGCGGCGGCACGAAAATGCTTTGCCGATAAGGGGTATGTGGGCACGGGCACCCCGGAAATCGTGGCCGCTGCGGGCCTGACGCGCGGCGCGCTCTACCACCATTTTGCCGACAAGGCGGCGCTGTTCGCAGCCGTGGTGGAGGAGGAGCACGCATTGCTCGCCATGGCGATCAACGCCGCCAGTGAAAGCGAGGACGAGCCGGGGCCCGTCAAGGCGCTGATCGAGGGCGGCGACGCCTTTCTCACCGCCATGCAGGATGCCGGGCGGCGGCAGATCCTGCTGATCGATGCGCCAGCCGTATTGGGGCGCGAGGCACTGGACGCCATCAATGCGCGCTATGGGCTGCGTACGCTGATCGAGGGGGTGAGCGAGGCGATCAATGCCAAGTCGATCCGCGACCTGCCGGTCCTGCCCTTGGCGCACCTGCTGAATACGATGTTCGACCGCGCGGCGCTGGCGAATGCGGAGGAGCTGCCGGGCTATCGGAAAAGCATCAAGGCGCTGATCCGGGGACTGAAGATTTAGACTGCTTCACCTCTGCCTCCGGGGGAGAGGAGAGGTGAAGCGAGCGACGTCACGCCTGGGTATCGTTTGCTGCGGAAAAATTCCCCACCCTCGGTTCTTCCCGCGGACTTGATCCGCGGGTCTCTCGTCCCTTGTGCCGGGTTGAGAGTGGCCCCCGGATCAAGTCCGGGGGAAGGTCGGTGGGTGGGAGGCTTGGTGCCTCATTGGGAGGGTGACGACTTAGGTCGGACCAAGCCTACTGCGATGCCAATTCCAACCCCTCAACCCGCTTCGTCAGCTCCTGCACGGCGGCAATTAGGGGGGCGATGAAGGCGTCATACCGAAGACCCTGCTCGCTTTCGGGGTCGAGTGGGTCGGCCTGCACATGGCCGGCGAAATCGGCGCAGCCGAGTGTGTCGAGCACGGCTTTGACCTGCTGGGCCAGCAACCCGTAATGGGTGCGGCGGCCGGGACGCGCGGTGCCATCCTCGTTGCCGCCGACCAGCCAGCGATACGACACCGGCTGCAATGCCAGGATGAAATCGAGGCCAAGATCGGACGGCACGATATCGGTTTTCTGCCGCGCGTCCGAGGTCTGGATGGTGCCGGTGGCGGCCCAGACCGCGGACCAGCGCGCGCCGCTGGCGCCAAGCGTGATGGCATTGTCGGTGGCGGGACGCAGCGGAGCCACGAGGGTGATGCCGCCCGTGGCATTGTCCACCGTCATGGCGTTGAACCAGCTCGAACCATTGGCGCTGACCTTGAGGCGCCAAAAGTCGTCGCCCATCAAGCCCATTTCGGCGCGGCCCGAATAGCCGGTCTGGTAGAGCAGGCTGGCGGTATCGCCGGAGGCCGCCTTGTTGAGCTTGACCTGGTGGCCGTTGCCCGCATGGGTGAAGAGGCTGGAGGCGGCCGCCACGGCGAGGCGATTGGTGCTGTCGGCCCCGGTATTGATGCCCAGGGTTGGAATGCCCGCGCTGCCGTTGGAGGCGAGGGCCCTCCAGGCGCCGGCATCAAACACCAGGATGGCGTGTTCGGCCCTGGCGTAAACCTGCCAGCCCGGAGCGGGATCGTAGAACAGCCAGGCGCCGGCCTGGAAGGCGGCAATCTCATTGTCGTGGCCGGACCAGGCGCCGGTCGCGGACGGTCCGACGATATAGGCATCGCCGAGCAGGGGGGTAGTTGGTGGCGTGGCGATGGTGCGAGATTCAACGACGGGCTGCACGAGGGCGTCGAGCGCCTGCAGCGCCTCGTTGTGGGTCACATGCTTTTGTGCCTGTTGGGGCATGATGAAGGGCAGGCTGAGGCGGGAAGTTTCGTCCATGGGAGTCTCCGGTTGTGGCGGAGAGTCTAGGGCGAGGGCGTGGCGTGGGGATAAAGGGGATGGGTTGGGGCAGCCCGCCACCCCCACCTAGCCTCCCCCTGACAGGGGGAGGGACCGCGCCACTCCTGGAACTCGATCCAGTTCAATACGCCGTCAGGCTCCTCCCCTTCCAGGGGGAGGTTGGGTGGGGGTGCGCGGAGCCTCCACCTAAAGCACGAAGTCGTAGAGCAGTTTCACGTTCAGCGCGGCGATGACGACGGCGATGAACACGGCGATGGCGATGAGCCAGATCGGGGCGACGAGGGCGCCCATCTTGGTCTTGTCGGCGGTGAACATGACCAGCGGGAATACCGCGAAGGAAAGCTGCAGGCTGAGCACGACCTGGGTCAGGATCAGCAATTGCGCCGTGCCGCTTTCGCCGAAATAGATGGTGACCGCTGCCGCCGGAATGATGGCGATGGCGCGGGTGATCAGCCGCCGCAGCCAGGGGGCGAGCTGGATATTGAGAAAGCCCTCCATGACGATCTGGCCGGCCAGCGTAGCCGTCACGGTCGAATTGATGCCGCAGCAGAGCAGCGCGATACCGAACAGGGTGGGCGCAATGGCGAGGCCAAGCATGGGGGCCAGAAGGCTATGAACCTCGCCCAGTTCGGCCACATTGGTCTGGCCGGCGGCGTGGAAGGTGGCGGCGGCCAGGATCAGGATGGCGGCATTGATGCAGAGCGCGAACATCAGCGCGACGGTGGAGTCGATGGTGGCGAACTTGAGTGCCTCCTTCTTCTCGGGAATGGAATTGCCATAGTCGCGGGTCTGCACGATGCCGGAGTGCAGGTAGAGATTATGCGGCATGACGGTGGCGCCCAGAATACCGAGCGCCAGATAGAGCATTTCGGGATTGGTAACGATTTCGGTGGTCGGCGCGAAGCCGCGGATGACATCGCCCCAGACCGGATCGGCCATGGCAATCTGGACGATAAAGCAGGCGGCGATGACGGCGAGCAGGGCCACCACCAGCGCCTCGACCCAGCGGAAGCCGACACGCTGCAGGTAGAGAATGAGGAACACGTCGAGGGCGGTGATCAGCACACCGATTTCCAGCGGAATGCCAAAAATCAGGTTGAGGCCGATGGCGGTGCCGACGACTTCGGCAATGTCGGTGGCGATGATGGCCAGTTCCGCCATGGCCCATAGCACCCAGGCCACGGGGCGCGGGAAGGCATCGCGGCAGGCCTGGGCGAGATCGCGGCCGGACGCTATGGCGAGGCGGGCGCAGAGCGATTGCAGCACGATGGCCATGATGTTGGACACCAGCGCTACGGTCAGCAGCGCATAGCCGAACTTGGAGCCGCCGGCGAGCGAGGTCGCCCAATTGCCGGGGTCCATATAGCCGACGGCGACCAGATAGCCGGGGCCCACAAAGGCGGCGGCGCGGCGCCACACATTGCCGCTGACCTTGACGGTGCGATGCACATCGGCCAGCGAGGCCTCGCCACGGCCCTGGTTCCAGCCGGAGAATACTTTTGGCGCGCGCGCTTCAATGGTCATGGCGCCACCGCGATCGAACGGGCGATGATGGTGGTTTGGCGGGAGGAGAAGGCTTCGACGGCAGGCTGGGCGACCAGGCCCGGGACGGCAAATCTACGGCGATGCATCGAAAACTCCAAACCGGCTCTGCGACATAAGTATTGCAGTTGCAAATGATTTGCAACTGCAATGTCGAAGGGCCGATAAGGTTGCAGATTGTATCTGCGATGACGATGAGACGGTCAGGCCGCGTTGGCGCTCGCCGCGACGCCGTCCAGAGCAGCCATGGTATCAGCCGTCAGGTCGAGATCGGCTGCGGCGAGGTTTTCCCGCAGATGCGTGACCGATGAGGTGCCGGGGATCAAGAGGATATTGGGCGCGCGCCGCAGCAGCCAGGCCAGTGCGACCTGCATGGGCGTAGCGCCAAGGCGCTGGGCAACGTCGGACAAGCTCGAGGATTGCAGCGGGCTGAAGCCGCCAAGCGGGAAGAACGGCACATAGGCGATGCCCTGCCGCGCCAAATCGTCGATTAGCGCGTCGTCGCCACGATGGGCCAGATTGTATTGGTTCTGCACGCAGACGATCTTGGCGATTTTCTGCGCCTCGGCGACCTGGGTGGCGGTGACATTGCTCAGGCCGATATGGCGCACCAGGCCCTGCCGTTGCAGATCGGCGAGGACGGTGAGGGTCGGCTCGATCGAGCCTTCGGCGGGACCGTGAGTGTCGAACATGACGCGGAGGTTGACGACGTCGAGCACGTCGAGGCCGAGATTGCGCAAGTTGTCATGCACCGCTTGGGTCAGTTGTTCGGGCGCGAAGGCGGGATTCCATGAGCCGTCGGTGCCGCGCAGCGCGCCGATCTTGGTGACAATGACCAGCTCGTCCGAATAGGGCGCCAGCGCCTCGCGGATAATCTGGTTGGTGACGTGCGGGCCATAAAAGTCGCTGGTGTCGATGTGGTCGACGCCCTGGGCGATGGCTTCGCGCAGCACGGCGAAGGCCCCGTCACGATCCTTGGGCGGGCCGAAAACGCCGGGACCGGCAAGCTGCATGGCGCCGTAGCCGAGCCGCTTCACACTGCGGCCGCCGAGGGGGAATGTGCCGGATTTTTCGATGCTGGATTCGATGCTGGACATGAGGATCTCCTGGAAAGGACGCCATAGATAGAGGTTGCATCTGTTTTCGATAACCGGACACAATCGGCACGGGTTGTGCGGAAGAGCGAACAATGAAAACCGATCTGGGCGATCTGAATGCCTTCGTGGCCGTGGCGCGGGCCGGTGGTTTTCGCGAGGGCGCCCGCGCCAGTGGTGGCAGCGCCTCCGCGTTGAGCGAGGCAGTGCGGCGGCTTGAAACGCAGCTTGGTGTGAGGTTGCTTAACCGCACGACGCGCAGCGTGGTTCCCACTGAAGCCGGGCAGGGCCTGCTGGACCGCCTGAGCCCGGCCCTGAACGAAGTGGAAGCGGCACTCGACGTGGTCAACGGCTTTCGCGACCGGCCGGCAGGTCTGTTGCGCCTCAATGTGCCGGGCAGCGCGGCGCGGCTGGTGCTGCCGCGGATCGTGCCGCCATTCCTCGCCGCCTATCCCGATATCAGGCTGGAAATCATCACCGAGGAAGGCTTTGTCGACGTGCTGGCCGTGGGCTGCGATGCTGGCATTCGCTACGAGGAGCGGCTGGAGCAGGATATGATCGCGGTGCCGATCGGGCCGCGCACCCAGCGTTATGCGCTTGGCGCGGCACCCAAATATCTCGATCGCCACGGGCGGCCGCAGCATCCGCGCGACCTGCTGGATCATGCCTGCCTGCGCAGTCGCTTTTCCGGCCGGGCGATGGCGCCGTGGGAATTCCATCGTGATGGCGAGGTCGTGCGGATCGATGCCACCGGGCCGCTGATCGTGCAGGCCGGCGGCGGCAGCGACCTGGCCGTCGACGTCGCGATAGCGGGCGGCGGCATTGTGGGGCTGTTTGAGGATTGGCTGCGCCCCCATTTCCAGAGCGGCACCCTCGAACCTGTGCTGGAGCCGTGGTGGCAGCGGTTTTCGGGGCCGTTTCTCTACTATCCCGGACGCCGCCTGGTGCCGGCCCCGCTGCGGGCCTTCGTGGATTTCATCAAGGCATCGGCGGAGTAGCCCCGACGCAACTATTCAGGTCGGAGGCCGGGCGACAGCGAGGTTAAAATCGGGACCCCCATAGAGCTTCTCGAGCCGCATCCACATCGGAACCAACTGCTCCATGGCGCGGCAGGCAGTGAGGTCGCCAAGGTCTAGGATGTTCTGCCACCCGAAAGCGCGTAGCAGTTCGGTGACGTCGGCTTTGGCAGCCTCGTCATTGCTGGCGATAAAGACGCTGTGCGCAGCGCCGAGGCTGGCGGGGTGGACCATCAGGTGGGCGCTGACGCTGTTGAGGGTTTTGACCAGCCGCACTTTTGGGAACGCGGCCTGAATTGCTTCACCCAGTGGGGTGATGATGGGCTGGTCGACGGCTGACTCGTAATTGCCGATATCGATGAGGATTTTGCCATCGATATCGCAGCCGCGCAGGCTCTCTATGGCGTGTTCGCCCGGCATGGCATCGACGATCCATTCGCCGTGGCGAGCCGCTTCTGCGTGAGTGCCCACTTTCAGGCCGAGTTTGTTGGCGTTCTTGCCACCGGGCTCGCGCGAGCCCAGCATGACATCGTGACCCAATGCGGCCAGCTTGCCCGCAATGGTGCTGCCGACTTGTCCTGTACCCATGACACCAAATCGCATGATCGACCTCCTTCGGTTTGCACTCACCAACACGTCACGGCGGCGGGCGTTCCACATCCTCGTTGGGAGACAAGCATTTTTGAAATCCATTTGACATAATAAATCCCCGGTGCAAGTCTCGGCCTTGGAGGGACTGGCATGGTGTTGAGGGGCACAAATCAGGAGCAGGCGCGGCCGTATAACCGGCGCATCGTGCTCGAGTGCATCCGTAGTGACGGGGCGGCAACGCGCGGCGATATCGCCGAGCGGGTCGGGCTGACCGTGCAGACGGTTTCCACCATCGTGCGCGAACTGGAAGAGCAGGGTTACCTGCTGTCGGTGCGCGAGAAACCCAAGGGGCGCGGGCTGCCACCGACGACGCTGCATCTCAATCCGGATGGCGGCTATGTCATCGGCATTTCGGTAACGCCGCTCGGGGTCGATGCCGCTCTGCTGAATCTCGTCGGCGACATGCTGGGCAGTGCGGCGCGCAGTCATCCGCATCCCACCCCCAATGATGCCTTCCGGCTGATCGCCGAACTGGTCGCCGAAATGCGGGCGCTGCGTCCTGACGGGCGCATATTGGGTGTCGGCTTTGCCATGCCCGGTCCGTTCGATGTGCAGGCCATGAGCTTTGTCGGACCGACCACGCTGGACGGCTGGTCCGGCGTGCCGGTGCGGGCGCGGCTGGAGGAAGTTTCCAAACTCCCGGCGTTCATCGCGGTCGATACGGTGGCCGCGGCGGTGGGCGTGCGGCTTTATGGCGAAGGCGCGGGGATGGCGCAGTTCTATTATCTACACCTGGGCGTGGGCCTGGGCGGCACCATGATGCAGGACGGCCTGCCGGTGCGTGGCGCCTGGGGCAATGCGGGCGAAATCGGCCACATCCCGGCGGTGCCGGGCGGGCTGCCCTGCCCCTGCGGCAATGCGGGGTGCCTGGAGCGCTATCTGTCGCTCGACAGTTTCAGCAATCGGCCCAGGGGGCAGAGCCCGGCGGAATGGGTGGCGGCGGTGACGCCGATCTTCCACGGCGCCGTGCGGACGATCGAGAACCTGTTCGATCCGCAGACGATCGTGCTCGGTGGCATCGCGCCGGACGAGCTGATCCAAGCGCTCGTGGCAACGACCGGCAGCCTGCCCACATCCATTTCCAGTCGCTACGACCGCACCACGCCCCGGGTCATCGCTTCGGTGGGGCACCAATCGGTGTTGCGCGGCGCGGCGGCTTTGGCCGTGTCCGGGGTGCTGTCACCCCGGCAGGAGCTGGCAATCTCATCCGATCGCGTGCGCAAGCGCGATCCGTTCAGCAACGGAATGGCCGCATGACCGAAAACCTGCTCGTCCTCGACAATATCACCAAGAACTACGGTGCCGTGCAGGCCCTGCAGGGCGTGTCGTTTTCCATTGCCAAGGGCGAGGTCATCGCCCTGCTGGGCGATAATGGCGCGGGCAAGTCGACGCTGGTCAAGATCATCTCCGGCGGGCTCGAGGCCACCTCCGGCAGCATGACCTTCGAGGGCAAGGAGTTCCGGCCAAAGTCACCGTCGCAGGCCAAGGCGGCGGGGATCGAGACGGTCTACCAGGACCTGTCGCTGTGCACCAATGTGGACGTGGTGGCCAATTTCTTCATGGGCCGCGAGCTGACCAAGTCCATCATGGGCATTCAGGTGCTCGATGAAAAACGCATGGAGGAGCAGGTCGCCAAGGCGATGGCCAGCGCCGGCACCCGCATTCCGTCATTGCGCACCAAGGTGGAGCATCTGTCGGGCGGCCAGCGCCAGGCAATCGAGCTCAATCGGTTCGTGCATTGGGGCGGCAAGCTGGTGCTGCTGGACGAGCCATTCGCGGCCCTCGGCGTCGAGCAGACCAAGCGTGGGCTGGAGATGATCCGGCAGGTGGCGGCGCAAGGGATCGGGGTGGTTATCATCACCCACATCATGCAGCAGGCGTTTCAGGTCGCCGACCGCATGGTGGTGATCCGCCAGGGCGTAGTGGCGGGCGACGTGCCACGCAAACAGACAAACGCGGACGCAGTGATCGGCATGATCACGGGCGAGACCCTTGCCGGTGCCGGACCGGGCATGGGCGCGGGGCAGTAGAATTCCGGTTCAGAGGAGCGACGAATTGAGACACTTGTTGAAATACGGCATGGTTCTCCTGGCCGGTATGGCCGCCTTGCTGCACCCCGCCTATGCCCAGGACAAGGGCAAAGTCTACTACATGGTCCCCACCCTGATCGATGAGTTCCAGACCGGCTCGGTCAGCGCGATCGAAATGTTCCTCAAGCAGGTTGGCTATAGCGTGACCACGCTCAACGCCGACAACAAGACCGACTTGCAGCAGAGCCAGATGAACGACGTCATCGCGCTCAAGCCCAAGGCGATCATTTTGGCCGCCGTGGACTTCAACGCGCTGGCCCCGTCCGTGGAGGCCGCCCGCGCAGCCGGCATTCCAGTGGTCGAATTCGATCGGCAGATTTCCTCGACCATGTCGGACTTCACCTCGGTGGCGGGCACGGTGGAGATCGGCTATGTGGCGGCCGAGCAGGTGCAGCGCCTGCTGACCGAGAAGAATGGTTCGGTGAAGGGCAAGGTGCTGCAGGTGCTGGGCGATCCCGGGGATCCATACACCCTCGACATCCAGAAGGGTTTTGAGGAGCGCATGGCCAAGTTCCCCGAAGTGACCATCATCAGCCAGCCCGCCATGCAGTGGGAAGCCAGCAATGCCGGCACCATCGTGTCGGATCAGCTCTTGGCCAATCCCGATATCGACATCGTCTTCAGCCATGCCGCTCATCTCTCCGTGGCAGCCGTTGCCTCGCTGGAAGCGGCCGGCAAGAAGCCGGGCGAGGTCTATGTGATGAGCTCGAACGGGGCGCCGGTGGCGCTCGACCTGATCCGTCAGGGCTGGATGCAGGTGGAAGTGGAGCAGCCGCTCTACGCCCAGGCCGCCGCCATCGCGATGTTCATGGATAAGATCGTGGCCAAGACCAAAATCGAGCCGGGCGAATACGACGTGCTTGGCCTGAAGTCGACGGTTACCGACGAGGCCTGGGGACCGACCATCAAAATCCCAGGCGCCGCGATCACCAAGGATAATGTCGATGATCCGTCGTTCTGGGGCAATCTCAAGCCGCCCGCAACGCCGGTGACCTCGGTCCCGTAATCGCCATCCGCTCCTCCCGTTCGCGGGAGGAGCCCCCATTCTCAATCAGATGAGTCCGCGATGCCGCCACGCCAACGCAAAGTGCTCGAATTCGTCCTCGATAATCTCGTCTGGTTCATGCTGCTGGCCGTGCTGGCGATCTTCTCGGCCACCATTCCGAATTATTTCCAGCCGGGCATTTTCGCCAACGTCATCGAGCAATCGAGCGTGTTGGGGGTGATGTCGATCGGGCTGGCACTGGTGATCATCGCCGGGCACATGGACCTGTCGGTGGAATCGGTCGCGGCGCTGAGCGCGATGGCGACCGGCATCCTGTTCGCATCGTCCGGCATCGGCATGGGGATCACGCTGACGCCGGGTTGGCTGGTGGTGCCGGTGTCGCTGGTGATCGGCCTCGCCGTCGGCGCAGTCATCGGCGCGCTCAACGGCTATCTGGTGATCAAGATCAAGATGAATGCGTTCATCGTGACGCTATCGAGCTACATCTGGGTGCGTGGCCTTGTCGTGGCCGCCTCGGGCGGACGCTCGGCGCAGAACCTGGCACCGGACCTGCGGTTTCTGGGCATCCAGCGCTTCTTGGGCATTCCGCTGACGGCCTACATCGCTATTCTGTGCTTTGTCGGCTTCTCGTTCATGATGGCCAAGACCCGGTTCGGACGGCATCTGATCATGATCGGCGGCAATGAGGCCGCGGCCTTCCGTGCCGGCATCAAGGTCGACAAGGTGCTGATGATCGCCTTCGTGCTGTCGGGCGCCATCGCGGCGCTGGCGGGGTGGATTTTGGCGATCCGCACTTCGGGGGCCACCGCCAATCTGGGCACCGGCCTGTTGTTCAACGCCTTTGCGGCCGTGGTGATCGGCGGCGTCAGCCTCAAGGGCGGCGTCGGGGCGCTGCCGGGGGTTTATGCGGGCGTGCTGCTGCTGTCCTCGATCAATACGGCGATCAACCTGATGGGCCTGCCGGCGCATTATACCCAGGTCATCCATGGGCTGCTGGTGCTGGCGGCAGTGCTGCTCGATACGCTCAAGCAAACTATTCGAAAGAGACTGGCATGACCGGACGGCTGGCGGGGAAAACCGCGCTCATCATCGGCATGGCGCAGGGCATCGGCAAGGGCATTGCGGAGCGCTTTGCCGAGGAAGGTGCCAACCTGGTGCTGGCCGACTGGGAGGAAGCCGCCGGACGCAAGACTGCCGACGAGCTGGGCGCGCAGTTCATCCATACCGATATCTCCAAAATGGTGGATGCCGAGGCGGCGGTGGGGCTGGCGCTGTCGAAGTTCGGCCGACTCGACATTATCGTACAGAATGCCGGTATCTATCCGTGGCAGTTGATCGAGGACACCTCGTCCGACGATTGGGACCGGGTGATGGGGGTGAACCTACGCGGCAGTTTCCACGCCGCCAAGGCCGCGCTCAAGCCGATGCGGGCGCAGGGTTACGGGCGCATCCTCTTTACCTCATCGATCACCGGGCCGCATGTAACCAGCCCCGGCCATGGGCATTATTCGGCCACCAAGGCGGGGATCAATGGGTTCATCCGCTCGGCGGCGCTGGAATTTTCGGGGTTCGGCATCACCGTCAATGGCGTCGAGCCGGGCAATATCATGACCGAGGGCATGCAGGAGCATCGTGGCGACGCCCATATTGCCTCAATGGTGGCGGCGATTCCGCTGGGCCGGCTGGGCAGCGTGCGCGATGTCGCCAACGCGTTCCTGTTCCTGGCCTCGGACGAGGCCAGCTATATTACCGGCACCACGATCGTGGTGGATGGCGGGCAGTTGCTGCCCGAAGGTAATGATTTTAGGATCGTCCCAACGGGCGTCTAAGCCGCGGAGGACGATGCATGTATTACGCCATTCTGGCCTATCACGAAGAGGGCGTGGTCCAGTCCTGGACCGAGGAAGAAGACAAGGCACTGATGGTCGACCTGCTCGAGGTCAACGATCGGCTGGTCGCGAACAAGCAGTTGGGACCGGCCGCACGGCTTGGCCCCACCCAGGGCGCCGTGACCTTGCGCGGCAAGGGCGCCGGCACGGTCACCGACGGCCCCTTTGCCGAAACCAAGGAGCAGTTGCTCGGCTTTTATGTAGTGCAATTCCCCAGTATCGAAGACGCGATTGCGGCGGCGCGAGATTTGCGGCGCGCCAATCCCACCGCGGTTTATGAAATCCGGCCGGTGATGCTCTATGTGCCCGGGGCGGCGCTGGCTTAGCGGGCAGCCGCCGGTCAGAGAGCCCCCACCCTAACCCTCCCCCTTGAGGAGAGGGTTAGGGTGGGGGTGTCGTGGCATCAAGGTGCCGAATGCAAAGTGATGGGGCGCGGAGGCTTCGACACCCCACCCCCAGCCCTCCCCTCAAGGGGGAGGGAGCAGCTCGGGGCTTGCCGATTGCAGCGACGAGACGAACATCAAACCAGATTGATGGTCACATCGATATTACCGCGCGTGGCCTTGGAATAGGGGCAGCCTTCATGCGCGGCGTCGACCAGTTTGCGGGCGGTCTCGGCATCCAGACCCGGCAGGCTGACGTTGAGGCGGGCCTGGAGCTGATAACCGTTGGCATTCGTGCCGAGATCAACTTCGGTATCGACGCTCAGGTCGGGCGGCAAGCTCACCTTGAGGGCGCGGGCAGCGCCACCGAGCGCGCCGATATAGCAGGCCGACCAACCAGCCGCGAACAGCTGCTCCGGATTGGTGCCGGTGCCATTGCCGCCGGGCGTAGACAGCTTGATATCGAGACGACCATCGGAGCTGGCCGAGGCGCCGTCGCGGCCGCCGGTGGTGTGGGTCTTGGCGGTATAGATGACTTTTTCGATGGCGGTGATGGTCATGGTATTGTCCTTCAGGTTCGGTTGACTACTTAATTATCGTAATAATCATTATCGTGATGCAGCTTGTGTCACAGCCTCGCCGGACGTACAAGCGAGAAAATGCTTATTGCGATAATTATTTCGCCAGGAGGCAGCCATGAGTGCCGTCAGAACCAGCCTTGGGGAGGCCAGCCCACTCTCCGATTTCCTGTGCTTTTCGATCTATTCGGCCAATCTGGCCTTCTCGCGCGTCTATAAGCCGGTGCTGGAGGCGCTGGGGCTGACCTATCCGCAATACATTGCGCTGATCGCGCTGTGGGAAGACGATGGGCAGACCGTCAAGGGGCTGAGCGATCGCCTGTTCCTCGAACCCAGCACGGTGACGCCGATGCTCAAGCGGCTGGAGGCGATGGGCTATGTGACGCGGACGCGAGGGGTCGAGGATGAGCGGATCGTGCGCATCAGCTTGACCGAAGCGGGACGGCTGGCGCGCGAAAAGGGCATTCCGTTTGCCGCGGTGACCGCCAAGGCCTCGGGACTGAACCGGGACGAGTTCGCCATCCTGCAAAAAGGCATCAGCAATCTGCGCAGTAACCTGATGGCAGCGGCCCGAGCAGACGCATAAGCCTGACGCGCAAATAAAATCGCGCCGCATGTCGAAACTGCCTGCCGTCCGTCGTCATCAGGGCAGGCAATTGCCGTTGGTCGGCAGGGCCAGCATCATTGCGTCATGAGCAAGCAGAGCAGGGACACGGCATGTCTGGTTCAATTCTGATCCGCGGGGCGCGGGAGAACAACCTCAAGAACGTGTCGCTGGATATTCCCAAGCGGGCGATCACGGTGTTCACCGGGGTTTCGGGATCGGGCAAGAGCTCGCTGGTGTTCGGCACCATCGCGGCGGAAAGCCAAAGGCTGATCAACGAGACCTATCCGGCCTTCGTGCAGCAGTTCATGCCCCATTACGGGCAGCCGGACGCCGACCTTCTGGAAAACATCTCGGCGGCGATCATCGTCGACCAGCAACGACTGGGCGGCAATTCGCGCTCGACCGTAGCCACCGTGACCGATGCGGCGCAGATGCTGCGGGTGGTGTTTTCGCGGCTGGGGGAACCGCGGCTGGGCTCGCCGGGGCTCTATTCCTACAACGATCCGCGCGGCATGTGCCCCGATTGCGAAGGCATCGGGCAGGTGGCCGCGATGGTTATGTCCGCAGTGATCGACGAGTCCAAATCGCTCAATGCCGGCGCGCTGCTGCCCAAGGATTACGCCGTCGATACCTGGTATTGGGAGATCTACAAGAACTCCGGCCTGTTCGACATGGACAAGCCGATCGCCAAGTTCACCGCCGAGGAGCGGGAGAACTTGTTCAATCTCGATGACGGTCGCAAGATCAAGGTTGGCAAGATCGGGCTGACCTATGAGGGGATTGTCACCAAGCTCAAGAAGGGGCTGGGGAGCAAGGACCCCGAAAGCCTGCAGCCGCATGTGCGGGTGGAGTACGACCGGATTTTCACGCGGGCGACGTGTCCGGCCTGCCACGGCGCGCGGTTGAATGCGGCGGCGCTGGGCAGCAGGGTCAATGGCCGGAACATTGCCGAATGCTCGGCCATGCAGGTGTCGGACCTGGCGGTCTGGGTTGATGCCAAGAGCGTGGGGCCGATGCTGAATGCACTGGCGCTGCGGCTGGAGAACCTGGTCACTATCGGCCTGGGTTATCTGAGTTTGGACCGGGAGAGCTCGACGCTATCGGGCGGGGAAAGCCAGCGGGTCAAGATGGTGCGCCATCTCGGCTCGTCGCTGACGGACATTACCTATGTTTTCGATGAGCCGAGCGTGGGCCTGCATCCCCATGATGTCGGAAGGCTGGCCAGGCTGATGCAGCAATTGCGCGACAAGGGCAATACGGTGCTGATCGTCGAGCATAAACCCGACATGATCGCCATTGCCGACCATGTGGTGGATATGGGCCCGTTCGCCGGCAGCAAGGGCGGCGAGATCGTCTATCAGGGCGATTATGCGGGGCTGCTCACCTCCGGCACCCTGACCGGCAATCACATGAAGAAATACCAGCCCCTCAAGACCAAGCTGCGCAAGAGCGATGGTGTGCTGGAGATCAAGGGCGCCAAGCTCAACAATCTCAAGGACGTGTCGGTCAAGCTTCCACGCGGGGTTTTGACGGCGGTGACGGGGGTGGCTGGATCGGGGAAATCATCGCTGATCCAGGGGTGTTTGCCCAAGGCCTATCCCGATACGGTGATCATCGACCAGAACCTCAGTCGCGGCTCGACGCGTTCCAACACGGCGACCTATACGGGCATCCTCGACACAGTGCGCAAGGCCTTCGCCAAGGAGAATGGCGTCGAGGCGGCACTGTTTTCGGCCAATTCCAAGGGCGCCTGCCCCGACTGCAAGGGACTGGGGGTGATCTATACGGACCTGGCGCATATGGACCCGGTCGCCAGCGTTTGCGAGACCTGCGAGGGCAAACGCTTCACCGAAGAGGTGCTGCAATATCATCTGCGCGGCAAGACCATCAGCGATGTCTACAGTTTCGCCGTGGACGAGGCGGTGGCGTTCTTCACCGAGCCGGCGATTGCCAAGATTCTCAAGGGTCTCGATGATGTGGGGCTGGGCTATTTGACGCTGGGGCAGCCGCTCTCGACACTGTCGGGCGGCGAACGGCAGCGGCTGAAGCTGGCGGCGGAGCTGGGCAAGAAGGGCAATATCTATGTGCTGGACGAGCCGACCACGGGCCTGCACATGCATGACGTGGATACGCTGATCGGGCTGTTCGACCGGCTGGTGGATGCGGGGAGCACGGTGATCGTGATCGAGCACAATCTGGACGTGGTGTCGCGGGCGGATTGGGTGATCGATATGGGGCCGGGCGCCGGTCAGGATGGCGGCACGGTAGTGTTCGAGGGGACGCCCGAGGAGCTGAGCAAGGATAAGGGGCTAACGGGACGGGCGTTGGCGGGGCGGGGGTAACTTCACCTCTCCCTTGGGGGAGAGGTCGACGCGCAGCGTCGGGTGAGGGGGCCTTCCGCAGGCACCTCAACCGGCAAAGGCCACCTCACCCGCCTCGCAAGAGCGAGCCGACCTCTCCCCCGAAGGGAGAGGTGAGCAAGGCTCAGTTATCATTCACGCGGCGGCGATATTCGCTGGCGAAGTAAATCACCACCACTGCGAAGACGGCCCCCAAGCCGGTCTGCACCCAGTCCGTGCGGGCAATTAGGTCGCTGGCAAAGGTCGTAAAACTGAACGGTGCCTCGGTGGTGAACCAGTTTTCGATATAGCCCTGGCTGACCTGGAAATCGGCGCGATAGGACAGGTATCGCCAGGTATGCGTGTGGACGGGGCTGAGACCGCCCAGCACCACCCATTCGGCCACCGCCACCAGGCCCGGCAGCAGCAGGGAGAGCGGAATGGCCCAGCGGCCGACCACGGTCGCCATGGCGCCGACCAGACCGGTGAACGGCAGATACCAGAGGAGGCCGATGACCAGCACCAAAGCCAGGCTGAGCGCGATCTGCACATAGACCAGGGCGATATTGCCCAGGAGGGCCATGCCACCAACGCCGCCGAGCGTGGAGGAGACGAAGGCGATGGCGAACAGCAACAGGGCGCTGAGCAAAGCGGTGGCGTAGATCGTGGCCGGAAGGATGGTCAGCGTCGCGGTCAGCTTGGCCAGCAGCATCTTGAAATCGGAAACCGGCATCGACTTCCAGAACAACATGGCATTGTTGCGCTTGTCGGCCGAAAAGCCATCGGCGGCATAAAAGAATAGCACGCCAATAAGGTAGACGCACCAGGCGGCGCCGAAGGCGAGGAAACCGAATTCGTAGATGCGCGTGGGCGCGGCGGCGAACAGGTAGCCGGTGAAACGGCCATCGACACGGCCGGTGGCAAACGAAATCAGCGTCGGCACGAACATGACCGCGACCAGGATCAGCGGCGCCATGAGAAAGGCGCCGCGATGCTCGATCAGTTCGCGGTGGACGAGGGCGACGAAGGCCTTCATTTGGCGGTCTCCGGATTGGCGGTCGGGCGCTGCATCAGCGCGACGAAAAGGTCGCTGAGGGTCGGGGTCGAGATATTGCCCAGCCCCTCGAGCTGGCTGCGGGGAACGCCATCGAAGATCATCACGGTCTGCCCGAAGCGGGTTTCCTCGTAGACCGGGCCCAGCGCGCGTGCCGGAGCTTGCTTAGTGGGATCATTGACCACGAGCTGGGTGAACTTCTCGTTCACGGTCTCCATCTGCATGTGCAGGATCATCGAGCCATCGCGGATGAACATGATGTCGGACAGCATGAACTCGATCTCGTCCACCTGGTGGGTGGTGATGATCAGGGTGCGCTCCTCGGTCATGTAGTCTTCGAGCAGGCGCCGGTAGAAGCGCTTGCGATAGGTGATGTCGAGGCCAAGGGTCGGCTCGTCGAGAACCAGCAGCTTGGCGTCGATGGCCATGACCACGGCGAGGTGGAGCTGGGCGATCATGCCTTTGCTGAGATGCTTGATCTTGAGGTCCGGCTTGAGGTCGGTGCCTTCAAGGAAGCTCTGCGCCTTGGCCTGGGAAAAGTTGGGATGGATATTGGAGAGCAGCGCGAACAGTTCGCGTACCCGCAGGAAGCGCGGCAGGCTGGCCACGTCCGAGATGAAGGCGACGTTTTCCATCAGGTGGGCGCGGCGAGCAAACGGGTCCTCGCCAAGCACGCGGATGGTGCCCTCGCAATTGGTCAGGCCCAGCATGGCATTGAGCATGGTGGTCTTGCCGGCCCCGTTATGGCCGATGACGCCATAGATGCGGCCGGGGGGAATTTCAAAATCCAGGCCATGCAGGACTTCCTTGCGGCCGAAGGACTTCTTGAGGCCGTGGGCGCTGACGATCGGCGGCACGGTGATGTTGGACATGTCGGTCATTGCTGTGGACCCTGTTTGGCTGGCACCTTGGCCAGGAGCGTGGTGGCATCGAGTTCGAGCGCGGCAATCTGTGCGGCGATGCGCGGCCAGTCTTCGGTGAGGAATTTTTCGCGTTCATGCGCGAGCAACTGATCGCGCGCTCCGGTTTTGACGAACATGCCCAGGCCCCTGCGTTTTTCGACGATGCCGATATCCACCAGGGCTTCGAACGCCTTGGTGACGGTCAGCGGGTTGACCGAGAGCTCCCCCGCGATCTGGCGGACCGATGGCAGGGCATCGCCCTCGCCCACCGCTCCGCGCAGGATCATTTCGATAAGCCGTTGCCGGATCTGCACGAAGATCGGCTGGCTGGTATGAAAGTCATCCATGTGGCTTGCTCTTGTAGTGTGGTGGTTTTGTAGCACACTAATATTGCCTGTCAAGCGGGTTTGTGGCGCTGGCGCCAAAGCGGGGTGCCGGCACAATGGGAGCGGAGACGGGAGGGATTTTGCAACAATCCCATTCCCAAAGCCCGCCTGGCCTGTCTATTGTCGGGCCAAAGAGCGTCCCGGAGCCTGCCATCTCATGAAGTCGAAGTTCATTGCCGCCGCCGCTATCCTGCTCGGCACTATTTCCGCCCAGGCGCAGGCCCTGCCCGATCTGGCCGGTCGCACCATCGTGGCGGTCACCGAAAATGCCTATGTGCCGCTGAATTTTGCCGATCCCAAGACCGGGCAGGGCGTGGGGCTGGAATATGACCTCGTCAACGAGATCGCCAAGCGTCTCAATGCTAAAGTCGACTGGCAGCTTTCGAGCTGGGACGTGATGATCCAGGCGGTGCGCGACGGCCAGTTCGATATCGGCATGGATGGCATCACCATCAATGACGAGCGCAAGGCGCAGATCGACTTCTCCGAGCCATACTTGACCTCCGAACAGCTCATGCTGGTGCGGGCTGACGAGACACGGTTCACCGACAATGTCAGCTTTGCCGCCAATGCCGAATTCCTGGTCGGCGCGCAGGCCGGTACCACCAATTTCTATACCGCCGTTTATTCGGTGCTCGATGGCGATGAGGCCAATCCGCGCATCAAGCTGTTCGACACGTTTGGTGCGTCGGTCTCGGCGCTCCAGTCGGGCGATGTCGATACGGTGCTGATGGATAAGACCTCGGCCAACGGCTATATCGGCGCCAATCCGGGTGCATTCAAAGTCGTCGGCGGTCCGCTCGGCAGCGAGGATTTTGGCTTCATCCTGACCAAGGGGTCAGACTTGATCGCCCCGATCAATGCGGCGCTTGCGTCCATCAAGGCTGATGGCACCATGGATAGTCTGCAGAAAAAGTGGTTCTACGACTACAACGCTGCCCAATAATACCGTTCGTCCCAATGCCTCACTCGACACTCTCCGCCTTGCGGGGAGGGACCAAGGGTGGGGGTATGCTTGGCCCTGATCCCGGATCGTGGCCCCCAACTCCCTCCCAACCTCCCCCGTCGCGGGGGAGGCGCCGTTCCGCGGTTGCGGCCCGCAACGTGGAATACGCCCAATTGACCTATAGCCCTCGCCAACCCTCGATCATTTCCCGAACCCCCTGGTGGCTCCTGGCCATCGCGCTGCTGTTCGTGGTCGGCCTTTGGGCCATCACGGCCGATGCCGGCTATTCGCAGATTTTCCGGGCACTGGCCGGCGGCGTGGTGACCACGCTCTGGGTGGCTTTCTTCGCCTTCGTGGCGGCCATCGTGCTCGGCCTGCTGGTGGCGCTGGCACGTACCTCTCAGAGCCGCGTACTGCGCGAGATCGCGACCTTCTATGTTGAGATCATCCGCGGCATTCCGGTGCTGGTCTTCCTGTTCTACGTCGCCTTCGTGGGCGCGCCCTGGTTCGTCTCCGCCATCAATGTGCTGCTCAATCCTCTGGTCCAGCTCGGTTGGCTTGAGGTCATGACCATCCGCGATTTCGATTTCGTCTGGCGCGCGATTTTGGCGCTGACCGTGTGCTACTCGGCGTTCATCGCTGAAATCTTTCGCGCCGGCATCGAGGCCGTCGATCGCGGGCAAGTTGAAGCGGCGCGCGCGCTTGGCCTGTCGCGCTGGAACACGTTTCGCTTCGTCGTGGCGCCGCAGGCCCTGCGCACCATCCTGCCGCCGCTGGCCAACGATTTCGTCTCGATGATCAAGGATTCGGCGCTGGTCTCGGCCCTGGGCGTCCAGGACATTACCCAATTGGGCAAGGTCTATTCTTCGGGCACGTTCAAGTTCTTCGAAACCTACAACGTGGTGGCGTTCCTCTACCTCACCATGACCATTTCGCTGTCGCTGCTGGTGCGGCTGCTGGAACGCCATTTGCGCGGCCGGCAGCGGTGATCCCTTGCGCAGCGCCCACGACTGCCCATCTATCGTTCGCACCATTCAAGGACCCTGCCGCCATGAACCTCATCGCCCGCATCGCCCTGCCTGCCGCCTTGCTTCTGACGCTCGCCGCCTGTGGCGATAATCGCCAGGTCGGCAATGTCGGCGTCGACTGGACCGGCAACGATATTTCGATCGACGCCGTGGCCGATCCGGAAGTGGCGGGGGTGGTCTGCCATCTGGCCTATTTCAACCGCAGCTTCATCGATCGCGTCAGCCAGGGGAACTGGTTCGAGGACCCGTCCTATTCGGCGCTGGATTGCTCGGTGGTTGGCCCCATCACCATCGGCGATATCGCCACCAAGCCTGGCGGCGAGGAAATCTTCCGCGAAAACCGCTCGCTGATCTGGAAGTCGCTACGCGTCACCCGCGTCTATGACGCCGCCAACAATGCGCTGATCTACCTGGCCCATGCCCGCGAAATCCAGCAGGGAAGTGGCAAGATGTCGCTCTCGGTCATCCCCCTGTCGACCGAGCAGGTGACGTGGACCAATGGCGCGCCGGCGCGTCCTGCGGCACAATAAAAAAAGGCCCGGTTTGCGCCGGGCCTCTTTTCGATCTGAGCAATCAACTAATTGCCCGTGGCCTCGTCCTTGGCCGGGCAATCGGCATCGACGCCCTGAACGGTAGGCGCGCCATCCTTGCCGATGCAGCATGTGCCAGCGGAGTCATCGTTGGTGCTGTCATCGCTGCTTGCGCTCATGGAGTCGTCGGTCGAGTCATTGGTCATCAGCGATTCAGGGGCGCCCATATTACCGGCCGTTTCCCCGCATGCTGTACTTTGCGTTGCATCAGGGGTGGTTGCATCCTGAGCATGGACAGCACCAATCGGGGCAAAGGACAGGGCAGCGGCGGCAAGAAGGGCCAAAAGGGAGGATTTCATTTCGGTCTCCAGTCGATTGGTGAAATGGACTTATGGGTCGAAGTACTGCGGTGGCAACGCACCGCTTTTCCCTTTGGTGGCACGGCGATTGGTCACGAAGCCGTGAGGGTGGCCCAAAGCCTAAACCTGCCGTGCCGGAAAGGACGGTTGCGGCGGGATTAAGCACTGATGCTTTGGCGGCCACGGCCCTTGGAACGCCATGGCGTCTTAACCGCTCAAAACACAAAAGATTTCGCTCCCGGGCGCTTCTTTCGCAGGCTATGGGTACGATATTCTAACATCAACAAGCCGCGTCCCGGCCGGACGAGATAAGGAAGCAACGAGCATGGCGATACTGATTGGCGATACTGCGCCCGATTTCGAGCTGGACTCCACCGAAGGCCCGATTCACTTCTACGATTACATCGAGGGCCACTGGGCGGTGCTGTTTTCGCATCCCAAGAATTTCACCCCGGTCTGCACCACCGAGCTGGGTTATACCGCCAAGCTGAAGCCCGAATTCGACAAGCGCGATGTCAAGGTGCTGGGCCTGTCGGTCGACAAGCTTGAGGATCATGCCGCCTGGGCTAGCGACATTGCCGAGACGCAGGGCACGGCGCTGAATTTCCCGCTCCTGGCCGATACCAAGGGCGAAGTCGCGCGCAAGTACGACATGATCCATCCCAATGCCGACAATACGCTGACCGTGCGGAGCGTGTTCGTTATCGGGCCGGACAAGAAGGTCAAGCTCAAGATCGAATATCCGGCGTCCACTGGCCGCAATTTCGATGAAGTGATCCGCGTCATCGACAGCCTGCAGCTGACCGCCAAGCATCAGGTCGCCACCCCGGTGAATTGGAAGAACGGCGAGGACGTCATCATCGCGGGTTCGGTCAACAATGAAGCCGCCAAGCTCAAGTACCCAGAGGGCTGGAAGGAACCCAAGCCCTATCTGCGGATTGTTCCCCAGCCACGCGGCTGATCGGCCGCATTCGTTTTCTCCCTGACAACTGGGCGGCAGATCGATCTGCCGCCCTTTCTTTTGTGTCGTTTTCACCGCCCTTTAAGGCCGCCGCGCTAGAACGATGCCGGTCCCTGTGGAGCACCTCGATGCTTGACCGGCAAAAGCATGACCTGTTGCCGCTGGCCTTTGTGTTCCTGGCGGCTTTGGCGTTCATTGCGGTCCGCGCCGGCTATCACGGCTTTGATCAGGTCTTTTTCGCCGATAATGACGACGCCATGCGCATGGTCGTGGTGCGCGATTTCCTGTCCGGGCAAAACTGGTTTGATCACGCCCAATACCGCATGAACACGCCGTTCGGCGCCGCTATGCACTGGTCGCGACTGGTCGATCTGCCGATCGCCATTGTCGAACTGCTAGCGCGTCCACTGGTGGGCGCGGCGCAGGCGGAAATCGTCGCCGGCTATGTGTGGCCGTCCATTCTGCTGGCGATCTTCATCTGGCTCAGCGGTCGGCTGGCCCGCCTGCTGGTCGGCGCAGAGGGTGTCCTGCCCGGCATGCTGCTGTCGGCCTTCTCCATCATCACCTTCAGCGAATTCAACTTCGGGCGGGTCGATCATCATTCCGTCCAGATCATCCTGACGCAGGTCGCCGCGATCGCCACCCTCACCGCCCTGCGCCGGCCGGGCGCGGCGATCGGCGCTGGCCTCGCCGTGGCCACGTCGCTGGCGATCGGCATCGAAACCTTGCCGGTGGTGATCGCCGCCGTGGCCATTTACGGCCTCATCTATGTGACATCGCCCGTCCAGGCGCGGGCCGTACGCAATTTCGGCCTGTCGTTCGGCCTCGGCACGTTGCTGCATCTCGGCGTCGCCCTGCCGCCTTCGCTCTGGTTCGTACCGGCCTGCGACGCTATTTCCATCGTCTACGTCACCGCCGCCCTGGCGGTGGGGCTGGGCCTGTCTGGCCTGAGCCTGCTGCCGCTTGGCATCCGACCCTGGTCCTGGCGGCTGGGCGCCGCCGTCATCGCTGGCAGCGCTGCCCTCGCGCTGGTCCTCGTACTGTTCCCCCAATGCCTGGCCGGTCCCTATGCGTCGGTCGATCCGTGGCTGGTGCAGCATTGGCTGGCGGGCGTCGGCGAGGCGAAGCCCTTGCTGGCGGTGCTGAGCGAACAGCCCAGCTACGTGGTGGCGGCGGCCATTCCCACGACGCTGGCCCTTTTGGTCTATGCCTATGCGGCCTGGCGCACGCGCGGTGTCGAGCGCGGCGGCTGGCTGGTCATGCTGGCATTTCTT
Source organism: Devosia sp. UYZn731 (assembly GCF_040546795.1). Taxonomy (NCBI): domain Bacteria; kingdom Pseudomonadati; phylum Pseudomonadota; class Alphaproteobacteria; order Hyphomicrobiales; family Devosiaceae; genus Devosia; species Devosia sp. UYZn731. The sequence goes on from NZ_JBEPOL010000006.1 coordinate 357,372, forward strand.
GCATGCATCGCGGCGGTCGCTTTGCTGCAGGTGCGCGGCATCCGCCTTTCGGTAGCCGTGCTGTCGCCGGCCTGCGGCTATCTGGCGATCGCCGCGCGCGCCAGATACCTGCGCCGAACAACGGCTTTAAGCGTGATTGGATTGATTGGCAGCTGGCTCGGCTTCGCCGGGCTGCTCTGGGCGGTGCTGGTGCAACAGGTCGTGCTTCACCTGCCAGCACAAACGGGCGCGCGGGTCGTCACCTCAGCCGAAGTCGACCGCGACGCGTGCCTGGCGCCCGGCGCCTATGTCGACCTCAGGGGCATGCCGCCCGAACGCATCATGACCCCGATCGATCTGGGCGCCTATGTGCTGCTGTATACCGATCACGCTGTCGTGGCTGCGCCCTACCATCGCAACAACCAGGGCCTGCTCGATACCTTCCACTTCTTCAATGGCCCGATCGGAGAGGCCCGCGCCATCCTCGATGCGCGCGGCATCAGCCTCGTCGTCACCTGCGACGCCCTGCCCGAAATGAACGGTCTTCCCGACGCCGCGCCGGATGCATTCGTCAATCTGGCCCGCGCCAATGCGCTGCCGCCATGGCTTTCCGAGGTCAAGCACGACGGTCCGCTCAGGATCTACGCGGTCCTGCCGCAATAAGCCCGTCCAGCGCCAGTTCTGTCCGGCTCCTGCGCGTCAGGCGCGTCGCAATCAGCCGATGCGCCTCCACGATATAGGCCCGCAACTCGTCCTCGCCCAGCGGCGCGCCAGGGCTGACTGCCACCCATGATGCGCGCGCGAAATAAGGCGCCGGCCGGATGCCGGGCAATTCGATCAGCATGTCGAATGCCAGCTCCGACACCTTGAGCCAGACCTCGCCCGGATCGTTGTCGAGCAGGGCGAAAATCTTGCCGCCAACCTTGGCGACGCTGTCGTCGCGCCATTGATGCACCAGCGTCGCCGCCGGCTGCGCCAGCACGAAGGGTTCGAACCCCGCACGGGTAAAGATCGACGCGCTCATTGGGGTGGCAGCAGGCCAAGCTCGCGCTGCAGCTTCTTGGTCAGGCTGGCCGCCACCACTGCATGCGATCCGGCAATATAGTGCTCGACATCGCCCTTGGGCAGCGCGCCAGGCGCCACCACGACCCACTTGCCCTTGGCAAAATACGGTGCCTGATCCACGCCATCCAGGGCGGTCAGAATCTCAAAGCTGGTTTCGGGCACCTTGAAGACGATGTGTCCGGGCTCGTCGTCCCGCTCGCCCCACATGGCGAACACCTTGCCGCCGACCTTGGCGATCAGCCCGCCCCATTGCTCGACGAACGTGGCGCCGGGCAGGGTGGCAGCAAAGCGCTGGTACTCTGCCCGGCCGATCATGCTAGGCGGCGACGCCGGTGCCGATGGGGCACGTGACGCCCGTGCCCTGCAGCCCGCAATAGCCACGCGGGTTCTTGGCGAGGTATTGCTGGTGATAGGTCTCGGCATAATAGAACGGACCCGCCGGGGCGATTTCCGTGGTGATGGTGCCCAGGCCTTTGGCCTTGAGCGCGCCCTGATAGGCGACGCGGCTGCGCGCCACGATCTCGGCCTGTTCGGGCGTCGTCGTATAGATGGCCGAGCGATATTGCGTGCCCACATCATTGCCCGAACGCATGCCTTCGGTCGGATTGTGCTCCTCCCAGAAGGTCTTGAGCAGGGTATCGAGGCTCACCTGCGCCGGATCGTAGACCACCTTGACCGCCTCGGTATGCCCGGTCTGGCCCGAGCAGACCTCTTCGTAGGTCGGATTGGGGGTCGAACCACCCTGGTAGCCAACCGCGGTCACATAGACTCCCGGCAGCTTCCAGAATAGCCGTTCCGCCCCCCAGAAGCATCCGAGCCCGAAATAGATGGTCTCGGCCCCGGCGGGATAGGGGCCCTTTAGATTGTGTTCATTGACGAAGTGGTTGGGCTCCACCGTCATTTCGGCGGCACGGCCGGGCAGCGCCTGCTCGGCACTGGGAATGGAGCTTGGTTTGCTTTTGAAAAACATCGGTCTTCCTTTCTGGGGCGCAGCGGAACGGCGTCAGATCTGGTCCTGCTGGATATACCGCTCACGCCGCGGCGTCCGGCCCAGCAGGGCCAATAGAATTCCCGGAACTGCGATCACCGCAAATGCGGGGTAGCTCAACAGCGCCGCCATTGTGCCATCCAGCAGATCGGCAAAATACCGGCTATTGAAAAACGCCTGAACTGCCAAGAGGCTCGCCGGATTGACGCTGGTCCAGGTCTCGGCCAGGCTTGTCAGTACTAGGTGGCTGGCGCCCAGCGATTTGGTGCCGTCGATGACGGCAAGCACCAGCGCCAGGCCCACCAGCCAGGTTCCGAGAATTCTCAAGACAAGCCGCATCACAACTTCCTGTGCGCCCGGGACATCGTGAGGTGACTGGTCATTCCGGCCCCTGCCGCGGTTCTTTGTGCCATGGTGTGGGTCCAGGCTACAAGATGGGAGCTGGGCTCTACAAAACAATCCTCTTGTCGCAGCTGTGATCGCTTGCATCCGCAGCGTTTATTCGTATATTGCGCCCGCTCGCCCCGGCCATTGGCCACGCGCCGGACCCTTCCACCGGCCGCCAGAGCGAAGCGGAGAGATGGCCGAGTGGTCGAAGGCGCACGCCTGGAAAGTGTGTAGGCGGGGAACCGTCTCAAGGGTTCGAATCCCTTTCTCTCCGCCATTACTAAGTCATTGAAATTGCTAGCCTGGAATCCGAATTAGAAAATGGATTCTGTAACAGCATCCCGTCACAACAACGGGAGTGTTTGTGTCTTGCCAGGATCGCCCTCATCGTTGGTTCACCGGCTAGGTCCGGTCTAGTGGTTCCGCAAAGCGGTGCCCGTCGACCTGATCGATCGCCTTGTCGGTGTGGTGATCCAAAAGACTACGGCGTCCTGGTGACTTCCAGGCCCGCCTAAGGAGCGTCGAAGGCCCATCGATCAGCATGCAGGGCGATAACCTTGTTGAGCGGCATGCCTGCGTCGTGGCCGGCCCGGGTCTCGATCAGCACCAGAGGGGGTCAGCGGCGCTATTCCCCTTCCCGCTACTGTGCCGTCTCATGGAACACAGCTGTCGAATGTCGGTGTCGCCATCCTACCAATTGGCAATTCGTCCGTCCGCCAGCACGGCGCCCATGGCGGGAATAACTTCCTGTTCGAACGGGTGTTTGGCGGCTGCGACCTCATCGATCTCAATGCCAAGTCCCGAGGCTTCCGGTACCATCCAGCTATGGTCGCGCAGCTGCAGGGGATGGACCGCGCAGATTTCTTCGAACCATGGCACGATGCCGACCGCCTCTTCCTGGATGACGAAGTTGGTTGTCGCCACGTCGAAGTTGAGCGCGACCGCGCCGGCCACCGGGCCCATCGGATTGTGGGGGCAAACACCCATATGGGCGGCCTCGGCGATCGCGGCGATCTTGCGACCCCCGGTGATGCCCATGCAGTGAGCAAGGTCGGGTTGAATATAGGTCACGGCCCGCAGTTGGGCGAGTTCGGCATATTCAACTGGTGTGAACAACCGTTCGCCGGTTGCCAGCGGACAATCGACCCGCCGTGCAATGTCAGCCATGGCTCCCGCGTTGCCCGGCTGGATCACCTCCTCGCAGAACAGCGGCTTGATGGGCGCGATGGCATTGATGTAAGCGATGGCCGCATCGAGTGAATCCGGCCGGCCGTGGAAATCGACCATGATGTCGACGTCATCACCGACTCGCTCGCGTACCGCTGCAGCCAGCTTTTCGGTGTGTCGCACGGCTTTGATCGGCGCGTCATAGCCGCCATAGGGCACGAAACCGAGCTTGACTGCATTGTAACCCATCTCGACGGTTTCCTGCACCGCATCGCAATAGGCACTGATGTCTTCATTGGGCACCTGGAAGCCCACGGCGCCGCGGCCCAAATGGGTATAGACCCGCACCTTGTCGCGAACCTTGCCGCCGAGCAGTTGCCAGACCGGTACGCCCAGGGCCTTGCCCTTGATGTCCCAAAGGGCGTGCTCGATGCCGGACACGGCGGTGAGGCCGATCGACCCCAACGGCCAGAAGCTGAAGCGGGTCATCATGTTGACCAGATGCTCGATGCGCATCGGGTCTTGGCCGATCAAGAACGGCGCCAAATCATCAATGGCGCCCTTCACCGCGCGGGTCTTCCATTCAAGCGTTGCTTCGCCCCAACCATGTAGTCCGGGCTGATCGGTCAGCACCTTGACGAAAATCCAGTTGCGATGGACGGCGTTGACGATGACGGTCTCGATGCCGGTGATCTTCAAGATAATGCTCCTCCGGGAGGCGCTTGGCGCGCTCAATCTGGTTTGGTTCGGTCCTTGAGCGGCGTCAGCTACTCGATGGCATTGGCCTCGAGATATTCGCGGTTCATCTCGATGCCCAGGCCGGGGGCCGGGTTCAGCTTGAGGCTGCCATTGGAGTTGTCGAGCGGCACATCAATGAGGTGATCGTACTTGGACAGGTTCCATTCGGAGGTTTCGAGCTTGTAGAAGTTCGGCACTGTCATCATGACTTGCGCGCCGGCCACCACATTAATCGGCCCTGCGGCATCGTGGGGCGAAACGGGAATGTAATAGGCCTCGCATAGGGCCGAGATTTTCTTGAGTTCGGTAATGCCGCCGGTCCAAGTCACGTCGGGCATGATGTAATCAGCCAGCTTGTTCTCAAGAATGGCCACGAAGTCCCATTTGGTGTGTCCGCGCTCCCCCCACGAGATCGCGGCGTTGACCTTTTCACGCACCTGCTTGAGCGCATTGATGCTCTCGGGCGGACAGGGTTCCTCGAACCAGTCGATCTTGCCGGCCTCTTCCAGGGTGCGGCAGAGCCGGATTGCCGTTGGCACGTCGAAACGGCCATGCGCGTCGATCAGCACTTCGATGTCGGGGCCCGCAGTCTCGCGGATCAGCGCCGTCAGCTCCGCTGCCTCGCGTTCGTCCTTCCGGTTCATCGAGCCATCGAGATAGCCGTCGCGCTGCTCGCGCGCCTGGCCATTGACGATGAGGCCCTGCTGGGGGAACGGGTCGAACTTGAGCGCCGTGTGGCCGGATTTTACGATGTCCTGGATTTCGGCGATGACGCCTTCCTTGGTGGTGAACTTGCGCTGATCCGGGTGCGTATAAAGCGCTATTTCGTCGCGCACGGGGCCGCCGAGCAACTCGTAAATCGGCTTGCCAAGCGCCTTGCCGCGGATATCCCAGAGCGCGATGTCGATGGCGCTGAGGCATTCGACGGCAGCACCCCGGCTGCCCATATAGGTAAAGCTGCGAAACAGCTTGTGCCAGAGGTGCTCGATGCGGGACGGATCTTCGCCGGCAAGCATGGTGTCGATCTGGCGCAGCATTGCGGTTAGCGCGCGATTGGCAATCTTCGTGGTTGTAGTGATCTCGCCCCAGCCGGTGATCCCCTCATCGGTGGTGACCTCGACAAACAGGAATTCGCCCCAATAGGAGGCGGTTGACTTAATCAGCCATGGCCGGACGCCGGTAATCTTCATGATGTGTACTCGCCGATGAAAATGTGAAATCGCAATGTGCTGACGGAATTTAGCCCGCACGTGCCGCGCTGGCGGCCCGCATCTGCTCCAGAATGTGGCGACCCGAACCTTCGACATGGCGCGCCACGAGGTCGGCCGCCTTGTTGGCTTCGCCGACCTTGATCAGGTCGATAAGTTCGCGGTGTTCCCGGATGATCTGTGCACGCCGGGCGAGGGTGAAATTGAACCGACGGCTCACCGATCGCAGGACCTCGCGATGCTTCCACCACAGCTCAGCGGCGTGGCGGTTGTAATGCCGCTGGTACATGAGCGTATGAAATTGGGTATCGAGGTCGCTGTGCTTGATCGGGTCGGCAAAATTGTTGGCTTCGATCTGCTCTTGCAGCGCCTCTAGCTCTGCAATGTCGGCATCTGTAGCCATCCCTACGAACCAGCGGGTGAGAACCGGTTCGATCACGACGCCGATCTCGTAGATGTCCCGGATGAAGTCCTGATCGATCGGTCGAACACGCGCGCCACGATTGCGGTGAAAGACGACGAAACCTTCGCCGCGCAACAGCTGCAGTACCTCGCGAACCGGGGTTGCAGAAGTGCCGTGACGTTTTGCCAGTTCGGTGACAACCAGGCGCTCGTTGGCCTTGAGACGTCCCGAAATGATGTCCTCGCGGATGACTTTGTACAGCAAGGCAGCAGAGTCGGTGGAGGCGCCGATCGGATCGATGTCGCCTGGGGGCGCCGCGCTGTAATCGCTCAAATCAACCATCATGAAGCCCTTACGAGTGTTCCTCTCAAGCTATATCGTATGTTGTCAGGGTCAAACAATATACAATCTGACTCGGTTGACATACAATTCTGGTTCTGCAACCGTTAGAGTGGCGGTGGGAGAAAAACAAAAAACAACCTCCGCATCAGAGGTGGGACTCGCGGCGCTACGGCCAGCGGTCACAAAATTTGGAGGAATTCGATGACGAGTCTTGATCTCGGCCGCGCGTTCGGCCGCGGCATTGCTGTGGCTGCCATCACGACATTGATGATGTCGTCGGTATTTGCGGCTCCCCCGGTCGACCTGAGCAAATGGTCGCCCGAATACGTTCGATCGATTGCAGGCACGGAGGATTTTGACACTGCGGCCGATTGCGGCAAGGTCACTCCCCTGGACTACAAGGGGCACCTGACGTTTTGGTACCAGGGCGTGTTCGAGGGCGACCCCGACCTCTTGCGCCAGTATTATGCGGATTTCTTCGAGACCTTCCGCAAAACCTACCCCAATATCGAGCTTGATGAGCAGGCGCTGACCTATAACGATCTGCTCGACAAGTTCCGCACGTCGCTGCTTGGCAACGCCGCGCCGATGGTCGTCCGCCTGCAAATCCTGGGCGGCGTCGAATTCGCCTCCAAGGGCTATCTGGAAGAACTCAAGCCCGAGGATGTCGGCTATTCGACCGAAGATTTCTGGCCGGGTGCCATGAAGTCCGACATGTGGGAAGGCAAGACCTACGGCATTCCCACCAATAACGAGACCATGGCATTCATCTGGAATGCCGACGTGTTCAAGCGTGCGGGCCTTGATCCTGAAAAGGCGCCGGCCACTTGGGACGACGTGGCCAAATATTCCAAGCAGATCCACGACACGTTGGGGATTTCCGGCTATGGCCTGGTCGCCCGCAAGAACGCCGGCAACACGCCTTATCGCTTCATGCCCCAGCTTTGGGGCTATGGTGGCGGCGTATTCGACGAAGCCACGGCGAACCCGACCTATTCAAAGGTTGAACTGAACAGTCCTGAGAGCAAGAAGGCCTTGCAACTGGCCTACGACATGTATGTCACCGACCAGTCGGTTCCGGTTTCGGCACTGACCAACCAGCAGGCCGACAACCAGCCGCTGTTCCTCGCTGGCCAGCTCGGCATGATGATCTCGCACCCATCCGACTATAACGTGATGCTGGATCTGCAGAAAAAGGCGACCGGCACCGACCAGGCGACCGCGCAGACGGTCATCGACAATATGCGCTATGGCCTGATTCCCACGGGTCCGGACGGCAAGCGTGCCGTGGTCTTTGGCGGCTCGAACATTCACATCGTCAAGCCCGAATATGTCGATGGCGGCGTGGTGGACGAACCGGCAGCCAAGGCGATGATCTGTTTCTGGACCAGCCCTGAATGGTCGCTGAAGATGGCCTATGCGGGCTCCAACCCCGGCAACCTGAATGGCTTCAAGACCAAGTGGATGAAGGAGCGTCTGGACACGATCAAGTTCCTGGATGTGACGACGTCCATGTTGCCCTACGGCGTGCCGTTCCCAGCGCTGCCCGAAACGCCCGAAATCATGAACGTCATCGTGCCCGACATGCTGCAGAACGCCCTGACCGGCGCCATGACGGTCGACCAGGCTGCCGATGACGCGGCCAAAAAGGTCGAAGAGGTCATGAGCGGCGGCGGTCTCTGATCTGTCTCGCAAGCCAGACCGGCGGCTTGCCGCCGGTCTTCTCCCGACAGTTGAGGTGTTCAATGACTGCAGTGACAAGCCAACCGCACGCTTCAAGGCAAAAAGCCTCCAAGCGCCCAAACATCTGGCGGCAAGTCTGGGCCAGTCGGGCCGACTATTTATATGTGGCGCCCGCGATCCTGGTGATGCTCATCGTGATCGCCTATCCGATTTACTACACGTTCGATCTGTCGTTCTTCAAGACCCCACCCAGCCTGCAACTGAAGGACAAGATTTTTGTCGGACTGGACAATTATAAGTCGATCCTGACCAGTGACGTGGTCTGGCGGGTTTCCATCAACACGATCATCTGGACCGTCGCCTCGACGTTCTTCGCCTTCGTCCTGGGGCTAGGATGTGCGCTCGCGCTGCACCGCGACTTTTTCGGACGTGGCGTGTTACGCGCGATCCTGATCATCCCATGGGTGATCAGCGCCGTCGCCGCGTCGTACATCTGGAAATGGATATTTCATTCAGATTTCGGCGTGATCGGCGCCATCCTGGTCGGCCTTGGCCTGACCGATCGTCCCCCCAATTTCATCGACAATCTCACAACCGTCCTGCCGTCATTGATCGTCGTCAACGTGTGGCGCGAATTCCCGTTCGCCATGATCATGCTGATGGCCGGCCTGCAAACCGTGCCCGAGCAGTTGCTGCGTGCCGCCACCATCGATGGCGCCGGTGCCTGGCAGCGATTCTGGCACGTGACGTTCCCGCATCTGCGCGGCGTGTCGACCGTGACGTTTCTGCTGCTGGCGGTGTCGAACTTCAACTCCTTCATCATTCCCTGGATCATGACCGGGGGCGGGCCATCCAACGCCTCCCATATCTGGATCACCCATATCTACGAGCTCGCGTTCGGCCGCCAGCGCTGGGGGTCGGCCGCTGCATATTCCGTGTTGTTGTTCCTGATCCTGATGACGCTAGGCTACTTTTACGTTCGGGCCCTCAGTGGCAATGACAGAAGGGATGGAGCGGCATGAGCATGACCTCCAAAACAGTCGCTCCACGCTCGCGCAACTCGATTGACGGGTGGCGCTGGTTCGGCCGCATCTTCCTCGTGCTGATGCTGCTGTACACCGCTCTGCCGATGGTCTGGATGTTGCTGACGTCGATCAAGTCCGGCTTTGCTGCCATGCAATTTCCGCCGCAGTGGTGGCCCAGGGAGCCGACCCTTGCGAGCTATACCAAGCTGCTCGATCCGACCAACAGCGTCGGACAGGACTTCCTGCGCTTCTTCTGGAACAGCATATATGTCTCCACTGTCACCACGATCCTGTCGGTCATCGTGGCCGTACCGGCGGCCTATGCGTTCTCCAGGTTCACCTTCCCGGGGCGCAAGTTCCTGTTTTTCGCCGTGCTGCTGCGCAACATGTTTCCGGCGGTGATTTTCCTCGTCCCGCTGTTCATCCTGATGCGTTTTCTTGGCCTCGTGAACACCCACGGCTCGCTGATCCTGACCTATCTCACCTTCGGCCTGCCGCTGGCGATCTGGCTGCTCAAGGGGTTCTACGACAACATCCCCGTCCAACTCGAACAGGCCGCCCGCATCGACGGCGCGACCCGTTTCAAGGCCTTCGTGCTGATCGTGATGCCGCTCTCGGTGCCAGGCATCATCGCGACGTCGATCTACTCCTTCATCGGGGCCTGGAATGAATACATTTTCGCTTACACGTTCCTCAACAAGAACGATCAACTGACCCTGCCGGTCGGCATTCAGCGCTTTTTCTCCGAGAACACCACCGACTTCCCCGGACTGATGGCGGCCAGCTTCATCATGAGCGTGCCCGTCGTCGTGCTCTTCCTTGTGCTCCAGCGCTATTTCGTACGTGCCCTCACCGAAGGCGCCGTCAAACACTAAAGGTTGGTTTCATGGCCCACGTGGTCCTTAAAGATCTGGTCAAGACCTACGGCGACTTCAAAGCTGTCAATGACGTGTCATTCACCGTCGAAGACGGCGAGTTTGTAGCCCTGGTCGGTCCTTCCGGATGCGGAAAAACGACGACGCTCAACCTGATCGCCGGATTGATCCCGATCACCTCGGGGGAAATCGCGATCGGCGAGCGGGTGGTCAACAATCTCGACCCCAAAGACCGTGACATCGCCATGGTGTTCCAGAACTATGCGCTCTATCCGCAAAAGACGGTCTTCCAGAACCTGGCTTTCCCGTTGCAGATGCGCAAGCTGCCGTCCGCGGAGATCGACCGGAAAGTCCGGGAAGCGGCGCGCGTGCTGGACATGACGCAACTGCTTGATCGCAAGCCGCGCGAACTATCAGGTGGACAGCAACAACGCGTGGCCCTTGGACGCGCTTTGGTGCGCGATCCGGCGGTGTTTCTCATGGATGAGCCGCTCTCCAACCTCGACGCGAAACTGCGGGTGCAGATGCGCTCGGAGATCAAGCGGTTTCACCAGGACCTCAAGGCCACCATCGTCTACGTCACGCATGACCAGTTGGAAGCCGTGACCATGGCCGACAAGATGGCCGTGATGAATGGCGGTTTCCTGCAGCAATACGACTCGCCGGCCCAGGTCTTCGCCCATCCCGTCAACATGTTCGTCGCCAGCTTTATCGGCAGCCCGGCGATGAGCCTCATTCCCCTGGAAGCCTCCACCGCAAACGGCAACCCGGTGCTGCTGGGTGCGGAAGGCTGGACCATGGAACTGTCGCCTCGCAACGCCAGAAGGGTGCAGAGCGCCAGCACGAAAAAAGTCGTGCTTGGGGCGCGCCATTCCACGATCAAGTTGCATAAGCAGGCAGTCCCCGGCGCCGTTCCGGCGCGCGCCTATACGGTTGAGCCGACGGGTGACGTGACCTTCGTGCAGGCGCTGTTGTCCGGCGCCATCGTCAACATCAGCGTGCCCCCGTCGGTGATCGTGGCGCCAGACGAGACCATCTGGCTCGAGTTCGCTCAAGACAGCATCTACCTATTCGATGGTGCAACAGAAATGGCGCTCGACGCAGAATGAGCGGCCGTGGCGCCGATGCTCCCTTTAACCGAGGTTTGACATGACCCAGTCCAATGACATTACGCGACCGCCAAAAGAGATGATCGACGCGCTTAAGGAAATTGGCGCCGCGACTGTCGCCGGCACCCTTGGACATATGGGTTTCCGCAACCCGCACATGGTCGGCCCGGTCGCGCAGAACCGTGGGCGCTCGATCGTCGGGCCGGCGCTGACACTGCAATTCCTGCCCCAGCGGCCCGATCTGTTCAACGAAGGCGAATACGCCGATCCCGAGACGCAGTTGCATCGGCACGTGCTGTATCATGCGCAGGAGGGGGACGTTGTCGTCGTCGATGCGCGTGGCGACATGAGTTCGGGCGTGTTCGGCGATATGATGTCGACCTACTTCAAGGGCCGTGGCGGCGCCGGCATCGTGATCGACGGGTGCATGCGCGACCGGCCCAATGTGGACAAACTCGATCTGCCGACTTGGCTGCGCGGGTGGACGGGCAACTATCACGTCCAGACCAGCATCTATCCGAACGCCGTCAACGTACCGATTGCCTGCGGCGGCGTCACGGTTATTCCCGGCGACATCATCGTGGCGGACGACGACGGGGTTTGCGTGCTTCCAGTCGCCATGGCGCAGGCCGTGATCGACGAGGCTCAGAAGCACCACGAGTGGGAAGAATTCTCGCGTATCAAGCTGATGGAGGGCGCACCGTTGCAACGATACTACCCGCTCCACCCCGATGCCAACGATGAGTACCAGGCCTGGAGGAAGGCCAACGGGATTTCCTGACGGCGGGAGCCCCTGCCAAATATCGGCACTCGCCTGAACTGAGGTCGCCCGACATGAGCCTTATCAATTATCTGACCACCATCGAGTTCGGCGCGGGCGTCCTCGACACGCTGCCCCAGCATCTTCAGGCACTCGGTATCACCCGTCCATTGCTGGTCAGCGATCACGGACTCGCAGGCACTGGAGTGGTCGAGCGGGTGCGCACGCTTTGCCCGGCGGGCACCCCGGTTTTTCTCGACGTGCCATCCAACCCCACCGAGGAGGCTGTGGTCGCTGCCGCGGCGATGTTTGAAGCCGAGGCCTGTGAAGGGATCGTGGCATTGGGGGGTGGCTCGCCAATCGACTTGGCCAAAGGTGTCGCCTTGCTGGCCAGCCATCCCGGCCCCCTGGAGCAATATGCCATGATCCTGGGGGGATTGGACCGCATCACGGCCAGTGTCGCGCCGGTCATCGCCATCCCGACGACGGCAGGCACCGGCGCCGAGGTTGGCCGCGCGGCGCTGCTGACCCTGCCGGACGGGCGCAAGCTGGGCTTCATCAGCCCGCACCTGATCCCCCGCCGGGCGATTTGCGACCCTGAACTCACGCTTGGCCTGCCGCCCAAACTGACGGCCGCTACCGGACTTGATGCCTTCTCGCACTGCGTCGAGACGCTGTTCTCCCCGCGCTACAATCCCCCGGCGGAAGCCATTGCGCTCGATGGTGCGGGCCGTATCTGGCGCGCCATCGAACGCGCGGTCACCCATGGCGGCGATATCGAGGCGCGCACGGAAATGATGATGGGCTCGCTCCAGGGTGGCCTCACCTTCCAGAAGGGATTGGGCGCGGTGCATTCACTGTCTCATGCGCTGGGCGGGCTCAAGGCGGTGTCCCTGCATCACGGCACGCTCAACGCCATCCTCATGCCCGAAGTGCTGCAGTTCAATGCCAGTGCGGCGCCACACAAGCTGGCGCAACTCGCCGCGGCCCTTGGCCTGCCGGCCGACACCGACGTGTCGGAGGTCCTGCGGGCCCTCAATCGACGACTGGATATTCCCGCTGGCTTGCGAACGCTGGGAGTGACCGAGGCCATGCTGGAAACGGTCATCGCCGGCGCCCTGGCCGATCATAGCCACGCAACGAACCCCAGGCCGGTATCGGCAGCGCAGTACCGCGCCATCTTGATGAAGACCATGATCTGAGCCCCCGTCTCTCCGAGCCCTTAGCCTTGCTGCCCGGCAGGGGCAGGGTGCCCAATTGATCAGAACTGCTTCAGTGCGAGGATAGCCCTTTGAAAATCACATCCGTCAGGACCGCGGCAACGAGCGGCCATTGCATGCATCTATGGGTTCGCATCGAGACTGATGCGGGCATTACCGGCCTGGGTGAATGCGTGCATGGCGGCCATCAGGCGATTGCCATTATCCAGCGCGAACTGGCCCACAAACTGATCGGGCGCGATCCGTTCGCCATCGATGCCATCTTCGAGGACCTGCGCCGCAGCCTGGTGTTCGAAGGTGGCTTCGCCGGGGCGCTGATCACCGCGCTCACCGGCATCGAGATCGCGCTGTGGGACCTCAAGGGCAAGGCGCTCAAGGTGCCGATCTACGAGCTGCTGGGTGGCAAGTTCCGCGATGACATCCGCGTCTATTGCGATTGCGAGGTCTCGCCCGGGATGAACATGGGTGAGGTCCAGGCGGTGGTAGACCAGGTGCTGGAGGCCGGCTTCACCGCGCTCAAGGTCGATCTGGATATCCGCGCCTATGGCCACACCGGCAGCGAGACCGGCTGGTACGACAAGGACAAGTTCAACATGACTCCCAACCGCTGGGAGCATGACCGCATGGTGGAACTGGCCGGAATGGTGGTGAAGGCCGCCGGGCCATCGGTGGATGTTGCCGCCGATCTGCATACCAGGCTCGACAAGCACAGCGCCATCCGCCTGGCGCGCGATCTGGAGCCGCTCAAGCTGATGTGGCTCGAAGAGCCGGTGCCGCCTGAGAATATTGACGTGATGGCTGAAATCACGCGCAGCACCTCAACCCCGATCTGCGCTGGTGAGAACCTTTACCTGCGCCATGGCTTCCGCAAGCTGCTTGAGCAGCAGGCAGTCGACATCATCATGCCGGACATTCCGAAATGCGGCGGATTGAGCGAGTGCCGCAAGATTGCCGAGATGGCGGACCTCTACTCGATCCCCTTTGCTCCCCATAACGTATCATCGCCGATCGGCACGATGGCATCGGCTCAGGTGTGCGCGACCGTGCCAAATTTCCTGATTCTTGAGTTCCACTGGTTCAATCGCGACTATTGGTCGACCGTCACTGATGGCGGCGAGATCATCAGGAACGGCAAGATCGCCATGAGCGACCGGCCAGGAATCGGGCTGGAACTCGACGAAGAAGTGGCAGTTGCCCATCAATATCCTGGGACCACATGGTTCCAGTGATGATAACCTGTGAGGCTGGGTCAGCCCCACGCCACTGGCTGCAGCTTCCCGAGCCAGAAGACCGATAACTGCCGCTAATAGAGCGTTTTTCTGTAGTCGATTTCGAGGTCGGCATCGATTAAGCAAGAGACGTCCGAAGCATGTCAAGTCAGGCATCGGACAATGAGCTTGCAGTAACGCGCCGCTTCGAGCAGCGGGATTGAATTGATCAGCACGGCCTGGTGAGGGACAAGTTGGCCCCGATAACCGCAGTTCGGCAGGCGCCGCACGTGCGGCGATGCCTGCCAGCGGGACAGCGTTGTCTCCACGTCCTCGGGTGGAGGCAGTCAAGCGCGAACGACGGATTTCGGGAAGTCGCCTTATCTGGCTCAACGGCCGGAACTGGCGCGTTGTCGAACGGCGACCTCCAACCCCATTGCGGTCGTCCAGATTTGTGCTGGAGATCTAAAAGCGAACGGCTTACTCGCGGGCCCGGCTTGAGCCGGATTTCGATCGACCGGCCGACAACAGGATGTCGCCAGCGTGTCAGTGCTTTGGCACGCGCAGCATGCCGTCCAGAACAACGATCTGGTCGGTCCCTTGCTGCTCATGGCTCATGTTGGCGACAGCATCGTGCGTCCCAACCCACAAATCGTCCGGACGACTGTCGATACCAGTCGAACGATTGAGCGGTGGTATATGTTCGCCCTTTCGATGCCACCGCATCACATCCTTGAGCCAGATGACGGCGGCATTGACCTGCTGTTGCATTGGGTCTTCTCTTCCGCTCTAAACGAATGTTTCGCCCCTGCGAAGCGGCTTGTGGGGATCACGATCGACTGTTCCGCCTGGTCAACGCCAATAGCGCGCCAAAGTCGTTGGTGTGTGCATGTTGCCATAAATGTAGGCCCAGAACTCGGCGCGCCGCTCGGGCGGAACCGTTTGCCAGACTGCATGCACTGCCATCTCGCCTCCGTAGTAAGCGAAGACAAACGGCGCCCGCAGGTCATGGTGAAGGAAGGCGAGGCGCGATCGGGCAGTGACCGGGTCCTGCAGGCCTTGCCCGGCGACGATCGGGACGATCTGGTCCGGCGTCATGCCCTGCTGATGCATCATCCAGGCGGCATTGCAGCGTAGTGCACTGCGCAGGCGCTGCAGTGCGACGCCCATCTCGTCTTCGGGGCCCTCGAGCCAGTCGAGGAATTCCATACCATTGTCGGCGATCCCCTCAAACAGCGCACTGCTGGCCGAACTGGTGACCACCTGGGCCCCGTCGAGCGGCATGCGGCCATCGGCGACCATTTCCTCGCGCAGCTTCATATGCACCAGGTGACCGGGGAACACTTCGTGCGTCGCCAGGTGCTTCAACGAAAAGCGCGTGTAGGGGAAGTCTAGGTTGAGCAGCACCTGGCGGGCGTGGAAATCGCAATAGGCCGAAAATGGCACCTGGGTGACGCCGACCGGCTCCATCCATTCATTCGCCATGGCGGGAAACATCGTCGCTACTGTGCGGTCGCGGGCCTCGTGGATGAAGTCGCCGAGAACGCTGAGCACCTGGTCGGTCGGCAGGCGGGCCTCGGCCTCGTAGCGGGCAAAATCGTCTTCCAGACTACCGCCGCCATAGCCCAGTACGTCCAGTTTTTCGCGGATGGTGTTGCGATAGCCATCCAGTTCGGCCTGAGGAACCAGCTGGGTTTGCACGCGGATCTGACGGGCCACGCGATCGGCAAAGCTGATATCGCCGCTTTCGAATGTAGTCACCAGCGCGAGCAGTGAATCAATCATTTCGGCGAGGTAGCCGGCCCGCATGGCGCTGTCGGCGTCAGCGGGCAGCCGAGCCTTGAGCGCGTCAAGCTTTGAGCGGGCCTCAACGTAGTCCGCCAGCGCCGTCGGCGTTATTTCGGCCATGGCAACCGGGATCAGGCCTTCCTTGTCGAGAAAGCCATCGCTGCGCGGCGTGCGGCGATACAGGGCGTCGATACCGGCGGTTAGTTCTGCCAGTTCGATATCGATGGTCATTGCCAAAACTCCTACTGATGACCGGCTAGCGGCTTGGGATTATACGGGGCTTCGAGCTCGGCAACGTCTTCGGCGGTGAGGCGAACATCGAGCGCCGCGATGGCGTCATCGAACTGGTACAGCTTGGAAATCCCGATGATCGGAGCGGTGATGGCCGGGCGCGAGGCCACCCATGCATAGGCGATCTGGGCTGGCGGTCGACCATGACGCCCTGCCACGCTGCGCAACGCGGCGACCACAGCGTCGTCCTGCGCCTTGGAGCGATCATAGAGCGCCGAGGCGGTCTTGTCGGTCTGGCCGCGGGTGGTGTCGCTCGCGGCGCGGGCCGCCAGGCGACCACGGGCCAGCGGGCTCCAGGGAATGACGCCAATGCCTTCGGACAGGCAAAGCGGCAGCATTTCGCGCTCTTCCTCGCGATAGATCAGGTTGTAATGCGGCTGCATCGACACGAAAGGCGCCCACCCATTGGCGCGCTGTAGGCCGAGCGCCTTCATGAACTGCCAGGCATGCATCGAGGACGCGCCGAGATAACGCACCTTGCCGGCTCGCACCACGTCGTTGAGCGCATCCAACGTCTCGTCGAGCGGCGTGTCATAGTCGAAGCGATGCAACTGGTAGAGATCGATATAGTCGGTGCCCAGCCGCTTGAGGCTCCCATCGACAGCCTCGAAGATATGCTTGCGCGACAGGCCCCGATCGTTGGGGTCCTGGCTCATCGGATTGTAGAGTTTGGTGGCCAGGACCAGCTTGTGGCGGGGCACGCCGGACAGCGCTTTGGCGACCACTTCCTCGCTGGCGCCAGCCGAATACATGTCCGCCATGTCGAAGAAATTGATGCCCAACTCCAGCGCCTTAGCGATGATCGGACGTGAGGCCGCCTCGTCGAGCACCCACGCTGCCCATTGCGGCGAGCCGAAGGTCATGCAGCCCAGCGCCAGTCGAGAAACTTTCAGGCCCGTCCGGCCAAGGTTGATATAGTCCATTAGTACACGTAACTCCGCAATTGTCGCAGGTCTATGGATTCCAATGCCTTGAGAATGCCGGTGAACACCGCGTTTTCAGTCATTATCTGCACATAAAAGCGCCGGATGCAAACTATGTACAAAAAATTCTCATGCCTCTTGCCGTATGCATTTCTCGTCGCTACGGTTGGTGTATCAACTTGGTAGTACACATGTTTGCGATAGACGCGTCCAGCATCGACAAATCGCTCCCAGTGCCGGTGGGGACGCAGCTGCATGGCCTGCTGAGTTACATGCTCGCCTTCAGCGACATGCCCTACGGCACCAAGCTGCAGTCGGTGCGCCAGCTGGCTGCCGATATCGGCATCGCGCCCATGACGGTTAGCCAGGTCTACCAGCAGTTGCGCGACGAGGGCCTGATCGAGGTCCGGGCTGGTCTGGGCGCATTCACGGCCCGCGATCCCGGCAAGGTTCCCGAGGATCGGCACCCGATCAATGCATTGCGCGGTGATATCGATTCCATCAT
The DNA here is from genome assembly GCF_040546795.1 of Devosia sp. UYZn731. Lineage (NCBI taxonomy): Bacteria > Pseudomonadati > Pseudomonadota > Alphaproteobacteria > Hyphomicrobiales > Devosiaceae > Devosia > Devosia sp. UYZn731. The sequence continues at coordinate 375,036 of NZ_JBEPOL010000006.1, forward strand.
CGGCAAGGCCGAGAGCCTGGGCGTATCACCCATGGCGCTGGTGTCGATGATCAATGCGCGGGCGCACATGCGCCGTCCCTCGGTCGGGCTCGGCATTGTCTTCGTCTGTATCTTCGAGGGCCCGGGTCGCGACTATGTTGAACAGGCCCGGCGCGCGCTTGGGCCAAGCGATACCATCGACTTGGTGACCATCGACGCCATTCGAACAAGTGGTCCTGAGCGTCAGGCCTGCATTGCGGCCGATCTGGTGGTGACCTTCAGCCACCGCGAGGCCGAGGTGCGCTCGCTGGTGAGCGGCGCCGATGTCCTGGGTCTCCGCATGCTGCCATCACAGCGCACAAGACAGAACCTGGCAGGGCTTGATTCACGGGCTCGCGTGGCAGCGGTGACCCATTTCCAGGACTATATCGCGATCATGCGACCCAGCGTTCGCGAGTTTGCGCCGCATGTCTCTGACATTCGCGTCACCTGGTCCTCGGCGCCCGATCTGGCAGAGATCATCAACTCATGTGATGCAGTGGTCTACGCCACCGGCGCCGATCACATCATCCAGCTCGCGCCTCCCAATGTGCAGTGTTTCGAATATCGCCATGCGCTCGATCCGAGCGCTCTCGAAATCATTTTGGCGCCCCGTCTTGCCGAGCTTCGACAGGCCAAGGCCGGCCAGGATGTGGACCGCATAACTGCGTAGTGCATCTTCTAATCAAGGGAACAGGGAATGAAGAAACTAATATTGGCCACCACAGCGCTCGTCGCCTTGGGTTTTATGCCAGCACAGGCCGTCTTCGCGCAGGATAACACATTGGTTGTGGGGACCGATGTGGATGCCGGTACGCTTGACCCGCGCTTAACCCGTGACACGACCGCGTCGCGCACCGCTGACCTGATCTATGCGGGCCTGGTGCACATCACGCCGAGCCTGGAAGCCGTCCCGGACCTCGCCGAAAGCTGGGAAAATCCCGACCCGCAGACCTTTATCTTCAAGCTGCGTCCAAACCTGACCTTTTCCGACGGCAGCCCGCTGACCGCCGATGACGTGGCGTTCACCTATACCACGCTGACCAACCCAGACTTCAACGCTCCGGCGCGCGCGCTCTATTCCCCGATCACTGCCGTCGAGGCCATTGATCCGCTCACCGTCAAATTCACGCTGAACGCGCCTTATGCGCCGCTCCTGAGCTATCTCGACGTCGGCATTGTGCCCAAGAAGTTGGTCGAAGGCGGTACCGATATCGCCCTACACCCGGTCGGCGCCGGCCCAATGAAGCTGGTGTCGTGGAACCGCGGCAGCGAGATCGTGCTCGAGGCCAATGACGCCTACTGGCGCGGCGCACCGACTATGGACAACGTCACCATCCGCATCATCGGCGACAATTCCGCCCGCTCGCAGGCCTTCGAGGCCGGCGATCTGGACGTTATCCAGTCGCCGCTGGCGCCGCAGGACATCGAGCGCCTGGCTGCCGATGATCGCTTCGGCCATGTCATCATGGCTGGCCTTGGGGTGAACTACATCAACTTCAACACCAAGGACCCGCTGCTTGCCGACCCCAAGATGCGGCAGGCCTTTTCGATGCTGATCGACCAGGAAACCATCGTCAACGACATCTATCAGGGCGTTGACCAGGTCGCCCACTCGATCATCCTGCCCTCGTCCTGGGCCTATTCCGACACCATCAAGCAGCCCACCTTGAACACCGAAGGCGCCGTTGCCCTGTTCAACGAACTCGGCTGGACTGACAGCAATGGCGACGGCATTCTCGATAAGGACGGCGCCGACTTGGCGGTGACGCTGGCCACCCACAGCGAAGACGCCAACCGCGTGCAGACCATCGAGTTCATGCAGGCGATGTTTGAAGCCGCCGGCGTCAAGGCCACCGCCCAGATAACCGACTGGCCGAGCTTTTCGACCAATTATGTGCAGCAGTCCAAGCACCAGATCGCGCTGCTCGGCTGGCTCAACATCGTCGATCCCGATCGCCTTATGTTTGCGCAGCTGACCACCGGCGGCTCGACTAACTGGGGCGGCTATTCCAATCCCGAAGTCGATGCCCTGCTGCAGGAAGGCCGTTCGACACTCGATCAGGCTGGCCGCGCCGCCGCCTACCAGAAGGCTGCGACGATCTTGGCCCAGGATCTGCCCTATTACATCATCTCCGCCCAAGGCTATCAAATGTTCTACGCCAAGGATTTGCCGGTCGAGGTCCAGGCCACGCCGCGCGGCAATCTGCGCGGACTGATCGGATTCACCGACTAACCTGACCCACTGACCGGCCGGAGCCGACGGTTCTGGCCGGTATTTCTTCCGGGGAGTGTTGAGATGAGTTTTACCCAGCGCCTGGGCACGGATTTCTACGTCAGGGTCCACCGCGATATCCGCACAAGGATGGCCGCCAGCGGCGTCGATCTGCTGCTGCTCGATAGCAATGACGATGTCATCTACACGACCGGCTTTTCTCACTATACGACCGAGCGCCCGGTGGTCTTCGCCATCACCCAGGATGGCGCCTGGCTCCTCATCCCCAAACTCGAGGAGAGTCACGCCGCGCATCAGGATATCGCGGCCGAGCCGATCGTCTATTTCGAGTTTCCCGGTATCGACCCGGCCTTTGCTGTGCTTGGTCGGGCTTTGCCTCAGGCAAATGGCACAGTGGGCCACAGCCCCGCCATCTCTGCCGCCCGCATTCCTCAGATCCAGGCGGCGTTTCCAAATGCGAGGGTCGTGCCCAGCAATATCGTGCAGCAGATGCGGCTACGCAAATATCCCGAAGAGATCGTGATGCACCGCGAAGCGTCGCGCATCTCCGATGAAATGGTGATCGCCGGCGTTGGGCTGATCCGTGAGGCCATGCGCTCGGGCGGAACTTTGCCTTCAGAGATCGAAATCGAATCCTTCGTTTCGCGCCATGCCATGAAGATCATGTTCGACGAGCATGACGACCAGATGCTGGTCCAGGGCCTGGCCTCGGGCCTGGTCTATTCCGGTCCGCGTTCGGCCTATCCCCACGGCATGCCGACCGGCCATCCGGTCAAGCGCGGCGAAAGCATCATTCTCTCGCTTGGATGCCGCGTCGGCGGCCGTGCAGCCGAGAGCGAACGCACGTTGTTCATCGGCGAGCCGAGCAAGGAGCAGGAAGGTCACTATGCTGTGGCCTATGAAGCCCAGCGCATGGCGACGGCCGCGCTAATCGCCGGCCATACCTGTGCCTCGGCAGATAATCTGGCGCTGCAATTCATCCGCGACAGCGGCATGGAGGAATATCTGCTGCACCGCGTCGGGCACGGCATGGGCATTATGTTCCACGAGGCTCCCTGGGTCGAAGGGGGCGACCAGACCATTCTGGAGCCCGGAATGATCACCTCGTCGGAGCCGGCGATCTTCGTGCATGGCTTTGCCGGCTATCGCATTGCCGACACCGTACTAATCACGGAGCTGGGGCCAGACAGCATGACCCACTATCCCCGCCGGCTCGCCGACGTGGTCATTGCCTGATGGCTTTCCTGCAGCGGCTCGGTCCTGAATTCTACGACAAGGTACAGCGCGATATCCGCGCGCGCATGGCGGCGGATGGCATCGACATGCTGCTGCTCGATGCAGCCGATGACGTGCTCTACACGACCGGCTTCGCTTTCCGCCCCAACGAGCGGCCCATCGCCCTGGCGCTCACTGCCCAGTCGGCCTTTCTGCTCATCCCCGAGCTGGAACGCGACTATGCGCTGAGCCAGAATGCTGCGGCCGACAGCGTGGTCTATTTCGAGTTCCCCGGCGTCGACAGGCCCTTCGACGTGCTGGCACGGGCCACGGGACCGATCCGGGGCACGATCGGGCATGGCTTTGGCATGTCGGTCGGGCGGGCGACGGAACTGGCCGCGACTTATCCGCAAGCCCGGATTGTTGCGACAGGCATGGTCAGCACGATGCGGCAGATCAAATATTCCGAAGAGGTCCGGCTGCACCGCGAGGCGGCGCGGATTTCGGACGCTATGGTCGCCTCAGGGGTGGACCTCGTGACCCAGGCCTTTCGCACGGGCAAGCCGCTGCCGAGCGAAATCGAACTGGAACGTCATGTCGTCCGCCATGCGCTCGATATGATGGCCAATGAGCACGAGGATGTGCTCCATCTCGCAACGCTGGCAGGCGGTCTGATCAATGGCGGGGTCAAATCGGCCTTTCCGCATGGCATCGAGAGCGCTCGTCGCCTTGAGCCCAACGAGATATTCATCCTGTCGCTTGGCTGCCGGGTCGGCGGCCGGGCGTCCGAAAGCGAGCGCACGTTCGTTCTGGGCGAACCGAGCCGGGAGCACGAGACCTATTATCGTATCGCCCAGGAAGGCCAGCGGATCGGCACGGCGGGGCTGATCGCCGGCCAGACCTGCGCCTCGGCCGATATTGCAGCGCTGAACTACCTGCATGGCGCCGGCATGACCCCCTACGTCAAGCATCGCGTCGGCCATGGCATGGGCGTGGCGTTCCACGAAAGTCCATGGGTTGAAGCCGGTGACCAGACCGTGCTGCAGGCCGGCATGGTCTGTTCCAGCGAACCCGGGCTTTATGTGCCCGGCGTCGGCGGTTTCCGCCTGGCCGATACGGTGTTGGTGACACAAGACGGGCCGGAGAGCCTCACTCTATATCCCCGCGACTTTGACGCGATCGTGCTCGGATGAGGCACGCCCCCATCCGACAGACCCCAGTCAAGGAAAGGAGCTGACGCTATGCTTGCCTATGTCCTACGCCGGCTTCTGCTGCTCATCCCGATGGCCATTGGCATGGTGATCGTGACCTTTTGTCTGCTGCTGATCATCCCGGGCGATCCTGCGGCGGTGCTTTTGGGCCAGGACGCGACGCCCGAAGCCATCCTCAACCTGCGCAATAGTCTCGGGCTGAATGATCCCTGGTATATCCGCCTGTTCGACTATTTCGCCGCGCTGTTGCGGGGCGATATGGGCCGCTCGATCTTCCAGAACCAGGCGGTTTCCGAGATCATCATGGGCCGCCTCGGGGCAACCATCGAACTGGCTGTGGTCGCGCTGATCCTTGCCACTATCATAGGGCTGACGCTGGGCGTCGTGGCGGCCATCCGCCAAGGCTCCTGGATCGATACCGTGACCATGCTGTTCGCCCAGATCGGCGTTTCCATGCCGGTCTATTGGCTCGGTCTGCTGCTGATGCTGCTGTTCGCCGTGCAACTGGGCTGGCTGCCGGCCATCGGCCGCGGCGTTCCGCTGCCGGAAGCCTTCCTTGCTGCCATCACCGGCCGTCCGCAGGTCTTGTGGGATTCCCTGACCCATCTGGCGCTTCCCGCTCTGGCGCTCGCCGCCAATTCGGCCGCCATCATCTCACGTCTCGTGCGGGCCTCCATGCTCGAAGTGCTGCGCGAAGACTTCGTGCGCACCGCCTATTCCAAAGGCCTGCGGCAGGGCAGGGTGGTGATCCGCCACGCCTTGCGCAATGCACTGCTGCCAGTGCTCAGCGTCATCGGCCTGCGCTTTGGTGCGCTGCTGGGTGGCGCTGTGCTGACCGAATCCATCTTCGCCTGGCCGGGTCTGGGCCAGCTGACCATTGCCGCCATCTCTCAACGCGATCTGCCGCTGATCCAGGGCATCGTGCTGACCTTCGCAATCGTCTTCGCGCTGGTGAACCTTGTGGTCGATCTTCTATATGCCGCGGTCGATCCGCGCATCCGGCTCGGGTGATGTCCATGCGTTTGCCCAAAGCCCTCACCAATACCTCGCTGGTCGTCGGTGCGCTGATCTCGTTAACCATCATCCTGCTGGCAATCTTTGCTCCCTATGTCTCGACGCACGGCATCGAGCAGATGGACATGCGCAACCGCTTCGAGGGGCCGACCCTCGAGCATATCCTGGGCACCGACAATTTTGGACGCGACCTCTGGTCCCGCCTGGTGTTCGGCGCCCGTATCTCGCTGACCATTGCCGTCATCTCTGTCGGCGTCTCGGCGGTTATCGGCACCACGGTCGGTCTCGTCGCCGGCTATTTCGGAGGCTGGGTCGACCTGGTCCTGATGCGCATCACCGACATTTTCCTTGGCTTCCCGGCCATCGTTCTGGCTCTCGCCATAGTCGCGGTGCTCGGGCCTGGCATCATGAACGTGTCGCTGGCGATCATCGTCGTGGCCTGGACCGAATATGCCCGTGTCGTTCGCTCGACCACGCTCGTGTTGCGCGAACAGAATTATGTGCAGGCGGCTCGCGCCATCGGCGCCAGTCCGGTCCGGATACTCTTCAAGGAAATCCTGCCCAATGCCATCGGCCCGATCATCGTACTGGCCTCGCTGGGCCTGGGCACGGCGATTATCTCGGAATCGGCGCTGAGCTTCCTCGGCTTCGGCCTGCCGCCACCGGCGCCGACCTGGGGCTGGACGCTCTCCTACGGCACCCGTTTCATGCGTGACGCGCCGTGGCTCTCCATCATCTCGGGCGCGACCATCATGGTCACCGTGCTCGGTTTCAATCTCCTCGGCGATGGATTGCGGGACGTTCTTGATCCCCGCCAGCTGTCCCGCGGCGGGGCAAAGGCCGGAAAGGCCAAATAACCTAAAGGAATATCTCTATGGTCAAGACCATCAACCAGCTTCGGCCCAAGTTCACTACCAATGCCGACGGCAGTGATGCGGTGCTGTTCATCCATGAACTGGTGGGCGAGGAGGATGGCCCGACCATCGGCATTTCGGCCTCGATCCACGGCAACGAGAACACCGGCAGCCAAGCCATTCTCGAGATGTTCCATCTGCTCAAGGACATGCCGCTCAAGGGCCGTATCCTGCTGCTGCCGGTCGCAAATCCCTCGGCTTTTGCCGTCAACGAGCGCTACGCTACCATCGACAAGGTCGATCTCAACCGCCAGTTCCCGGGCAATCCCAAGGGCACCTACAGCCAGCAGCTGGCCCATGCGCTGACGCAGGAATATCTCAACGTCATCGACGTCCATATCGACCTGCATTCGGGCACCGATCGCCCGACGGTCGACTATGTCTATATCTGGAACGACGAAAAGCTGTCGCGTGCCTTTGGCTCCAAGCTGCTGTACCGCCCGGTCGAGAACAAGCAGGGAACGGTGTTTGGCGGCACCACCAAGTCGGTGACTATAGACACCCGCAACATCCCGGTCGCGGTGATCGAGCTGGGCGGCGGCATTGTCGACCAGTCGCCCTATATCAAGCGCACTGTCGACGGCGTGCTCAACATGCTCAAGGTCACTGGTTCGATCCCCGGCGAGCCGTGGGACAATCCCAAACAGATCGTCGTCACCGAACTGGCCGGCATTCGCCCCACCCAGGGCGGTTTCATTGAGCCGCTGTGCCCCCCCAATGGTGAGACCATCCCCGGCGACCGACTGCTCGGCCGCGTCGTCAGCCCGTATAATTTCGAAGTGCTGGAGGAGATCAAGACCCCGTTCAAGAACGGCGTGATGATCATGCAGCATCTCACCCGCAACGTGGTGCAGAGTGGCGACTATGCCTTCATGGTCGGCAATCTGGACGGCGCAACCGACTGATTTCAACAATTGCCGGCCCGACCCCTCACGACCCGGCATGCGGAGACGATGGCGATGAGCCAAACAACGACGGACACTCAAGCGCCGATCCTGGCGGTTTTTGATCTCGAAATCGAGATAAGAGGCGCGCAGGGCTCGTTCGCTGTCGTCTCCGACATGAGCTTTGAGGTGCATGCCGGGGAAACCCTCTGCATCGTCGGCGAGAGCGGTTGCGGCAAATCCATGACGGCACTGTCGCTGCTGCGCCTGCTGCCCGATGCCGCCAGCATTTCCGGTGGCAGGATCTTGATCGATGGCGAGGATTTCCTGGCCATGAATCAGCGCCAGGTCGAAGACTTCAGGGGCGAAAAGATCGCCATGATCTTCCAGGAGCCGCTGACCGCGCTCAATCCGGTGCTCCGTATCGGCGAGCAGATTGCCGAATCCGTGCGTCAGCACCGCAGGTGCAGCCGCAAGGAAGCCGACCAACGCGCGGTGGACGTGCTGCGCATGGTGCAGATGCCCGATCCCGAGCGACGCACCACGCAATTTCCCCACGAGCTTTCAGGTGGCATGCGCCAGCGCGCCATGATTGCACTGGCGCTTGCCTGCGATCCCAAGATCATCATCGCCGATGAGCCCACCACGGCGCTCGACGTCACCATCCAGGCGCAGATCCTGGGACTGATTTCTGATTTGCAGAGGCGGCTGGGTACGGCCCAAATTCTGATCACCCACGATCTGGGCGTGGTCTCGGAAGTCGCCGACCGGGTTATCGTCATGTATGCCGGCCGCAAGGTCGAGGAAGCCTCGATCTATGACCTCTTCGACCGGCCGTTCCACCCGTATACGATCGGCTTGATGGGCGCGGTGCCCGGCCGCGGCGCATCGAGCCAGGCGGGTGACCGGCTAGCCGATATCGCCGGCACCGTGCCGCCGCTGTGGGAGCTGCCCAAGGGCTGTGCCTTCGCGCCACGCTGCCCGGGTGCCTCGGCGCGCTGCCTCGAAGAGCGCCCGCCCTTTACCGAAAAACGCCCCGGCCATTGGGTCGCCTGCTGGGAGCACGACGATGCAGTCTGATGCCACGCCACTGCTCAGCGTCGATAACCTCGAAGTTCATTTCCCCATTCGCGCCGGCGTGCTCCAGCGCCAGGTGGGCACGGTCAAGGCCGTCGATGGCGTCAGCTTTTCACTGGGCCGCGGCGAAACGCTGAGCCTCGTCGGCGAAAGCGGCTGCGGCAAGACCACCACTGGTCTTGCCCTGATGGGTCTGGTCAAGCCGACCGGCGGGCAGGTCCGCTTCGACGGGCATGAGATCAAGGGCTTCAATCGCACCGCTCTCAAGAGCTATCGCCGGCGCATGCAGATCGTCTTCCAGGATCCTTTCTCCTCGCTCAATCCGCGCCACCGAGTGAAGGACATCATCCGCGCGCCACTCGACGTGCACAAGATCGGCACGCCGGCCGACCGCGACGACCGCGTCGCCGAACTGATGCAGCGCGTAGGCCTGCGCTCCGACCAGGCCGACAATTTTGCCCACCAGTTCTCGGGCGGCCAGCGCCAGCGAATCGGCATTGCAAGGGCACTTGCGCTCAGCCCCGACGTCATCGTCTGCGACGAGCCGGTTTCGGCGCTCGACGTTTCGGTGCAGGCGCAAATTCTGAACCTGCTCAGCGACCTGCAGCGCGATCTCGGTGTGTCCTATCTCTCGATCTCGCACGACCTGGGCGTGGTGGAATTCATCTCCCACCGCGTGGCGGTGATGTATCTCGGCAAGATTGTCGAGATCGCGCCCAAGACGCGCATCTTCGCCGATCCAGGCCATCCCTATACCGAGCTGCTGATGCGCTCGGCACCGTCGCGCGATCCGCGCAATCGCCACAAGTTTTCTGCCACCAGTGACGATATCCCGAGCGCCACGCGCAAGCCTTCCGGCTGCCCGTTTAATCCACGTTGCCCCCTGGCAACCGACATCTGCAAGCAGGTCGAGCCCCAGTTGACCGCCCGCGACGGCGGCGCCTTGGTTGCCTGCCACAATCGTTGAGACAAACCATGACCACCTCTTATCTGTTCACCGGCGGCCGCATTCTCGACGCCGAGGCCGGCACGCTGCGCGACGGTCTGGACGTCCTCGTTTCGGGCGACAGGATTGTCGCCGTGGGCACCGCTCTCGACATTCCTGCCGATGCCAGGACGATAGATCTAGCCGGCCGCACACTGATGCCCGGTCTGATCGACTGCCATGTCCATGTCGTTGCTGAAACGCTCGACCTCTGGGGTAACATGACTGCGCCCGCCTCGCTGTCGGCGCTGCGCTCGGCGCGCGTCATGACCGAAGCCTTGCAGCGAGGCTTCACCACGTTGCGTGATCTCGGTGGCGCTGACTACGGCCTGGTTCGTGCGGTCAATGAAGGCCTGCTCGACGGCCCGCGCCTGGTTATCTGCGGCAAGGGGCTGACCACGACCGGCGGCCATGCCGACCTGCGTCCTCGCACCGATGACCGGCCGGGCCTGCTCTCGGACCGCCTGGGCTCGATGGGCCTGATCGTCGATGGCGTCGATAACGTCCGTGCGGCTTGCCGAACCATGATAAAGGAGGGCGCCAATTTCATCAAGGTGATGGCTAATGGCGGCGTGTCCTCGCCAAATGATCCCATCCACTCGATCCAGTATTCGCGCGAGGAAATTCTTGCCATGGTCGAGGAGGCCGAGAACGCTGGCCTCTATGTCTCGGCCCATGTCTATACCGACCAGGCCATCGCCCGCTGCGTCGAACTGGGTGTGCATTCCCTGGAGCATTGCAACCTGATCGAGCCCGAGACGGCGCGGCTGGCGGCGGCAAAGGGCTGCATCGCGGTGCCGACGCTGGTGGCCTATGACGCGCTGGCCATCGAGGGCGAGGCTCTGGGTCTCGGCGCGGCAGAATTCGCCAAGATCGAAGTGGTGCGCAGCGGTGGTCTGCGCTCGCTCGAGGTAATGCGCGATGCCGGCCTGCCTATGGCTTTCGGCTCCGACCTGCTGGGCCAGTTGCGCAAGTATCACTGCATGGAATTCGAGCTGCTCGCCAAGGTGCTGACACCAGCCGAGATCATCCGTTCCGCCACCACGATCGGCGCGCGGCTGTGCCGGCTGGAGGGCCAGATTGGCGCGGTCGTTGCAGGAGCCTTTGCCGACCTGCTGGTCGTCGATGGCGACCCGCTTGCCGACATCACCCTGTTGCAGGACGACGGCGCCCACATCCCAACCATCATGGCCAACGGCCGCTTGGTCAAGCACCTGCACTAGCCGGCTTGTCGAGGCCCGGCATTCGCAGCACAAACATCGGTGTGACGCTGGTCGAGCGTATTGATCACTTCCTATTTGGCACAGTCTATTTGGGCGCCCTGGTTTCGCTCGAGGCACGCACACTGTGCCTCAAAGACGGCGGCTTCCTGCTGCGTCAGCTTGTTTCCACGCTCCAGCAGATCAAGCTGCGCGCGACAGAGTTGGCCCTCCACGGAGAGACGGGCAGGGTCGCCCGTCGGACGTGCCTGCCCGACGTCATGGCAGCGAAACGGCAGGAAAGTGCTCGCGGCACCAGCGTTCATCATAGCAATGGTCAGGGCATTGGCCATGTCGAGTTCCTGGCTTGACTGCGCACAGATGCTGGGCGGAGCCGCGCAGCCACTCTCAATGAAGTTTTCGTTCTGTGCGATGAAGCTGTGATTGAGGTTGTCCGAGCCGAAGAAGCCGAGCGCCTTGTCCCAGCTTTGCCGGTAAATTTCGCACTTCGTCCGCTGCCAATCTGACGAGTCTGGACCGGGCTGCGCGGTACTGGCTCCAGGCAGGATAGCGGCGACGGCCATCACTGTGGCGGCAAGCTTTTGTAAACGGGCGAGCATTGTCATGGCTGGTCACGCCTTGCCACGATGGCGCGCCCGAGTTCAGCAATCGCCTCATTGCGATCGTCCATCGAAGCGTCGGTCTGGGTGATGAAGATCGCGGTTACAATTGGCGCTGCATCGCCTGGCCATAGGACGGCGACAATACCGCGCGTCCCATTGCCTCCAGCACCAGTCCGGTCGCCGATGGTCCAGTGGTCTGGTATGCTGGCGCGGAGTAATGGCCCACCAACCTCGTTCGATCGCATCCAAGAGTTCAGCATGTTGCGCTTGGAGGCCGCAAGAGCATCGCCCAGCACAAGCGCGCGCAACGTTGTCGCAAACGCTCTTGGCGTGCTGGTGTCGCGATCGTCACCAAGCGAAGCCTCGTTGAGGTCTGGTTCCCAGCGATCCAACCGGGTTGTGAAATCGCCGAGGTCGCGCACGAACTGAGTGACCGCTTGCGGGCCGCCGATAGCCTCCAAAACCAGGTTTGCCGCGGTATTGTCACTGGTGCGCATCGTTGCGTCGCAGAGCTGGTAGGGCGAAACTGACTGGCCCACCAAGTCTTTGGTCACGGGAGAATAGGTCTGCAGCTCACCCACCCGCATGATTGGCGCATCGGCTATATTGCTTTTGAGCAGCGCGGCGCAGGCCAGAACCTTAAATGTGCTCGCCATCGGGAAGCGCTGGTCCGCCTTATAGAGCGACCAGGAATCGTCTGCCGTGTCTAAAATCGCAAATCCGACCTCAGCCCCAAGGCGCGTCTCTATTCCACGGGCGACGTCGGCGAGATGGTCATCGGCCTGCACCGCTGTGCTGAGGAAAAAAGCGAAAACGAATACGGGAAGAGAAAAATTCATGACGATCTCTTGGTTCCTTTGAGTTGGCCGCGGAGCGGTTCTATGCGTCTGTGGCGGGTTTCTAATCTGCCACTAAGGCGTCGGATGCGTGTTTGCGCCTGTCGTCGGAGCTTTTCCCTCCCAGTGCACGGCCATGAAATTGCTGTCGCTGTTCAGGATGGCAGAAGCCACGTCAGGGTCGCCGCCCTTGCCGGTTTCGGGGTCGGCACCGCACAATCTGAGAAACAGCTGCCGATGGGCGACGGCGAGGAAATAGTCTTGCTGAGGCGGGAATTCATCGGACGAAATGGCCTTCAGGCCCTTGTCCGCTTCTCGTCCGACATCTCCGATCAGCGTGACGATCTTGCCCATCATCACTTTTTCCAAACGGCTTATGAGTTCGACTGACTGGCGTTGTTCGGGTGTGAGCACAGGGCAATGGGTCATTGGATATGTCCATGATAGATGGCAGTTGGGATGGTACGAACGTCGGATGTGCCATTGCAGCCAGCGGCGAAATGGTCGAGGGGCGGACTTCGCCCGCGCCCCTCTTGCCCGAGCAGCGGTCCGGAAGCTGACTACGGCAAAACCGGACTTGGAGGTCATGCCGCTGCGCGGGTGTTGGTGTCGTGATCGAAATGACTACGGCGTCTTGGTGACCTCCAGGCCCGCCCAATAGGCGGCGAACGCCCATTGGTCGGCATGCAGGGCGATGAGCTTGTCGAGAGGCATGCCGGCGCCGTGGCCGGCCCGGGTCTCGATCCGGACCAGGCGAGGTTTGTCGCCCAGGTCCGTCGCCTGCAGCGCAGCCGTGTATTTGAAGCTGTGCCCCGGCACGACGCGATCATCGGTATCCGCCGTAGTCACCAGGATTGCCGGATAGTCGTGACCGTCCGCGATGTTGTGGTAGGGCGAATAGGCAAGAAGGTTTTCAAAATACTCCGCTTCGGCAGGGCTGCCAAAATCGGCGATCCACAAGGCACCGCCCGTAAACTTGTGGTAGCGCAGCATGTCCATCACGCCGACGCCGGGAAGCGCGGCTGCAAACAGGTCGGGTCGCTGGTTGGTCACCACGCCGACCAGAAGGCCGCCGTTGGACTCGCCCTGGACCACTAGACCATCCTGTGACGTGATCTGTTCGGCCTTGAGGAATTCGCCGGCGGCGATGAAGTCGTCATAGGCATTCTGCCGGTTTTCAAGCTGCCCGGCCTCGTGCCAGGCGCGACCATATTCACCGCCGCCCCGGATATTGGCGATTGCCAGCACGCCGCCTTGTTCGACCCATGCCATCTGCATCGGATTATAGATCGGCACCATCGAGAGGCCGAAGCCGCCATAGGCATAGAGCAAGGTCGGCGACGGCTGGGTGACGCCTCTTTTGCGCACGACAAAAAGGGGTACACGCGTCCCGTCCTTTGAGCTGTAGAACCGCTGTTCGACCACGACGTCATCAAAATTGGCTGAAACCTTTGGTTCGGCCCAAGGCGTGTAGGTATTGGCCTGCACGTCATAGTGATAGACGGTGATGGGCGTGTCGAAGGTGCTGAAGTTGAAGAAGGCTTCGTTGTCGGCAAACTTGCCCTTGAAACCACCGGCGCTGCCGATGCTTGGCAGTTCGATGACGCCATCACCCTTGCCATCAAGGGTGAAGCGCCGAACTTCCGTCTTGGCGTCAACCAGGTAAGCCGCCACCAGGCGCCCACCCATCAGTGCGGCACTGTTTAAAACGGCATCGTCCTCAGCCACCAGGTCTGCCGCCTGAGGTTGGGCTTCCGCCATGTCGAAGACGACGATTTTCCCGCGCTCGGCATCCCGGTTCGTGGATGCGTAGATCAGGGTATCGACATTGTCGATCACGCCCCAATCTGCGTTCAACTCGTCCACCAGGAAACGTGGCGTCCAGTCATCGCTGCTAAGGTCGACCACCGCCAGCATGTTGGCTCCCGCGCCGGGCGTGGGCGAGATGGTCAGATAGCGCCCGTCGGCCGTGCGACCGATCGGCGCGAGATTTTCCGGGTGATCCGGATTCGCATAGATCAGCCGATCCTCTGACTGCGGCGTGCCAATGGCGTGGAAATACACCGCGTGATTGGCAATTGCCGCCCCCGCGATAGCGCTATCGGGTTGGGGGAAGCGGGCATAGAAGAAGCCGGAGCTGTCGGGCGCCCAGGCGATGTCGGTGAAGCGGGCCCATTGCACGCTATCCTCGAGCACGGTGCCGGCGTCGATATCAAGGACGCGGACGGTTCGCCAGTCGGTGCCGCCCTGCTGCACCCCATAGGCGATAAACCTGCCATCGTCGGATGGCGACCATTCAGCCAAGGCATCGCCACTGTCCGCCGACCACTTATTGGGGTCGATCAGCGCTTTTGCCGCGCCGTCGACGCCCGCCCGCATGTAGAGCGTTGGCTGGTTTTCCTGGCCGGAGTTGCGCGTATAGAAATACCGATCGCCCCGTTTGACCAGCGCAGAGACCTGTTCGTAGTTCAGCAGGGCCGCCATGCGTTCGGCGAAGATGGCGCGACCCGGCAGGTTCGCCAGATAGCGCTGGGTCAACGCGTTCTGTACCTCGACCCAGCCGGCAACCTGCGGGTCGCTGCGGACGTCGTTTTCCAGCCAGCGATAGGGATCGGTGATGGTATGGCCGAAATGCTCCTCGACCACAGGTATCTGCTGTGTTTGGGGGTAGACGATTGGGGGCATTTTTGTCTCCGATGTTGGCTGAGCGGCCACGGAAGCGGGAATAAGCAAAGTCAGGGCGAGAACGGCCCGCGAAATAGGCATGAGAATCCTCGTCAGGGCCGGATCTGGGTTGGATCGGGCGCAGACTGGTTGGGCTTGCGCAGCGGCAACGGATCGCAGAACGGCAGGGTGCTGGCGGCTCGGATGGCGCGGGCCATGCGGGACACCACGTCCGCTAGCGTGAACACCTCGCCACGCTCGATCGCGGCCAGGCTGATGTCCTCGTCGACCACCCGCATGGCCGCCGAAACCGTCGCAGCGCAGAGGCGAATGTCGAAATCGTCGGGCGATCGATCCAGCCGGGCGGCAATGATGTCGACCAGTCCACGTTCCCCAAGATGGGACGCCATGAGCCATGTCGCTTGTAGGTCGGGCTCCTTTGGCAGGATTGCGACTAGCCGCACGATCAGGATGCCGTCCTGGATGTCGCTTTCGGACTGCCGGTCGAGGGCAAAAACCTCCGACAGGTGATCTTCGATCGAAATCAGTCGGGACCAGCCCAGCATGTGCTGGGTGAAGCGCAGCGCCGATTGCGACAGCAGTGGCTCGACGCAGCTCTCCTTGGTCCGGAAATGGCGCCAGACGGTTCGCTCGGACACACCGGCAGCGGCGGCTATGTCCTTGCCGCTCGTTGCGGCCACGCCGTTGGCAAGGAACAATCTCGCCGCAAGCCGGGCGATAGCGAGCCGTGTTGCGTCGTGGTCGATGGGCATTGACGATCCGGGTGGCAGTTACTGCATTGTTTTGGCAGTAACTGCCAAATCAGGCCAGAATGAGGTCACGCGTTTCGCTAGCTCCCGAGCGACCAGCCCGGGTATTCGATCGGTAACCGGCTGACCGCATCGAGTTGGGTCATGTCGTCATCATCCAGCGCGATCTCGGCCGCCTGGATGTTTTCCTGCAATTGATCGACCCGCTTGGCGCCGATCAGGACAGTGGAGACAACCGGCTGCAGCAACAGCCAGGCGATAGCGATCTGCGCCGGACGGCGACCATGTTTGGCGGCGACGGTCTTCAACGCCTCGATCAGCGGCTCCCCGCGAACCCGATTGATGGGGGGAAAATCCAGCTCTGTCTGCCGGCCACCGGCACTATCGCTACCCGTCGAGTATTTGCCGCTCAGATAGCCGCCGGCCAGCGGGCTCCAGACCATGAGGCCGACCCGTTCTGAGGTGAGCAGCGGCACGATCTCGCGCTCGAGGTCGCGCCCAACGAGGGTGTAATATGCTTGCAGCGAGGTGATCGGTGCCAGGTTGCGGGCGGCGGTGATGCCGATCGCTTTCATGATCTGCCACGCTGCCCAATTCGATAGGCCGATATAGCGGACGTCACCGGCCCGAACGAGCGTATCGAGCGCGTCCAGCGTCTCTTCCATCGGGGTCATGGGATCAAAGCCGTGCAACTGGTAGAGGTCGATATGATCGAGACCGAGCCGCCGCAGGCTGGCACGGACCTCGCTCATGATATGGCCGCGGGATGCACCCTGCCGGTTCGGGCCTTTGCCCATCGCGCCTTGCACTTTCGTCGCGATTGCGACGTCTTCCCTCGGCACGCCCAGGTTTTTGAGCGATTGCCCGAGAATCTCCTCGCTGCGCCCACTGGCGTAGATATTTGCCGTGTCGAAGAGGTTGATACCCGCATCGAGTGCCGCCTTGACGAGGATATCGGCCTCGTCCTGTCCGAGCTTGCCGACCTGCCCCCACAATCCTTCGGTGCCACCAAAGGTCATGGCACCAAACGAGAGTTCCGATACGAAAAGTCCACTGTTTCCAAACTTGCGCATGCGCATGGCAGTTCTCCTTGAGAAGAGGGCGTCAGGCCAGGTTTGCCTGCCGCTGACCGGTACGTGCTGCCTGCTCGATGGCAGCTACGAGGCGGCTATTGTGCAGGGCGTGGGCAAATCCTGGCGTGGTCCAAGTGCCGGTGCTGAGGTCCCGCGCCAGCGAGGCATAGACTTCGCCCACATTGATCGATGCTCCGTTCCAGATATCGGCTGCCGTCGGGCCGGTGCCGGAGGCAATCGGTGCATCGGCAGCTTTGAACGCGACACTGGACGACAGCGCCAAATCACCGACCTGGGCGCCTGCTGGATGATTGCCGGTCAGCCGCAGCCATCCGTCGGTGCCGCGGATCTCGAACGTAAAACTTGCCTGGCCGGGCGACACACCGGCCAGTATCTGGACCGATACCGGAGTGCCGCTGGCGGTCCTGGCGATCAGGTCGAGATGGTCGGGGATTTCCCGGGTCGAGCTTTCACCCGTGTCAATGATCTCGATCTGCGGCCACAGCAGTTCTGTGCGAGCGTCCACCTCGTCGATATCGCCCAGCACCGCTTCGATAATGTCGAGCACATGGCCCGCAGTGATGGTCATGAAGCTGGCGCCAGAAGCCAGCTTGTTGAAATAGTCGTAAGCGCTGGGAGATTGCGGACCATAGCCGAACGTGGTTGCGCCAACGCGGGCCGATAGCAGCCGCCCGAGCTTTCCGGACGCCACCATTTCGGCAGCGCGGCGGGCGGCAGGATATGTCGGCCCTGCAAGCCGATCGCCGTGTGCAGGCCTTTGGCGGCAGTGGCCATTTCCTCAGTCTCGGCAACGGTGGCACCAAGCGGGGACTCCGAATAGACGGCCTTGCCCGCGGCGAGCGCCGCCAGGACCAGGTCCTTGTGGGCAGGGACTTTTACGGCGACCGTGATGACATCGATGGTTTCGTCAGCGATCATGGCATAGGGATCGGCGAACCACTGCGCTGCGCCGAAGGCCTCGGCGGCTGCCTTGGCGCTTTGCTCGCGGCGTGTGGCGACGGCGGCAAGGACCAGCCCGGGCTGCGCCTGCAGGGCAGGGATATGCGATGCGCCTGCCCAACTGGCGTGCGTATCGGCGCCAATGATCCCGACGCGAAATTTTTTGTCCGACATGTCTTTATGTTCCAGTTTTCAACAATCAGGCGCCGGATCGCGCCATTGCTGGGAACATAGTGAGGGGTCGGTCGGTGACCCTATGCAGATCCGATCAGGGACTTGCCTGCTTCTCTCGTTCGTCTGCGCCGTCCTCGTACGCGTCTGCGCTTGAGAGGATTGAGCGCGCCCTTGATAGGATATGCATAGCGGTCGATATCGATGAATGATGATCTGGATGAAGACGGGCAGAGACCGGTCAGCCGAGCCAAAACCCCGCAACAAAGGACGTCGGTATCATGAAACCGCAGTTCACCGATCTGCTGACCGTCATCGAGCGCTACGCCCGATATGACTACGTGACACCGATCCCTGGCCTGAAGGTCGGCCGTACCGATTTTCCCACGGAAGCCTCGCACTCGATCTACCAGCCATCCTTTGGCCTGGTGGCGCGTGGCGTGAAGGAAATGATGGTCGGAGAAATCCCCTTCCGCTATGCCGCCGGTGAATCCTTGTTGTGTGCCGCCGATGTCCCCGTGACCTCGCAGGTGACCCAGGCGAGCCCTTCGGCGCCCTATCTGGCGATCCATCTCGATCTCGATCCTTCCATCGTAGCAGAACTCCTGCGCGAGCAGTCGGGCCAGCGCACGGTGGCGCCCGACATCAAGGTTGCGGGCAAGCATGCGCTCGATCCTGCCTTGGTCGATCCGCTCATCCGCCTGCTCTCGCTGATCGAACGGCCTCAGGATATTGCCGTCATGGCGCCGCTGATCCGGCGGGAGATCACCTGGCGGCTGCTGCACAGCGAGCATGGCGCGCTGCTGTCCCAACTTGCCTTTGCCAACGGCCATGCCGCCCGGATCGGGCGAACCACCGCCTGGATACGCGAGAATTTTGCGGCTGCACTGTGCATCCCCGATCTTGCGGCGCAGGCAAACATGAGCGTTCCGAGCTTCCACCGGCACTTTAAGGCCGTGACATCGATGACGCCGGTGCAGTTTCACAAGCGGGTCCGACTGCAGGAGGCGCGCCGGGGGCTGTCAGGAGCCAGCACGATCTCGGCCGTGGCCTATGATGTCGGCTACGAAAGCATTTCGCAGTTCAACCGGGACTACCGCCGCCTGTTCAACCTGACGCCGAGCGATGACGCAGCCGCGCTGCGCGCCACGCTTAGGGGCGAACCTGATCCTGCCCGGCCAATGCCGTCCGGTTGCGGATCACCCCAGTTGCCGTCTCAATTGAACTGAAATCTGGGCGCGGGCACTCCGGCGCAAGTCTAGTCGGCATTTCTCAGGGGTTAAATTATGAGCTTACTTCAACCGGTATCGGCCCGTGCCGATAGCGCACGTCGTCGCGTCCTGACGATGTCCTGGGTCATCGCCTCCATCTCGGCCGTTGCCTTGCCTGCCGCCGCGCAGTCATTCTCGCCTCCCGTTGACACGTTCAACTCGGCGGGTGTCGAAATCAGCGTCAGCCCGGTTCAGCAGATGAGCATTGTGGCACACGACCTTCCGTGACCCGACGCTGAATTGTGTCTGCCTTGCGGTCGAACGTGCGCGGGGGGGGGGGAGCGCGTGTTCGAGCCTATCGAAGCCTATGCTCCAAATGCCGGCAATGATCGCTGCGATCGGTAAATCACGAAACAGTCCAAGTCTTGATGCGCTATGGCGCGTGGTTATCCAGGAGACCACATGCACAGATTTATTGCTTCTACGGCCCTTGCCCTGCTGTCGGTGAACCACGCCTTTGCATCCTCTGACGACGCATGGGCTCAGTTTACCGTCAAGGTTGAACAAGGATGTATCGAGGCGACGAAAGGCCTCGTCACGGATGCCAAAATCGTGGTCGATCCTTTCGGCAGCGAGAGTTTCGGCCTGGCAGTGGTCACCGGAACGTCAGGGAGCGGCGCCGCCTCAAGCATTATTTGTGTGTTCAACAAGCAAAGCAAAACCGTGGAAATTGGCGGCGAACTGGACGTCACGGTCGAACCGACAGATCCGGCGTCATGAACGGCTTTGGCTAAGATAGACGAAGCCCGACTGCGAAGAGGTCGATGAACTGGCGAACCCTGGGATCGAGCAGCCGACGGTCTGGATAGACGACGTTTACGTCCACGGACTCGGTTGTTATTTCTGGCAAGACGGGGATAAACCGGCCTGCTTCCACATCGTCCGCTACAAGAAAGCTTGGCATCAAGGCAATGCCGAGGTTGCGCGTGACGGCGTTATGCAGCGCTTCTCCGCTATCGAGTCGCAGGCGGCTGCGAACCTGTAGTGTCGTCCAATGCCCACTCGTATCCGCAAAGCGCCAGCGTTGCCTCTGCCCGCGACTGGCGAAGGAGAGACAGAGATGGTTTGCCAATTCTTCCAAACGCGTTGGCGCTCCATGGCGAGCGACATAATCGGCCGACGCCACCAGTAGGTAACGATCTCGGGCCACGACACGCGACACTAGACGGCTATCGACAGTGGTGCCGCCAAAACGGATGACGACATCGAAGCCTTCCTCGACCACATCGACCAACCGATCTGTGAAACTTGCTTCGATCTGGGTCGCGGGCCACTGAGCCAGGAATTTCTCGATGAAAGGCATAAGCACCCGCTGACCGTAGGCATGTGGCGCGGACAGCCGGAGGACTCCGCGCGGTATACCGGTGGGGCTGACCACGCTGGCTTCAGCCTGATCAACAGCCTCCACAATGCGCAAGCCATGAGCGTGAAACGAACGGCCTTCATCGGTGAGGCTCAAGGCCCTGGTGGTTCGATTGAGGAGGCGCACGCCGAGCCTGTCTTCGAGACGCGACACGGCCTTGCCGGCAGCGGAGCGGGTCAGGCCCGAAGCCATCGCACCGGCCGAAAAGCTGCCTGTCTCTGCCACTGCCATGAACACGGCAATGTCGTTCAGATTTGCCCCGGCCACCACCCCTCCGCCACGCTGAGAATTCTAGCCTTCTGTGTATCCGCTTATTCCCCAATGCGCCATGGAACGCGACTACAACGATCGCTACATATCGCACGTCGTATAAATTATGGAGCTGGCTCGATGAAACCCCAAACAACGCTTCGTCTGCTCTTCCCGCAATGGCAAGGCGGAGGCAATCCGTCGTACATGCTGGGCGCAAGACTCTTGGCCTGGCTTGCGCCGGAGGCCGACGGCCCTGTCGAAGAAGTGAGTGTCGCCGAACCCGACGGGAAGCCCCTGGATGTCTTAGACGGCGTACTGGCGCGCGACGCTGTGTTGGCCCAGCTCCATGACGCCCGCCGCCGGATCGACCGGCATCAGCCGGGCCGCATCGTAGTGCTCGGCGGAGACTGCGGCGTTGATCTGGCCCCTTTCGCCTATCTCAACCAGCGTTACGAGGGCGATCTTGCGGTCCTATGGATCGATGCTCATAGCGACCTATTTTCCAACAGGGTTCTGCCCAACTCGAACGCGCACGTGCTTGGCAGTCTGATGGGACAGGGAGATCCGGAATTTCTTGCGGCGGTGAAAATCCCGATCAAACCCGGCAATGCCATGATCGCCGGTTGGCGCAAGCTTCCCGAGAAATTTGCCGAACTGCAGACGTTCGAGGATGAACTCGCCGAACGCCTGCACATCCAGAGGGTCGGTCCGGAAGAGCTTGTTGGTACCAGCGAGCCGGTGCTGGCTTGGCTACGCGCGACTGGTGCCAAGCACCTGGCGGTGCATTTCGACCTCGACGTTCTGGACCCCACGCTTTTTCGGTCGCTCACGTTTTCCAAGCCTGGCGAGCCTGCGCCGACGGAAAACGACATCCAGGCCGGTCGCATGACCCTCCAGCAAGTTGTCGGATTGCTGAACGATGTCGCCAGGGAAGTGGATGTGGTTGGCCTTGGTATCACCGAGCATATGCCGTGGGACGCGATTGCTCTGAGTGAGGCGCTTTCAGAATTGCCGCTTATTGGCAACGCTCGGGAACAGGGTTGAAGATCGGTACGCTAGACCGGCCGTCTCACATTGAGATTGCTATCCCGTTGGGCTACGTTACCGCCGCGCCGTGCGTACATCTGAGATCGCGGTGACCATAAGTACCGAGGCGACATCGATGCGGCTACCCGCCGTTCTCCTGCTAGCGCTGTTCTTGGTCGGATTTGCTTCACGGCCAACAGTGTCTGCTGCGTTGACGAACGGCGATGTCCTAATGCACCATCTCGGTATCGTGCAGGTTGTGGGCACCTCAGCGATGCTCGAAGCGAGCATCGCTGACAACGGCGCTGCCTCCATCTCTGGCTGCGTGAGCCTGGGCATCATGCCGGACACGTGCGAGATCGCCGTTGTGCACAGAGAGGCCCTATCAAGCGCTCCCTATGTCGTGGCCGAGCCGACGAAGCCAAGCTATGAGATTCTGCGACCTCCAAAATCCATCGCCTGAGAGAGACAAGTTCACCAACTGATCCCTGCTCTGGTTCGGCGGCCTTCGGCTGCCAGGATGGAAAATTATGAATATGCTTTTGACGCGCCGGCACTTCGTGCTCGGGGCCAGCAGTCTCGCCTCGCTGGCACTGGCCGGATGTGCGACTTCCACACCGCACCCCGTTGACCTTCCGCCGCAGATCCCCGCAAATGTGCGGGAGATGTATGCGGCCCTGCCATTGGAGCGGTTTCCCATACCGTCGGCGCAGATCGCCCTGGTCGATCCGCTTTACTGGCGACAGGAGGTTGCGAACACGACCGGCGAGGCCGCCGGCACCGTGGTCGTCGATACTCCAAACCGACTGTTGTACTGGACCATGCCCAATGGCCGAGCGATGCGCTATGGTGTCGGGATCGGGCGCGACGGCTTTGCCTGGGCTGGCCGAGCCCGTATCGCCTACAAGCGCGAATGGCCGCGATGGACACCCCCAGCCACCATGATCGAGCGTCAGCCTGAGCTCGAGCGTTATCGGCATGGAATGGAACCGGGGCTTGACAATCCGCTTGGGCCGCGTGCGCTCTACATTCACAATCGAGAGGGCGATACGCTGTACCGTATCCACGGCAACATGGACGCCCGAACGATAGGCCAGGCGGTTTCCAGCGGCTGCGTGCGTCTGCTGTTCCAGGATGTCATTGATCTGTACCAGCGAGTTCCCGACGGATCGCCGATCGTCGTGATCCAATAGGCTTTTTGCAGGCCGGCTGATCGTCGGCCTGCTTCATTTTATAGAAGGCAAGGTGGCCATCACCCATCGTAGCCGTTCTGAGCATGCCGCGCGACCTCGCTCCGGGCGTAGCGCCCGCTCCCAGGCCTGCTGGCAGCCAGGTTGCACGATACGCCTGTGCGCCATTGCGCGCGATATCCCGACATATCTTCGGTGGGATCGTCCGAGACTTCCCGCAATCACCCGGATGGCAAGTGTTGCGAAGTTCGGTTGAACCCACCGGCGGAAACCGGACGCCCCAAGGTTCGCATAAAATGCGTCTGGAACGGTGGCGTTGGAATGCGATGTGGA
The DNA here is from genome assembly GCF_040546795.1 of Devosia sp. UYZn731. NCBI lineage: Bacteria > Pseudomonadati > Pseudomonadota > Alphaproteobacteria > Hyphomicrobiales > Devosiaceae > Devosia > Devosia sp. UYZn731. The sequence continues at coordinate 398,321 of NZ_JBEPOL010000006.1, forward strand.
TCGGCCGCTCCCGGCCGGTTCCTGCCCTCCCTGCCGCGCCCCGCGAGAGCCCAGCCTTCCAGTAGGGTCTAGGCGCTAACGGTGAAAGCCGCCCGCCCATTTTCGGCGAGGCCGTTTGGCAGGCCTGGATTTGGAACCTGAAGGCCGCTTTCACATTCGTCATGGCAACACAAGGAGTATGCCATGGCCGACCGTCTCACTATGCAGGACCCACGCGAGCAATACCCCAAGCCGCCATTCCCGAAGCAGCCCCAATCCGCGCCTGGCCTCGCACGGCGCATGGACCCGGCGCCGGATCATGGCGAAGAAAGCTACTCAGGTACAGGGCGTCTGAAGGGGCGCAAGGCCCTGATCACCGGAGGAGACTCGGGGATCGGTCGTGCTGCCGCCATCGCCTATGCGCGGGAAGGGGCCGATGTGGCCATCGCCTACTTGCCGAATGAGCAGGCCGACGCCGACGAGGTGATCAAGCTGATCGAGGCGGAAGGCCGCAAGGCTCTCGGCCTGCCCGGCGACATCAAGGACGAGAGCTGGTGCAGAAGCCTCGTTAAGCTCACGGTCGAAGCTTTCGGCGGATTGGACATCCTGGTGATCAATGCCGCTCGACAGCAGTTTCGAGAATCAGTGGCAGAGGTGAGCACCGACGATTTCGACCAGACCATGAAGACCAACCTGTACGCATTGCACTGGATTGCCCAGGCCGCCACGCCGCATCTGCCACCAGGAGCTGCAGTCATAACCACCGCCTCCATCCAGGCCTACGATCCGTCGGCAATCCTTCTGGACTATGCAACCACCAAGGCCGGCATCGTGGCCTATACCAAGGTGCTGTCGCAGCAACTGATCAAGAAGGGCGTACGCGCTAATGTGGTGGCGCCAGGTCCGTTCTGGACCGTACTGCAGCCTAGCGGCGGTCAGCCGGACGAAAAGGTAAAGAAGTTCGGCGAGCAGACCGATTTTGGTCGACCTGGTCAGCCCGTGGAGCTTGCGCCTATCTACGTCCTCCTTGCCAGCCAGGAAGGCAGCTATCTCAACGGCGAGGTCTATGGCGCCGTTGGCGGCGGGGGCGTTGCTTAGTTGAACCTAAAGCGCGGCGACGGAAGGCCGTCGTCGCGTTCATGCTCGCAGTTGTTGGCGCTACCCGGAGAGGGCAAGAAGCGGCCGACGTCACCAAATTACCTTGATGAAGTTCAGAAGCACTACTCCGACATCGGCGGTGCAGTCTTTTGACGGTGTTACGACAAATCTCAGACTGACAGATGCCATTCAGGCCTGGATGCTGTGCGCGTCGCCGCCCTCATGAACGACCTGGTCACCGTTAGTCTGCCTTCTGGCGGCGACGCGCAGATTTCCATGCTCGAAGCGGAAGGCATTAAGAGGATTCTTGGGGGTGACGGCTCACTCACAATACAAATAAACCCGGTGAGTTTGAGAGCGCCACTGGCAAGCGCATAAGACGAGGGGGCTACGTGTGCCGCGGGTGGTCAGGCACTGTCATGCTGTTGCAGTTCACACTGCAGCACTTCCGAGCGAGGGCCGCCGCTGTAAGTCCCGTTCAACCTCTCGATCAACATGGTGCTGGCGCGATGTGCCAGGGCCGAAGGGGCGACGCCAACCCTGGTCAAGGTCGGGCGGGCATAGCGCATTTCGGGTTGGTTGCCGAATACCGCGACCGCGATATCCTTGGGTACGACCAAACCATGGTCATAAAGGCGCGCCAGCCCCGCAATGGCCATCAGGTAATTGGCGAAAAATATCGCGGTGGGCATGGCATCGCGATGGTTCGCCACCAGCCAGTCGACCGCCGCCTCGCCCGAGGGCGCCAGATAGGTCCCCTCATATCGAAGGCTCGGATCGGCAGCGGCTCCGGCATCCGCCAGTCCCTGCTCGAAGCCGTCCGCACGTGCCATGGCCTCCGAGAAATAGGATGGCCCGGTGACATGGGCGATGCGGCTGTGTCCCTGGCCGACCAGGTATCGGCCCATGGCCGCGCCACCGCCGAAATCGTCGGCCTTGACGTTATCGACCGCCTGGTTCGGCAGGTCGCCGATAAACACGGTTGGCATGTCGAGCTTGAGCAAGACGTCATGCATGCGGTGCAACGCGAAATTGCCCACGATCAGGCCATCGACGCGCTTGTTGCGAATCTGGCGCAGATATTCGCGATTGTGCTCCTGGGGATGCCCGCCGGGCACGTCCGAGTTGAAGATCATGGTGTCGAGTCCGATGGCCTCGAGATCGGTTTGCGCCGTCTTGACCAGCTCGGTGTAGAACGGATTGAGGATATCGGGGATCAGCAGCGCCACGATGTTGGTGCGTCCCGTGCGCAGACTTTGCGCCTGTGGATTGGGCGAATAGCCCAGCTCCTCCACCGCCGCGAGCACACGCGCGCGCAGGTGCGGGGATACGCGATCGGCGTGGTTGAGCACATGCGAAACCGTGGTGCGCGATACGCCGGCAAGCTCGGCAACTTTTGAAATCGTCGTCATGACTGGATCGCTACCATTGAGAAAATCGGTTTGCAAATTGATTTGTGAATGCATTTGCAAAACCAAATTTGCTTGCTATGGTGACTGTGCCGAACGGGTTCCGTTCGCACGTAATGGGTTGAGGTGCGCTTGAATCGGTAGTCAAGCCGGCGGCGCGCAGGCCATTGGGGAGAGAGCAATTGCCAACAATCGACGATAGCGCGTAGCCGCGCGGCTCGCCAATCCTCAGCCAAAATCACGAGATGCCGAGCCCGCGCGTCACGCGTCGGGGACGGTCCAATTTTGCCCATGCCGTGGCCTGGTGCGGGCCGTGTTCGCGATCGGCTGCACTTTGCCCGCTTTATACGGAACATCAGATGAACGCCCCCTTTTCTGGTCTCGACCTCAATCTCGGCAATCTCTACCGACTCTCGGACGCCAAGACCCGCTCAATATCGCCGGAGAACTTTACCGGCGCCAAGGGTAAAGGCGGCATGGCGACCGAGGGCACCGGCAAGAGCCCCGCTCGCGGGCTGGGGCAGGGTTGGAAAGTGTCGCCGTCGATCGAGATCGCCGCGGGTGAGAATCGGCTATTGGCCGATATCGACGGACCCGGCGCGATCCAGCAGATCTGGTGCGTGGTGTCCAATGTGCGCTGGCGCAACCTGATCCTGCGTATCTATTGGGACGACCAGGAAACCCCCTCCGTCGAATGTCCGCTGGGCGACTTCTTCGCTTCGGGTTGGAACAGGTTCGCGCAAATTTCCTCCCTTGCCGTCTGTGTCAATCCGGGGCGAGCCTTCAACTGCTACTGGCAGATGCCGTTCAAGAAGCACGCCCGCATCACGCTGGAAAACCGCGATCCCGATGAAGCGGTGATCCTCTATTACCAGATCAATTACGCGCTCTCCGACGTGCCGGAAGACGCAGCCTATTTCCACGCCCAGTTCCGCCGCACCAATCCGCTGCCGTTCAAGCAGGATTACACCATTCTCGAAGGGGTGAAAGGCAAGGGGCACTATGTGGGCACCTACATGGCTTGGGGCACCAATAATGCCGGCTGGTGGGGCGAGGGCGAGATCAAGTTCTTCATGGACGGGGACGCCGAATTCCCCACCATCTGCGGCACCGGGACCGAAGACTATTTCTGCGGCGCCTACAATTTCGATGGCGGCGTCATCGATCCCAACATGACCAGCGCCTATCGTGAATACACCACGCCTTATGCCGGCCTGCCGCAAGTGCTGCGCCCCGATGGCGTCTACCAGAGCCAGACGCGCTTCGGCATGTATCGCTGGCACATCACGGACCCGATCCGTTTTGACGATGACCTGCGCGTCACCATCCAGGCGCTCGGTTGGCGAACTGAAAAGAAGGATCGTCGCTACCTGCCGCTGCAGGATGACATCGCCTCGACTGCCTTCTGGTATCAGACCCTGCCGACCGCGCCGTTCCCCGAGCTGGCGCCAGCCGATTATCTCGAAGTCATCTGATGAACCTGCTCCGCTATATCGCTGGGCGGCTGGTGGTCTATGTCCTCGTGGTCATCTTCGCGCTGACGGTGCTGTTTTTTGTGCCGCGGCTGGGTCCCACCGACCCGGTCGAGGCCATGTTGGCCAAAGTCGCCTCCCAGGGCGCCTATATGGACGCGGCGCAGGTCGATGCGCTGCGCCAGTCGCTGGCCGATACCTTTGGGCTCGATGGCTCGCTTTGGGATCAATACGGCGCTTTCATCAAGCGCATCGTCTTGACCGCCGATTTCGGGCCCTCGCTGTCAATGTATCCGACCCCGGTGATGGAGCTGATCCGCAACGCCCTGCCGTGGACGTTCGGGCTGCTGCTGAGTTCGACTTTGATCGCCTGGGCGTTGGGCAATTTCGTCGGCCTGCTCTCGGGCTGGAAGCCCAACAGCACCAGTTCGCGGGTGATGGAAGGCATCGCCATCTGCCTTTACCCGATCCCGTATTACATCCTGGCACTGCTGCTCTCGATCCTGTTTTCCTACATCTGGAAAATCTTCCCGCTGACGACGACGATCCGCGGCGCGCCGTGGAGTTGGGAGCTGATCGCCAGCGTGGTGTGGAACTCGTTCCTGCCGGCTATGTCGATCGTCATCGTGGTGTTCGGCTGGTGGGTGATCAGCGTCAAGGCGCAGACCACCGCGCTCAAGGAAGAAGAGTTCGTGCGCTATGCCCGGCTCAAGGGCTTGGGCGACGGCCGCATCCTGTCGCGCTACGTGCTGCCGAACGCCATCCTGCCGCAGATCACCTTCCTCGCCTTGCAGATCGGGCTGATGTTCAACGGCTCGCTGATCACCGAAATCCTCTTCGATTACCCAGGACTTGGCCTCTTGATCTACACCGCCGTGCTGCAGGGCGACTTCAACCTGCTCATGGGCACGATCAGCCTGTCGGTTATCGCGGTGGCCACCGCCACCATGATCATCGACCTGATCTACCCGCTTCTCGATCCCCGCATCCGGCACAGGTAGCATCATGGCAAAGTTCCTCGCTGATGCCCCGTTCCGCCTCTATCTCGGCGTGGTCCTGGTCATCGTCTTCATTATCTTCGGCGGTATCCTGCCGTGGTTTGCGCCCGGCGATCCGCTGGTCTGGTACACCGCCCCGCGCAACCAGAACCCCAGCGCCGCCCATTGGCTGGGTACCACCAGCCTTGGCCAGGATGTGTTCTGGCTGCTGACCTATGCGCTGCGCAATTCGCTGATCCTTGGCCTGATCGTTGCCGGCTTCTCGACGGTGATCGGGGTGTTTCTTGGGCTGGCGGCCGGTTATGCGGGTGGCTGGCTCGACCGGGTGCTGTCCTTCTTCATGGATGCACTGCTCTGCATTCCGACACTCCCGATCCTGATTCTCATGGCGGCATTGTTCGGTGGGCAATTGGCGCTGCCAATCATCGGCTTTGCGCTGGTGCTGTTCAACTGGCCCTATCCGGCGCGTCAGGTCCGCGCGGTCGCGCTCACCATGCGCGAGCGCGAACTCGTCAACGTCGCCTGGTTTTCCGGGGAATCCAGCGTGCGCATTCTGGTGCGTCACATCTTCCCCTATATCGCCGGCTGGTCGGCGGCCAACTTCATCAACACCGTGCTGGTGGGCATTTCCACCGAGAGCGCGCTGGCCGTCATCGGGCTCTCCAGCGCGCAACAGGCGACGCTCGGCACCATGATCTACTGGGCCATCAACTATCAGGCCTTGCTCGGCGGCAAGTACATCTGGATCGGCTCGCCGGTGCTGGCCATCGTGCTGCTGTTCATCGGCCTGTTCTTGGTGTCGTCGGGCGTGTCGATGCGCTCCTCCGCGCGGAGGATGAGCATATGATCACGGTCGACAACGTCACTGTGGGCTACGGAACGACAGGCTTCATCAAGGCCGTCGATCAGGTCAGCCTGACCATCAACGACAACGAAATCCTGGGCATTGCGGGGGAATCGGGCTCGGGAAAGTCGACGCTGATGCGCGCGGTCTACGGAGACTTCTCCACCGGCCTGCGCATCCAGAGCGGCACCGTCACCGGGCGTTTCGAGGATGCCCGCACCGGCAAGGTCATCGAGGCCCCATCTAGCCAGTTCGCCCCGCTCTGGTGGGACCAGCTCAGCTACATTCCGCAAGGCTCGATGAGCGTGCTCAACCCGCTGATGAAAATCGAGGCCCAGGTCGTCGATGGCCTGCCGGCGCGCGAAAGGCAGGGCGGCAGCCGGGCGCTCCGCCAGCGCATCGCCGATTTTCTCGCCGGCTTCGGCCTCGAGGAAACCGTGCTCGATGCCTACCCGCACCAGCTCTCCGGCGGCATGCGCCAGCGCGTGCTGGTGGCCATCGCGGCTTTCGTCAATCCACTTCTCATCCTCGCCGACGAGCCCACCACGGCGCTCGACGTCGTGGTCCAGAAAAAGATCCTGCTGATGATGGTCGAAATCCAGCGCCGCCAGCGCAATTCGCTGGTGCTCGTCTCCCATGATCTGGGTGTTCACTACCAGATCACCGACCGACTGGTGATCATGTACCAGGGCCGCATCGTCGAGCAGGGGCCGACCGCCGAAGTCTTCGCCAATCCCCAGCACGATTACACCAAAAACCTGATTGCCTCGCTGCCGCGCCTCCACGGCAAGCGGGCGGTCGAAGCGGTGGGAGCGCCCGCATGACCGGCACTCCCATCCTCGAGGTGCAGAACCTCACGCGCGCCTATCGCAAGGGTGGCCTGTTCGGTGGCACGTCGTTCAAGGCCGTCGACAACGTCTCGTTCACCCTGCCGGCCGAGCCACAGGTGTTTTCCATCGTGGGCGAATCGGGCTCAGGCAAGACCACCATTGCCCGGATGATCCTGCGGCTGGTCGAGCCCAGCGAAGGCAGCATCAGGCTGCTCGGCCGGCCGCTTTCAGGCAAATCCAGCGAGCGCATCGACAACACCGAATTCCGCCGCTTGGTGCAGCCCATTTTCCAGAACCCCTTCGAGGCCTTCAGCGCCTACCTGCCGGTGGAGTTCTATCTCCGTCGCACCGCGCTGAACCTGAAGATCGCGCGCAATGACGCACAGGCCGTCGAGGCGACCGACATGGCGCTGAAATCGGTGGGCCTGAGCTATGAGCGCATCCGCGGCAAATATATCCGCCAGTTTTCGGGCGGTGAATTGCAGCGCATCAGCGTGGCGCGGGCATTGATCCCCAAGCCGAAACTGATCGTTGCCGACGAGCCGGTGTCGATGGTTGACGCCTCGCTGCGCATGTCGATCGTCAACCTCTTCCGCCAGATCGTGGAAGAGCAGGGGGTCTCGTTCATCTACATCACCCACGACCTGTCGACGGCCTATTATCTGTCCGACCAGGTCTCGATCATGAATACCGGCCGCGTCGTGGAAAGCGGCGCGCCCACCGAAATTCTCGACAATCCGACCCAGGCCTACACGCGCGAGCTGATGGCGGCGATCGCCACCGTCGGCCAACGCTGGGGCGAACTTGCCGATATCGACCGCAAGTTCGGCTACGCCGACACGAGGCAAAAGAGTGCGTCAACGCACCAGATCATCAATCACAACGCTTAATGCGACAGGAGGAACCCATGACGACACCCCAATTCCCGAAACGGCCGAGACGCAGCACCCTGATGGCCGTGGCGCTGGCGATTACGCTCGGCGGCACGATGCTCACTACCGCCACCATGCCCAGCTTCGCCCAACAGATGACCGATGTCGGCACGCCACGCGCCGAGACGCTCATCGTCGACATGCTCAATGCTCGGGTGGGCAACCCCACCAACATGAACATGTACCAGCAGGGGGTGACCATCAATCAGGGCTACCACCAGATGGCCGGCGCGCTGCTCTATGACATCGATACCGCCAAGGGCAGCCAGATTCCCGATCTTGCCGCCGAAATGCCCGTGGCCAATGCAGACTTCACCGTCTTCAAGGTGGCGTTGCGCCAGGGCCTGACCTGGAGCGACGGTCAGCCCTTTGGCGCCGACGACGTGGTATTCACCGACCAGATGATCCGCAATACGCCGGCGCTGTCCTACAGTTCCGCCTATGCCGCCCAGATCGCCTCGGTGACCAAGGTGGACGACAATACCGTCGAGATCACCACCACCAAGCCAACCCCACGGCTCGCCATCGTCTTGGGTTCGGTCATCTACGGCAATCCGTTCCACGTCGTGCCCAAGCACATCTGGGAAAAGGAAGATCCGGCGACCTTCACCAATTTCCCGCCGGTGACTATCAGCGCCTACAAATACAAGGACAGCGATCCGAACGGCACCTGGTTCCTGTGGGAGAAGCGCGAGGACTGGCAGAATTCCGATGTCGGCCAGATCGTCGGCGAGCCTGCGGCCAAATATGTGCTGTTCCGCAGCTATGGCACCGAAGAGCGCCGCGTGCTGGCCATGGCCGCTAACGACATCGATATCCTGACCGACATTTCGCCGGAAAGCCTGGATATCCTGCGCAGTCAGAACCCCAAGATTCACGCCTGGTTCAACGATTTCCCCTATGCCAACCTGGACGATCCGTGCGAGCGCGGCATGCACTTCAATACGTCCAAGGCGCCCTATGACGACGCCAAGACGCGCTGGGCCCTGGCTCTGGCCATCAACGCCGAACAGGCCAGCATCGCCACGTTCTCGGGCATGTTGCGCGCCTCCCCGCTCGCCATTCCGCCCACCACCGTGCTGATGGACACCTATCATAAGCCGATGGCCCAATGGCTGGCCGAGTTTGCGCTCGAGGACGGCTACAAGCCGTTCGACCCCGACTATGCCGTGCGCCTTGGGGAGCGGCTGCGCTCGGAAGGCGCGACGGGCATTCCCGAGGACGCCGAGGCTTTGCGCAACCTGCTCGGCGTCGGCTGGTGGAAACATGATCCCGATGAGGCCACCAAGCTGCTCAAGGAAGCCGGCTTCACCAATGACGGCGGCCCGTGGCTGAAACCCGATGGCACGCCGTTCACCATCAACATCCTCGCGCCCGCCGATTTCGAAGTGGAATCCCAGCGTCTGGCTTTCGCCGTGGCCAATGAGTGGACCCAGTTCGGCGTGCCCACGCAGGTGCAGCAGATGCAGGCCGGTGCCTTCTTCACCGCCGAAAATACCGGGGATTATGAAGTGGGCTCCTATTGGGGCTCGTCCTGCGCCATCACGCCGGACCTCTTCGTGCGCATGGAAGGCTGGCACAAGGACTATGTGCGCCCCAACGGCACTCCGTCCTCGTCCAACCAGGGTCGCTATGTCGATGACGAACTCAGCGCCATGATCGACAAGTTGCGCACGATCCCGGCCGACGATCCGCAGATCGTGCCGCTGGGCACCGACATCCTCAAGGAACTGGTGCAGGGCCTGCCGGTGATCGAAATGTTCGGCACGTCCAAGTTCGTGCCGGTGAACGAGACCTATTGGACCAACTATCCCTCGGCCGAAAATTACTATGAGGGGCCGTGGTGGTGGTGGAGCAATTTCAAGTTCATTGCCGCCAAACTGAAGCCAGCCGCCCAATAAGCCTTGGAGGGGAGGCCATTTGCGGCCTCCCCTTTCGATGCCCCCGACTTACTGGCGGAGCGCCGATGGCGTTTGGCTCATCGGGGCGCGGTAAAGGAGGACGCGCCCCTCCTGGCCGTCGCGTTCCGTGTACGAAACCTCGGCGAAAATGTTCTGCGGCTCCCCCAATAGGTAGAGCTTGGTGCGCAGAACCCGTTCGGCGGCGGCGATGGGGTGGGCAGCGACGGTCCTGACCGGCTTCTCAAAACCGATCCCGCCCCCGGCGCCGACGTACCGCGCCACAAAAAAAGTATAAAAGAGATCGGCCATTCATATCCTCGGACGCGAACGATCTATCTGTTGTGTAATCTTGTCAGGCCCGCATGCTTGCCGATAAGGCGCAGCTCTGTGCTTGCGGCGAGATCGGATTGGTCCAGACAGGCCCGTATTTGCGGCCTTCCAGAGCCCCTCTGATGGCTCTTGCAGCAGGCAAGCGACTGCCGTCGCAGCGCGGCGCGTTCACCGCAATCGTAAAGTAGTCGAGGAAGCGGCTGCTGTTTGCGGCGAACAGGCCGCTTCCTCGATAGTTTGGCGCCGTGGAGGTTCGACGCTGCGATTGTTCGTCACCGTAGGGCCCTGGCGTCACGACGCCGTCACGCCGGTAGATTTGCGTCGTGATTTACTCGTGATTTTTTTTTGTTTCTGCTAGCCTCAAATTGGCAAAGAAGGAACCGAACACGGGCCATGGGTTCCCCCCACCTCTATCTCAGGCTTCTAGGACCGTTCGAAGCGCGACACCGCGATGGTCGCCTGGTTGAGTTTGATCTCAAAAGAGCCCGTTTGCTGCTTGCCTGGCTGGCGCTACGACCCAGGCAGAGTGGCAGCCGGGAGGAGATCGCCGCCTTGCTGTGGAGCGAACGCAGCGAGGCGCAGGCCCACCAAAGCCTTCGGCAGACCCTGGCCATCATTCGGCGGGCGCTGGATGACCAGGCCGGAGAAATCCTCAGGATCGATCGGGAAAAGGTGGCATTTGCCCCCAACGCGGTGCAGTCCGATGTCGCCACGCTGCTGCGTCTTGATGCCGATAGCCCCATTGAAGAGTTGGAGTTCTCGGTCGCCCAATATGGCGGCGAGTTCCTTGAGGGAATGAGCGTCCGCGATCCCATCACCGAGGAATGGATACACAGCGGCCGCGCCGAACTTCGCGGTATTGCGGTCAAGCGCTTCGAATGGCTGCTTGGCGCCTATTCGCGCTCCGGAAACCACGCGGGCGCCGAGCCAATTGCGACGCGCCTGATTGCCATCGATCCGCTGGCCGAGGAGGGGCACCGTGCGCTGATGCGGGCCTATCTGGCCGCGGGCAAGCGCGCCATGGCGCTGCGGCAGTACCGACGGTGCCGGGATATACTGGCGCGCGACCTGTCGGTCGAACCGGCGGCCGAGACGAAGGCGTTGATGCGGATCGCCGCGGAGCCGGCCCCGAACGACCTGAGCAATTTATCGCCTTTGCTGCAGGATCAATTCCTCGGCCGGCCGCACCGGGCGCACAACCTTCCCCGGCAGATGACCTCCCTCGTGGGGCGGGACAGTGAATCGAGCGAAGTGCTTTCTCGCCTGCGCCGATACAAGTTGGTCACGCTTACCGGATCGGGCGGTGCGGGCAAGACGCGCATCGCCATCGACGCGGGCCTTCGGCTCATTGGCACCTATGCGGACGGGGTCTGGCTGGTCGAACTGGCCTCGATTGCCGATCCTCAACTGGTTGGCGAGGCACTGTGCGGAGCATTGGGGGTGCCCCTCGCGGCGGATCGGCCCGCCCTCGAAAGCGCCATCGCCTATCTCAGCCAGAAAGAGGCGCTGCTAATCCTGGACAACTGCGAGCACCTGGTGGCCGCGTCCGCCCATCTGGCGGAGGCGCTGCTACGGGCTTGCCCGTCGATCTCGATCCTTGCCACCAGTCGTGAAAGCCTGTCGGTTGTCGGCGAAAGCCTCTATCGCGTGCCAAGCCTGGCTTTTCCGTCCCGCACCGAGGCCATAACGCCGGCTGCGGCGCTCGCCTACGCGGCCGTGCAACTGTTCGTGGAGCGCGCCGCTGCCATTGTCGAGGGCTTCGCGCTTGATGAGGTAACGGCGCCGGCTGTCGCAAGCATCTGCAAGCAGGTCGACGGCATCCCGCTGGCCATCGAGCTGGCGGTCGGCCGTCTCAAGATGATGCGCGCCGATTGGCTGGCCGCCAACCTCAGCGAGTCCTTTCTGACCCTGCGCGGCGGGGCTCGGGCGGCGCCGCCCCATCACCAGACCCTGCGAACCATGCTTGACTGGAGCTACAACCTGCTTGGCGCGGACGAACAGACGCTTCTGCGCCGGCTTTCGGTTTTCGCGGGGGGGTGCACGCTGGCGTCAGCCACACAAGTGACGAGTGGCGATCCGGTGTCCGAACATGCCGTGTTCGACCTGCTGTCGTCGCTCGTGGAGAAGTCGCTACTGACTGCGGACCTGTCCGAGGCCGAGCCGCGCTATCGGCTCCTGGAGACGACGCGCGGTTACGCGATGGAGAAGCTGCGCGAAATCGGTGAGCCGGCTCGGCAGCGAGAACTCGCCGAGTACCTCATTCGCCGCCTGAGCGAGGCAGGCGAGAGCTGGCCCGCCATGCCAACAGTGACCTGGCTGGCCCGGTATGAACCCGAAGTGGACAATTTGCGGGCCTCGCTTGAATGGTCCTTCGGTCCTGGAGGAGATGTCGTCCTCGGCGTGGAACTCGCCAGCTACAGCATTCGCCTTTGGGATGAACTCTCGCTGTTCCGCGAGCGCGGTCGCTGGAGCGAAACCGCGATGGCAAATCAGGATGAAAATACCCCTCCGGTGATTGCCGCACGCCTCTGCCTGGCCAGAACCTCCAACAGCGCCCATGGCGACAATTCCGGCTTTTTGTTTGCCGATCAAGCGGTCCAGTTGTTCCGCTCCGCAAACCGTCCCCTTGACCTGGGGGAGGCCTTGGTGCGGGCTGGCGCTACGCTGCTGACGCTGGAGACAATCGGCAAATCGATCCCCTACCTCCAGGATGCACTGGCGATCCTGGAGCCGCTTGGGCCAACCAAACCCCTGGCCAACTGCCTGCGGTCCACCGGCGTGGCCGCCTATCTGGGCGGCGACTTCGCCACGGCGCGCACCCTGATTGGCCGGTCCATGGCGGTGTGCGGCAGCGTTGGCGACACCAGAGGCGCCGCCAGTGCGCAGATAGCGTTGGCGGAACTGGATTTCGGTGCCGGCGATATCGAGAACGCCATTGACGGTATTCGGCGCATGTTGGGCGGTCGGGGCCACAACCGTCGTCAGGCAACCCTGGGCTTCGGCAATCTGGCGGCTTACCTGCTGGTTGCCGGTAGCACTGAGCAGGCTTGTCAGGCAGCGCGTGAGAGCCTGGCGGGAGCCAGGGCCCTTGGTTGGTCCGCCGCAATTGTGCGTGCCGCCGAAGACATGGCGCTGGTGGCGGCCTTGGGTAGCGATCCCGATCTGGCGGCCCGCCTTCTGGGTTTTGTGGACGCGTTTTACGCGCGAGGCACCGCAAGCCGGGAGCTGACGGAGCAGATCGTCAACCAGCGTTTGACCGCGGAGCTCACGCGGCGCCTTTCGCCCGATCGCCTGCGCGGCTTGTTGGAGGAAGGCGCCCGATGGACCGAACAGCAGGCAGCCGAGGCAGCCGATGCCGCGGGCCTCGACCGCTTGCCGGAACCTGCCGACAATCCAACTGTCCGCAACGCCTTCGGGGCCTAGGGCTGGCCCGGCGAGCAACCGCTCAGCGCAAAGAGGTCCATGGCCAGAGCCCGCGGATTGGCCGCAAGAAATGCCGTGTCCCAAAGCAGCGCGTGGCCGAAATCGGCCAGCAGAAGCGCCCGTGGGGCCATCATCTCATCGTCGTCGATGAGGCCGACAGTACCATTGCCCACGGAATAGACAGTGCCATACCATAGCCGGCAGGCCCCGGGGTTTTCAGCGGTCGTCGGCTCCGCGCATGTCTTGTCAATGAAACCATAGGGCCGTGAATTTCGCCCGGCAGTCCAGGTGATCTCGCCGGCAAAGCCCTGCTTGAGGTTGGGAAGCCTCAACTCGAACACGCCGGAGGTCATGATGCCATGCTCGGCAGTCTTGGGATGGAATGCCAGGACCGCCCCCGAACTGGCCTCGGTATAGATGCCGTGGTCGAGCGGGCACTCGGCCGCGACGGACGCGCCGCCGAGCAAAAGCCAGCCCACCGAAACCAGCGACTGCAATGGCGAATGAAACGGGCGGCGCATATCAATCCTGACGGGGAGTTCGTTCGTTCCGGCCCAGGCCGGGCGCGCATCCCGCGCTTGCCGAAGGTCCCCTATCGTGGCGCGGTTGAATGGTGTGCCGGCAGCCCATTCAGTCCCGGTTCAGTCGCCGCGGTCGACGCGGATTGAGCCACGTCGCCCCTTGTCCTTGCGGCAGCATGTGATGCGATTTGCATCAGAAATATCATGCCGAAAGGGAGGATGTGCGGCTGTCTTGACGGCTCCATCTTTCCGATATACCGATATATCAGTATTTAGGTCACGGACCAAATACCTGTCCAAGGGAGGATCGATCCGTCATGTCAAAGTTTCGTAGTCTGCGTATGTTGGCCCTGGCCGGGGTGGCCTTGCTGATCGCCCAGGGCGGCGCAATGGCCCAGACCGTCACGCTCAATCTGTGGTCGGAGCTGTCGGCTCCGCCCGAGTCCACCGTGCTCAATAAAGCCGTCGAGATGTTCAACGCCGCCAATCCGGGCATCGTCGTCAAGCACACCTCGTTCGAGAACACCGCCTATGAGACCGCATTGCGCACCGCCTTTGCGGGTGGCACGCCGCCCGATATCGCCGAGGTCAATGCCGGCTCCAACGCGTTTCAATATGCCCAGTCGGGCCAGCTCATGGACCTCACCGACTTCGTCAAGCCCATCGAGCAAAAGCTGCGTCCGGGTCTTGAGACCATGTACCAGTATGACGGCAAGTCTTATGGCGTGCTCTGGGGCCTCAAGGTCGGCAACGTGCTCTACTACAATCCCGTCATGTTGAAAGAGCAGGGCATCGATCCCGCCTCGCTGTCCACCTGGGAAGGCTTCATGGCGGCCAGCCAGAAGTTCCTCGATGCCGGCATCACGCCCATCGCCTTCGGCGACCGCGACCAGTGGACCGGCAACCACTACTTCAACCACATCCTGCACGGCATCCTGACCAAGGACGAATATGACCATATCGGTCTGCAAACGCTCGACCCCTCGATCACGTCGGCTCTCAAGTGGAGCGATCCCAAGGTCGTCCATGCCTGGGAAGTCTACAAGGCCGTCGCCGATGCCGGCTACTTCACCCCCGGCTATCTGTCGGACGACAACGACACGGCGGCGGGCTTGTTTTTCGCCGGCCGGGCGCCGTTCTACTCCACCGGCAGCTGGGGCGTCGGCATGGCCAAGGCCAATGGCGCGCAAAACGTCGCCCTGACGCTATTCCCGCCGGTGGCCGATAGCCCAGAGCCGACCGCGATCGTCACCAATTCGCTGCTATTCACCATCCCCACCACCACCAAGGATGCCGAGGCGGCCAAGAAGTTCCTCGAATTCCTGACCAGCGAGCCCGTCCAGAAGCTCTATGTGGAGGAGAATTTCGATCTCAGCCCCTACCAATATGACAGCTCGGGCTGGACCATGGACCCCATGCTGCGCCAGATTGCCGGCCTGCTCGACAATGCCCAGAATGCCTCGCCGTTCCTCGACATGATAGAGGACGTCAAATGCATGCAGGAAAACGTCAACGAGGCTAACGTGGCGATCCTGACTGGCGATCTGTCGCCCCAGGAAGCTGGCGACATGCACCAGAAATGCGTCACCGACCTGCGCGCCGAGCGCGGCTGGTAAGCTTGACGACGGCGGCCGCCTCAGCGGTCGCCGCCCCCCGCCTGATAGGAGAGTGCCGTGGCGCGCCCTGGCCGGACCAATTTTCACATCTGGCTGCTGCTACCGGCCTTTGTCTTTTACACCGTGTTCTGGATCGCCCCGGCGCTGATCGCACTCCTGTCCAGCTTCACGCAGTGGAATGGCATCAGCCTGGGCTCGATCCGCTGGGTTGGACTGGCCAATTACCTGCAACTTTTCGACGATCGCTGGTTCTGGAACGCGCTGCGCAACAACCTGCTGTTCGTTGCCGTGGTGCTGAGCTCGATCATCATCCTGGGCATGACCTACGCGCTCATCCTCAATGCCAAGCCGCGCGGGCACTCGATATTTTCGACCATCTTCTTCATCCCCATCGTGCTCTCGAGCGTCGTCATCGGGCTGCTGTTCACCCAGATGCTGAGCCCGACAGTGGGGTTGGTCGGTCCGGCACTGGCCGCCATGGGCGTGCCAGGCGTCGAGCAACATCAATGGCTGGGCGACAAGAGCACGGCCCTGCCCATGGTGATGCTGGTCTATATCTGGCGCGAGCTGGGCTTTGCCATCCTGCTGCTGCTGGCCGGCCTGCAGACCATCCCCAATGACTATATCGAGGCGGCGCGCATCGACGGCGCCAGCCCGTGGAACATCACCCGCCATATCACCCTGCCGCTGATGCGGCCGGTGCTGACCGTGGTCATCGTGCTGGTCACCACCAACGCCTTCCTGCTGTTTGACCTCGTCATTGTCATGACCAATGGCGGCCCCTTCCACGGCTCCGAGGTGCTGAGCGTCTTCATGTACAGCCAGGCCTTCCTCAAGGGGAATCCCGGCTATGGCACGGCGATCGCCATGATGCTGTTCGTCATCATTCTCTGCGTCAGCGGCCTTCAGCTTGCTTTGAGCGGGCGCGGACAGAGGGCCTGATCATGTTCAAATCCCTGCCGCTCCTCGTCCGCGTCTTCGCCTATATCCTGCTGGTTGCCCTGGCGGCGTCTGTGGTTCTGCCCTTCCTGTGGATGGTATCGACGGCGCTCAAGACTACTGGCGAAATCAACCAGTCCCCGTTCTCGCTGCCCGCAACGCCTAATTTCTGGGTGTTTGTCGATGCCTGGGTGCAGGGCGACTTCACCAGGCTCTATCTCAATTCGCTCGGCATCACCGTGGTGGCGGTGGCGGGGCTGCTGGCCTTCTGCAGTGCGGCCGGCTATGCGCTGGCTCACTTCGAGTTTCGCGCCAAGGAAGCGCTATTCATCTATTTCCTGGCCGGCATGATGATCCCGCCCCAGGTCATCATGGTGCCAAGCTTCAAGCTGATGGCGACACTCGGGCTCATCAACACCTATGCGGCGGTGATCCTCACCTATTTCGCCTGGGTGCCCTTCGCCATCTTCTTTTTCCGCGCCTATTTCAGCGGCATCCCCAAGGAATTGGCGGAAGCCGCGCGCGTCGAGGGCGTGTCGGAGTGGAACATCTTCATCCGCATCATGCTGCCGCTGGCCAAGCCCGCCATGGCCACTGTGGGCATCGTCTACTTTATCTGGATCTTCAACGATTTCATGTGGCCGCTGATCTACCTCAACGACCAGTCGCTGCGCACCGTGACGCTGGGCATGATGGCCTTCCAGGGCAGCCACGCGGCGCTAATGAACCTCAAGGTCGCGGCGCTCATCATCGCCACCGGCCCCCCGCTCGTCATTTTCCTGATCTTCCGTCGCCAAATCCAGAACGGCCTGATCGAAGGCGCCCTCAAGGCGTGATCTGCTAATCCAAGGACTTTTCATGCCTCAGACCACACCTTCGGACATGGCGTTCCGCTGGAGCGCCGCCGCCGAACAGCCCGATTTCGTCCGCCACGGCCACGCCGTTCCGGCCGCCGGGCTCGACACTGCCGCAGCGCTCAACTTTGACGGCTTCTCGGCCTATGTGGCGGCGCCGCCCCCGGGCGCATTGCCCGGCGCTTTCCACGTAGCGGCCAACGTCGCCCTCGCGGCCTACCCTTGGAATGTCTGTCCCATCCTTGACGTGCTGACCCTCGAGCGCGATGGCGGCGAATCCGGCTTCAGCGTCGGCATCGATGACCGTGGCCGGCCGCGCTTTGCGCTCGTCACCCTTTCGGGCCTACATGTGGTCAATGGCGAAACCGCACTGAACCTGCACCAGTGGCATCGCTTGGTCTTCGCCTTCGAGCCGGAAGTCGCGCTCTCCATCACGCTCGATGGTGTCGAGATCGGCCGCACCAGCATTTCCGGGCGTTACCGTCCATCCGAAGCCGCCCAAGCTCTGATCGGCCGCACACGGCATGAGATCATCCCCACCGGCCCGATCCGCCCCTATGCGCATCTGCCGATCACCGTCTATTTTGACGGCCTCATCGAGGGCATAGCGGTCGGTTCCGGCCCCGCGCCTGCCACAACCGCAAAAGTTGAGGGCAGGGCCGACATCGCGCCGCGGCGCCTGCCTACCGGTCCCGCTGGCGCCGGCCGCTTCGGCGCGACTTACGAACACCTCAAATACTACGATGGCTGGGATCGCCGCTGGCGGGTCGGCGAGCATCCCGACGTCCTCGTGCGCTTCGATAAGGCCGACTATCGCGTCGTGTTCTGGCGCGGCACCAATTACATCCCCTGCTGGGTCAGCGGCGACGGCATCTGGTACACCAACGAGTTCAACGAAACCTGGGGCAATGGCGCCACCGGTTGCGCCGAGCCGATGTCGGACAAGCACTGCGCCTATTCCCATGTGCGCATCATCGAGAGCCATGATGCCCGCGTGGTGGTGCATTGGCGCTACGCGCTGGTCGACGTGCTCGACGTGCGCCCGCGTAAGGATCTGGTCAGCGGCTGGAGCGATTTCTCCGACGAAGTCTACACCATCTACCCGGACGGCTCGGCCACGCGCTCGATCACGCTGCATTCCACCCAGCCGATGGAGTCGCACGAATTCCAGGAATCCATTGTTGTGCTCGGCCCCGGCCAGCGCCCCGAGGATGTGCTGGAAATCGAACCCGTGACCCTGGCCAACATGGTGGGGCAGTCGCACACCTACTCCTGGGCCAACGGGCGACCGCGCCATCTGCCGGAGCCGGCCCGCGCCAATATCGCGATGATCAACACCAAGTCGGCGCAGCGGCCCTACATGATCGTGTCGGACGCGCCGTGCCTGACGCGTGATGATGGCGCGCAGCCGGGGCCGCTATTCCCGCCCTATTATCACGAGACGCTGAGCGAGGGTCAGAGCTTCCCCTGGTGGAATCATTGGCCGACCAGCGATATTCCCTCGGATGGACGGCGTGCCGTGGCGGCCGACCGGGCCTCGCATTCCTCGGTACTGACCGGGTCCGAATGGGCCGACTACAAGGTCACGCCCACCTCGCGGCAGCGCGTCATGCTGCATGGCCTGACGACCCGGAAGGCCGAGGACCTGGTCCCGCTGGCCGCCGCCTGGCTGTCGCCCGCGCCGATCAACGGCCTGAGCGAAGGCGCGAGCGCAGCTTTCGATCCGCTGGAGAAGGCCTACCTGCTGTCCGGCTCTGCAGAATTGTCCTTCACGCTGCAGGCCAGCGAAGCATCGCCCGTCATCAACCCGGCCTTCGTGCTGCAAGGCTGGGCGGCGGGCGCCACGGAGATGGTGATCGATGGCCAAGTGCGGCCCGAGGGCGAAAATCTGCGCGTCGGCTGGCGGCATAGCGCCGAGCGCAGCGACCTTATCGTCTGGGTGGAACTATCGGCGACGGTCCCGGTCGCCGTGAGCTTCCGGCCGCGACGTTAGCAGAGTCGGCGGCGCGGACCTCCACCCGCTCCGCCGACCTGCTCCACTAAGCGGAAAAGCGCTCGAACTCTTCCAGCAAGGGGCCCATCTCTGGGGCAAACAGTTCGGCCCGTTCCGCCATGAGATGACGGATGGTGAGGAACACGCGGTCGAGGTGGATCTTCATCGCCTGCGCGGCGCCGTACTCATCCCCGGCGCGGATCCCTTCCACGATGGCTCCATGCTCGGCCAGCACAATGGTCATGTGATTGGGCTCGGGCATCTGCAACCGGCGAACCCGGTCGAGCTGCGCCTTGGCACCGGTCACCAGCCGCCAGATGCGCTGGGACGCCCCATGCTCGCAGATGAGTTGATGCATGGCCTCGTCCTGCTCGTAGAACCGGTCATAGTCCCGTTCTTGGGCCAGCGTACGCTGTTGATGCATGTTGAGATCGAGGCGCGCGAGGAATTGCTTGTCGACGCGCCGCGCCGCAAACCGCACGACCTTCATCTCGAGTGCGTCGCGCACCAACTGGCCTTCCAGCACGTAGCGCAGGTCGATCGGGGCGACGAAAGTGCCCGCATTGGGACGCACGTCGACCAGGTTTTCGGCATGCAGTTGCAGGATGGCCTCGCGCAGCGGCGTGCGCGAAATCTGCAGCTCCTCGCAGATTTTCTTTTCGTTGATCGCCATGCCGGGCGGCATGTCCAGCGACACGATCGCCCGCCGCACCAGCTCATAGACCTGCGCAGTCTTGGGCAGCGCCTGGTTGATATCGGCAACCGAGAAGCTGATTGAGCTCGCTATGTCGGTGGCAGCGCTCAGTCTCGGCCTTGGCATGGGCGGTCTCGAACAGATGGATCAGATGCGTCACTCTATCCGGCGCGGAGAACATTGACACTACCGATATAGCAATATACCGATATATCAGTTTATTTGGCGATGGTGGCCGCAATGTCCGACCTGCAGATTTCCGGCCTCAATAAATCCTACGGCACCGTGCCGGTGCTCAAAGGCATCGATCTTTCGATCCAGTCGGGTGAGTTCGTGGTCTTCGTTGGCCCGTCCGGCTGCGGAAAATCGACGCTGCTGCGCATGATCGCGGGCCTCGAAGAGATCACCGCGGGCACAATTTCCATTGGCGGGCAGGTGGTCAACGACATGCCGCCGGCCGATCGCGCCATCGCCATGGTGTTCCAGTCCTACGCGCTCTATCCCCATATGAGCGTGCGCGACAATATGAGCTTCGGCATGCGCATGGCCAAGGCACCCAAGGCCGAGATCGACCGCCGCGTGAATGCCGCCGCCGATATGCTGCAACTCACCCCGCTGCTCGAGCGCCTGCCCAAGCAGCTTTCGGGCGGCCAGCGCCAGCGCGTCGCCATCGGCCGCGCCATCACCCGCGATCCCAAGGTGTTCCTGTTCGACGAGCCGCTCAGCAATCTCGACGCCGCTCTGCGCGTGGCGACCCGTATCGAAATCGCCCGGCTCAAGCAGTCCATGCCCGAAACGACGATGATTTACGTCACACACGACCAAGTCGAGGCCATGACGCTGGCGGATCGTATCGTGGTGATGCGCGCCGGCCAGATCGAGCAGGTCGGCACCCCGCTGGAGCTTTATCACAATCCGGCCAACCAGTTTGTCGCCGGCTTCATCGGTTCCCCGGCGATGAATTTCGTCGCGGTTACCCCCGCTGCGGGCGGCCAGGTCAAGTCCAGCTCGGGCGATCCGGTGGCTCTCCCATTTGCCTTTCAGCCATCCGGCGCGCTGATGCTCGGCGTACGGCCCGAGGATCTGGTGCTGACCACCGGCTCGGCGTTGGTGCGTGGCTCGGCATCCATCATCGAGAATCTAGGGGAGCTGGCCATTGCCTATGTAGATGTCGGCGGCGCCGAACCGCTCATCGTCAAATTGCCGGGCGACAGCGCCTTGCGGCAGGGCGATACTGTAGCGCTCCGCGCGCCGCAAAGCCGGCTGCACCTGTTTGGCGCCGATGGCAATACTCTGCGTCCCGCCAGCGCGCAGGCGGCAATTTGAACCGAAAGTAGACCTATGAAAGCCTTCGTCCTTCACGGCCAGCGGGACCTTCGCGCCGAACTGGTCCCCACCCCGATACCGGGCCCCGGCGAGGTTCTGGTGCGGGTAAGGCGGGCAGGTATCTGCGGCTCGGACATCCACTATTTCGTGCATGGCCGCGTTGGCAGCTTCGTGCCCAAGCGCCCCTTCATCCTGGGGCATGAGATTGCCGGCGAGGTGGCCGAACTCGGCCCCGGCGTCGATGCGGCACTCGGCGGCAGGCGCGTTGCGGTTGACCCGTCCATCCCCTGCGGCGCCTGCGCGTTCTGTCGCGAAGGACGCTACAACCTCTGCATCAACATGCGTTTTTACGGCTCGGCCAGCGCCGATCCCCATGTCGATGGCGGCTTTGCCGAATATGTGCTCGCCCCGGCGGCCAATTGTCATGTCCTGCCCGATGGGATCGGTTGGGCGCAAGCCGCAATGACCGAACCCTTGTCGGTCGCCGTCCATGCGGTGATGCGCTCCGGCGGCGTAGCCGGCAAAAGCGTGCTCGTCACCGGCGGTGGCGCCATCGGGCAGTTGACGGCGCTGGCGGCACGGGCATTCGGCGCCTCCACGGTGGTGCTGGCCGATATCGCCGCCTTTCCGCGGGACCTGGCGGTCCAACTCGGCGCCGACGCCAGTCTCGACGCGGCAGACCCCGACGCGGTCGGACAGGGCTTGGGCTTGGTCCCAGGCGGCTTCCACGTGGTGTTGGAAGCCTCTGGCGCGCCGCCGGCGGTTTCGCTCGCCATCGCGCTGGCGCGGCGTGGCGGAACCATCGTGCAGATCGGCACGCTCCCGGCCAAGGTCACCGCCCCGCTCAACACCATCATGGCGCGTGAACTGAGCTATGTGGGCTCGTTCCGCTTCGCCAATGTCTTCGGCATCGCTCTGGATTTGATGGCCTCGGGCCGCGTCGATGTCAGTCCGTTGGTCAACGCGGTGATGCCGCTCGACGAGATGGCGGCCGCCATGGATCGCGCCATCGGCAAGGATGGCGTCATCAAGGTCCAGGTCGAGCCATGACTCTGGGCCCGATGCGGACCCGCAGTCTCGCCCCAATCGCCTCGTGACAGCCTGAGGACCCCCATGCCACTGGTCACCAATCCTATCCTGCCGGGCTTCAATCCCGACCCGTCCATCCTGCGTGTCGGCGATGACTATTACATCGCCACCTCCACCTTCGAATGGTATCCGGGCGTGCAGATCCATCACAGCCGCGACCTGGCGAACTGGACGCTACTGACGCGGCCCCTCAACCGCAAGAGCCAGCTCGACATGCGCGGCAACCCCGATAGCTGCGGCGTGTGGGCGCCCTGCCTCAGCCATGACGGGAGAAAGTTCTGGCTGGTCTATACCGACGTCAAGCGCAAGGACGGCTCGTTCAAGGACACGCATAACTATATCGTCTGGGCCGACAAGATCGACGGGACGTGGTCCGATCCGGTCCACATCAATTCCTCCGGCTTCGACCCCAGCCTGTTCCACGACGATGACGGCCGCAAATGGTTCGTCAACATGCTGTGGGATCACCGCAGCCGGCCCAACATGTTCGCCGGCATCCGCCTGCAGGAATACGATCCGATAGCGCAGGTCCTCGTAGGACCGATGAAGACGATCTGGCACGGCACGGAGCTGGGACTGACCGAGGGCCCCCATCTCTACAAGCGCAACGGCTGGTACTATCTGCTGACCGCCGAAGGCGGCACCGGCTACGATCATGCGGTGTCGCTGGCGCGGTCGCGACAGATCGACGGTCCTTACGAGACTCATCCGCAAAAACATATCTTCACCGCCAAGGATGCCCCGCTCCATCCCCTGCAGCGCACCGGGCATGGCGATTGGGTAGAGACCCCCGATGGCCGTCACTACATTGTCCACCTGGCCGGGCGGCCCATCACCCAGAAACGGCGTTGCGTGCTGGGTCGCGAGACCACTATCCAGGAAGTCGAATGGCGTGACGACTGGCTCTGGCTCAAGGGCGGCGGGGTCTTGCCGCAGCTCGTGGTCGATCTGCCTGGCGTCCGCGACGACGCCCTGTTCTGGGCGCCGCGACGCTACGATTTCGATGCCGGCCTGCCATCCGATTTCCAATGGCTGAGGACGCCGGCGCCGGAGCGGATATTCGTCGTCGCCGAAGGCCGGCTGCGCCTGTTCGGGCGTGAATCGATCGGCTCATGGTTCGAGCAGGCGCTGGTCGCCCGGCGCCAGACCCATTTCGAGTACGACGCCGAAACCCTGGTCGATGTGTCGCCGACCGACGAGCGGGTGATGGCCGGTCTCGTGGCCTACTACCAGCGCTACAATTTCTATTATCTCGCGGTCACCGCCGATGCAGACGGCAACCACGAACTGCTGGTCATGAGTTCGGAAAGCAGTTTCCCCGATGGCAATCTGCGCTTTCCGGCCGAACCGGTCCGGCTGCCCCAGGCGGGTCCTGTTCGTCTGGCGCTATCGATCCGCAATGGAAGGCTGCAATTCTCCTACGGCCTTGGAGTCGACGGCGATCTCGTTCCGGTGGGCCCCCAGCTCGACGCCTCGCTCCTGTCCGACGAGGGTGGCGCATATGGCGTCGACGGCAGCTTTACGGGGGCTTTCGTCGGGGTCGCGGCCAATGACCTCAACGGCGCGGCCACGCCCGCCGACTTCAGCTATTTTATTTATGCGCCCCATCGGGTTGATCGCTAGGCGAGGGCGGGGTGTCACCCGCCTTGACACGCGGCGCCATCGAACTGCCGCGCGCCACGAGGCGGGGCGTCACCACAAAATGCTCGGCCTGCGTGCGGCCCTTGATGCGCTCGATCAAAAGCCGCGTCGCCTGCCGGCCGATTTCGCGGCCAAACTGGTCGACGCTGGTCAGGTTGTTCTGGGTAAAGGCGCAGGGCGCTGCATTGTCGTAGCCGATGATGCCGATATCGTCGGGCACGCGGAAACCCAGGGCGCGCACGGCGCTGAGCACTTCGAGCGCATAATAATCGGCCCAGCCGAAGATGGCGTCGGGCGGCTCCGGGCTTTCCAGCAGGGCGCGAACCGTCGCCGTCACATCGTCCAGCCCGTCATCGGCCGAGGCAATGCGGATCTCGTGCTCGGCAAAGCCCACGCCCCGCAGGGCATCGGCAAAGCCCCGTTCGCGCTTTTGCGACACGTCCGCCGACATCAGGTCGTTCCGTCCCAGCGTGATCATCGCCGGTCGCCGGTAGCCCTGCGCCAGCATGTGTTCCGCAACGATTGCCCCGCCCCGCACGTCATCGTTGTTGGCTGAGTCGAACGACTGAGCATCGGGCGCATGGTGGCCGATGACGACGATCGGAACTTCGCTGGCGATGCCTTCTAGATCGCCGGTCGCCATGCGCTGGCCGATCATGATCAGGCCATCGATCTGCCGATCCACCATGGCGTGCACGATGGCGCGTTCCACCGAGGACGACCCCCGGCCGACGCCAAACAGCGGCAGGTATTGTGTCCCGGCGAGCCCATCATCGATGCCGTCGATGAGATCGGGAAAGAACGGATTTTTCATATCGGCCATCAGCACGCCGACCGTATAGGTCTGGCCCCGCATGCCCCGAGCCGCCGAGTGCGGGCGATAGCTGAGCTTGTCCATGGACTGGCGCACCTTGAGGCGCATTGCATCGCTGACCCCATAGGCGTCGCGCAGGACTTTGGAGACCGCGGCGACCGACACGCCGGCATCCTCGGCCACGGTACGAATCGTGACCCGCTCGCTCTTTTTTCTCGGCGCCATGTTCCCGTCTGTCCTCCGGACGTCACAGTTAGCAGGGGTTGCATTCGTGGTCGATTCCCACATTTCGCCGCCCGTATTTTTTCTCTTGTGGCGAATTTGGTCCCGTGCTTAGATTGTGTAGAACGATACACGTAGAACGATACACGCGCAATGACATGCACCCGTTATGGGTGTCGCAGGAGAAGCCGGCTAACGGCTCGTCCGCTCTGGGAGGATTTCTGATGAATGACGCGTCGCCCATCCGGGCCGCAACAGCCCTGTCCGCACGTCCAAAGGTCAACTGGACGGCGCAGATGGTCCGCCCCCTGTCTGACGCAGGCGTTGAGACGCCGGCATCGTTCCTGCGCAAGAGCTTTGCCGTCGAGGGCGCCGGCAATGCCGTGCTGACCATCAGCGCGCAGGGACTGTACCGGGCTTTCATCAACGGCCAGCGCGTCGGCAATGACCTGCTGACGCCCGGCTGGACCGCCTATGACCAGCGCCTGTCCTACCAGACCTACGATGTCGGCGCACTGCTGCAGGCTGGCGATAACGTCATCGATATCTTGCTGGCCGATGGCTGGTTCCGCTCGCAGATGATGTGGGGCGAGGCGCCGATCTATAATACCTGGGGCGATACCATTGCGGCGATTGCCGAGCTGCGCGGGGGCGACGGCAAGCTGCTATTGTCCACCGATGCCACCTGGCAGAGCGGCGAACTGCCGATCCGCAAGTCGGGCATCTATTTCGGCGAAATTTACGATGCCGGTTTCACCCCGACCGTGACAGCCGGCAGCGAAGTGGTGCCGTTCGATCAGGCGCGACTGGTGGAATATGAGGCGCCGCCGGTGCGTGAGCTTGCGGCGCTGGAGCCGGTCGCCAATCACACCGACGATGCAGGCCGCCGGGTCTATGACTTTGGCCAGAACAGCGGGGGCTATGTGGCCTTCACGGTGCGCGGCCATGCCGGTGCGCGCGTCATCGTCGAGCACGCCGAAATCCTCGACAAGGACGGCCAGTTTTACAACGGCAACCTGCGCACTGCCGCCGCCCGCCTCGAATATACGCTGAGCGGCAAGGGCGACGAAACCTATCGCCCCACCTTCACCTTCCAGGGCTTCCGCTATGCCCGCGTGACCATCGAGGGGCAGGCCGAACTGGTCGATATCGTCTCGGTGCCGATCAGCTCGGTGCATGAGCTGAAGGCCGGGTTCACCTCGGGCAATGCGCTGGTCAACCGCCTGTTCCTCAATACCGTCTGGTCGCAGCGCGCCAACTTCATCGAAGTGCCCACCGATTGCCCGCAGCGCGACGAGCGCCTGGGCTGGACCGGCGACGCACAGGTGTTTGCCGGCACGGCCTGCTATCTGGGCGAGGTGCAGGGCTTCTTTCGCAAGTGGATCCGCGATGTGATGGCCGACCAGCGCGAAGATGGCGCGGTTCCCCACGTCGTGCCCGATCCCACCCGGCTAAAGCCTAAGGATTATCCGGGCTTTTACGGCTCGACCGGCTGGGGCGATGCCATCGCCATGGTGCCGTGGCAGGTCTACCTGCACTATGGCGACACCGCTTTCCTCGCCGAAACCCTGCCCGCCATGGTCAAGTGGGTCGACTTCGTCTGGTCGATCAGCAATGGCCCCATCGTCAAGCCGCCGCGCGCCTGGGGCGGTCGTGGCTTCACCTTCGGCGATTGGCTGCAGCCCAGCGGGCCCTCGGCCAAGCCGCTGCCCACCATCAGCGATGATGCGGCGGCGACCATCTACCTGTTCAAGACTTCCAGCATGGTCGCCCAGATTGCCGGCATCGTCGGCGACGAGGCCACGGCGTCCCGCATGGCCGATATCGCCGGCAAGGTGAAGGCGGCGTTCGCCGGTGAGTTCATTACTCCCAAGGGGCGCGTGGCCGGCGACGACCAGACCTCCTATGCGCTGGCCTTCGTGCATGGGCTGATCCCGCAAGAGAGCCAGGACGCCGCCAAGGCCTATTTCAGGAACGCCATCGACCGCACCGACGGCCGTATCGGCACCGGCTTTATCGGCACCCCGGCGCTGCTGCCGGCTCTGGTGCAGATAGGTGAAATCGGCCTCGCCGCCGAAGTGTTCCTGCAGGAAAACGTGCCGGGCTGGCTCTATCAGGTCCGCAAGGGCGCGACCACGATCTGGGAGCGTTGGGACGCCATCCAGGAAGACGGCTCGATCTACAATCCGCAGATGAATTCCTACAATCACTACGCCTATGGCGCCGTATGCCAGTGGCTGCTCGAGGGCGTGGCCGGGTTCCGTCCCGATGCGGCGGCTCCGGGCTTTGCCCACATCGTCTTCGAGCCGACCATCCTCGATGGTCTGTCGCCGGTGGCGGCCCATCACGATAGCCCCAATGGGCGGATCGAGGCGGGCTGGACCGTCGATGGCGACCGTATCCGCTACCGCTTCGTGGTGCCGGCCGGCGCCACCGCCACGCTGCGCCTGCGTTCGGAATACCGCGACGCAGTGCTCGATGGCGCCTCGGTGGCCTCGGGTCAGGACGTCAGTTCCGGTCCCGGCGAGCACATCGTCGATTTCACATATTCGGTGCCGCCGCGGGAGGTTCATGGCGGCCCGATGAGTCATTCACGCACGCCATGACGGGCGGCACAATCGAAGTTGCCCGGGCAAAACCGGGCCAAATGGGAGGAAACTACATGCGCTCTAGATCCACCTTCACCCTGCTTGGGGGCTTTGCCGCCGGCCTGATGCTCTCGGCAAGCTTCGTCGGCACCGCCATGGCACAGGACGTCACCCTGTCGTTCCTGGTCGACAATACCGATGCGTCTACCGTCACCGTCGCCCAGGCGCTGGCCGACGCCTTCACGGCAAAGAACCCCGGTGTCGCCATCGAGGTCGAAACCCGTCCGGGCGGCGGCGAGGGCGACAATATCGTCAAGACGCGTCTCGCCACCGGCGAAATGGCCGACGTGTTCCTCTACAATGCGGGCTCGCTGTTCCAGGCGATCAATCCGCAGCAGAACCTGATGCCGCTGACCGCCGAGCCCTTCGAGGCCAATGTCATCGACACCTTCCAGAAGACCGTTACCGCCGGCGGCGACGTCTATGGCGTGCCCTTCGCAACCGCCATGGGTGGCGGTGTGATGTACAACAAGAAGATCTATGCCGATCTGGGCCTCACCGTTCCCAAGACCTGGGACGAGTTCATGGCCAATAACGAAAAGATCAAGGCGGCCGGCAAGGTCGCGGTGATCCAGAGTTTTGCCGACACCTGGACCAGCCAGCTCTTCGTGCTCGGCGACTTCTACAACGTACTCGCCTCCGAGCCCGATTTCCCGGAGAAGTACACCGGCAACCAGGCCAAGTACGCCACCGACGCGGCGGCCATCAAGGGCTTCGAGCGGCAGGAAGCCGTGTTCAAGGCCGGCTACCTCAATGAGGATTTTGCCGCGGCCAAGTTCGATGACGCCATCCGCATGCTCGCCACCGGCGAAGGCGCTCACTATCCCATGCTCACGTTTGCGGCCGGTAGCGTGGTCACCAACTATCCGGAAAACCAGGCCGATGTCGGCTTCTTCGCCCTGCCGGGTGACGACGCCGCCCATAACGGCCTGACCGCCTGGATGCCATCGAGCCTCTACATCCCCAAGACCACCGAGCATGCCGATCAGGCCAAGGCCTTCCTCGCCTTCGTCGCCTCGACCGAAGGCTGCGACGTGCAGACTGCCGCTGTCGGCGCCACCGGTCCTTACATGATCAAGGACTGCACCCTGCCGGCCGACGTTCCGGCCGTGGTGGCTGACCTGCTGCCCTACTTCCAGCGCGATGGCGGCACCGCTCCCGCGCTCGAATTCCTCTCGCCCATCAAGGGCCCGGCGCTCGAGCAGATCACCGTTGAAGTGGGCTCTGGTATCCGCTCGGCTGCCGACGGCGCCGCGCTCTATGACGAAGACGTCAAGAAGCAGGCCCAGCAGCTCGGCCTCGCCGGCTGGTAATCTGTTAGGTTTGATCGGAAACGAGGCCCGACCCCATGGTATATGGGGCCGGGCTTCGGCGACCGGGAGGAAGAATACATGAATGAGGCGACCGCCGCCGCGCCGCGATCCAAGCGACGCACCAATTCCGCCTATCCGAGTTGGTTCTACCTGCCGGCTGCCATCATCTATGCGGCGCTGTTCCTGTTCCCCACTCTGGCTTCGCTGTTCTTCAGCCTGACGCGCTGGACCCTGTTCGACGCTACCTTCATCGGCTTCGACAATTTCGTGCAGTTTTTCCGCGAGCCCTTCCTCGTCAAGGGCCTCGTCAACACGCTGATCTATGCGGTGATGACCTCCGGCCTCAAAGTGGTGCTCGGCTTCCTGCTCGCCGTACTCCTGACCAGCCAGATCATGGCGCGCGGCTATCTGCGCTCGGTGCTGTTCTTTCCGGTGTTGGTGTCGACCGTTGGTGTCGGCATCACCTTCACCGTCATGATGCATCCCACCACCGGCGTCATCAACGAGACGCTGGGCCTGTTTGGCATCAAGGGGCCGGGGTGGCTGACCGATCCGAACCTGGCGCTGTTCTCGGTGGCTTTGGTCGACGTGTGGAAGGGCGTCGGCCTCGCCACCGTCATCTATATCGCCGGCATCGTCTCCATACCGCAGGAATATTACGAAGCCTCGCGTATCGACGGCGCCAATGCCTGGGACAATTTCTGGAACATCACCCTGCCGCTGGCCAAGCCCGCGACGGTGACGGTCATCATCCTCAGCCTGATCGGCGGCCTGCGCAGTTTCGATCTGATCTGGGCCATGACCAAGGGCGGGCCGGGCTTTACCTCCGACGTTATCGCCTCGGTGATCTACAAGCAGTACCAGGCGGGCTTTTATGGCCTATCGACCGCCGGCAACGTGGTGCTCTTCATCATGGTCGCCATCATCATCATCCCGCTTTCGGGCTTCCTCAACCGCCAGGGAGACGGAGCGTGAGCTTTCTGCGCCGCAACTGGGTCGGCCTGCTGGCCATTCTCGTTTCCACTATCGTCTTCCTCGTTCCGTTCGCCTTCATCCTGTTGACGGCGATGAAGGACAAGCGGCAGTCCTCGCTGCGCGAATTCTCGCTGCCGAATGGTTTCCACCTCTGGGACAACCTCGTCGAGGTGATCCAGACCCGCAATTACATGCTGCTGACCGCCTTCGTGAACAGCGCTATCCTGACCGTGGCCAGCGTGACGCTGCTGGTGATCTTCGCCGCCATGGTGGGCTTCGTTTTGCAGCGCAAACCATCAAGGTGGACCGGGCTGGTCAATTTCCTGGTGCTGGCCGGGCTGATCATTCCACCTGCGGTGGTGCCCACAATCTGGGTGCTGCAGGGGCTGGGCATGTTCAAGACCCTGCACGGCCTGATCTTCATCGAAGTGGCCTATGGGCTCAGCTTCTGCGTGCTGCTGTTCAAGGCCTTCGTCGCCACCATTCCGCGCGAGCTGGACGAGGCCGCGATCATCGATGGAGCCAGCCCATTGCGGCTGTTTTTCGAGATCGTGCTGCCGCTGCTGCGGCCCGTGGTGATTACCGTGATCCTGGTGCAATCGGTGGCGATCTTCAACGATTTCACCAACCCGCTCTATTACCTGCCGGGCACCAAGAACGTGACCGTGCAACTGACGCTCTACAATTTCCAGAGCCAGTACAACACGTCCTACAACCTGCTGTTCACCAATATCCTGCTCATCACCATTCCGCCGCTGATCGCCTTCCTGTTCTTCAACCGCCAGATAGTGGCGGGCATGACGGCCGGCGCGGTGAAGGGATGAGCATGCCAAAATTCCCGCAAGGAGAGACCACCCCATGGCTTCGGTAACAATCGCGGATGTGCGCAAGGCCTATGGCACCGCCCAGGTGTTGCACGGCATCAATATCGATGTCGCCGATGGCGAGTTCGTCACCCTGGTCGGCCCCTCGGGCTGCGGCAAGTCCACGCTGCTGCGCATGATCGCGGGGCT
The DNA here is from genome assembly GCF_040546795.1 of Devosia sp. UYZn731. Classification (NCBI taxonomy): domain Bacteria; kingdom Pseudomonadati; phylum Pseudomonadota; class Alphaproteobacteria; order Hyphomicrobiales; family Devosiaceae; genus Devosia; species Devosia sp. UYZn731. The sequence continues at coordinate 429,195 of NZ_JBEPOL010000006.1, forward strand.
GGAAGATATAACCAGCGGCGAGATCAGCATTGGCGACCAGACGGTGAACGAGCTGCCGCCCAAGGCGCGCGACATCGCCATGGTGTTCCAGAATTACGCGCTCTATCCGCATATGACCGTCGCCCAGAACATGGGCTACTCGATGAAGCTGCGCCGCGCCAGCAAGGAAGAAACCGCCAAGGCGGTGGGCGAGGCAGCGCGCATCCTCGATCTGGAACCGCTGTTGCAGCGCTTCCCCAAACAGCTTTCGGGCGGTCAGCGTCAGCGCGTCGCCATGGGCCGCGCCATCGTGCGCGATCCAAAAGTGTTCCTGTTCGACGAGCCGCTATCCAATCTCGATGCCAAGCTGCGCGTGCAGATGCGCGCCGAAATCAAGGAACTGCACCAGAGGCTGCAGACCACCATCATCTATGTGACGCACGACCAGGTCGAGGCCATGACCATGGCGGACCGCATCGTCGTCATGCGCGATGGGCGCGTGGAGCAGATCGGCCGCCCGCTCGACCTCTATGACAACCCGGCCAACAAGTTCGTTGCTGGCTTTATTGGCAGCCCAGCGATGAACTTCATCGATGGTAAAGTGACCGATGGCCTGTTCCTGACCGCCGATGGCACTAGCCTGCCGCTGCCTGCCACGTCAAAAGCCGCCGAGGGCACTGCCGTCACCTACGGCATCCGGCCCGAGCATTTCCGCGTCGATCCCAACGGCTTTGCCGTCCGGGTGCAGGTGGTCGAGCCGATGGGCTCGGAAACCCAGATTGTCGTCCGCCTCGGCAGCAAGGACCTCACCTGCCTGTTCCGTGAGCGCGTCGCGCCCCGGCCGGGCGAGACGCTGACGCTGGCAGTTGATCCCGACCAGGTCCGCCTGTTCGATGCCTCAAGCGGCGCCGCGCTTCAGGCCTGACGACGCCGCTTCCGCCGGCGGCAAGGGCAGGCCATAGCGCTCGCGCACCGTATCGCCGGCATAGTCCCGGCGATAGACGCCGCGGTCCTGCAGGATCGGCACGACCTTGTCGACGAACAGCTCGATATCGTCCGGCGCCCGCGGTGGCTGAATCGTATAGCCGTCCACCGTGCCGTCGGCCCACAGGTCGATCAGTCCGTCGGCAATCTCCTCCGGCGTGCCCAGCAGCAGCCGGTGCGCACCCTCCGAGCGCCGGACCGCCTGGCGCGCCGTCAGCTTCTCGTGGCCCAGCAGGTCCGACAGGCCAAGGCCCATGCCCACGGCCAATTGCCGGTTGGGGTCCGGCACGAACCGCTCGGCATCGAGCACCGCGTCGGGATCGAATGTCGCCAGATCGAACCCGTGATCGGTCGCGAACCGCTTGAGCAGCCCATCTTCCGAGCCTGCGCCGCTGAACAGCTCGTGCTTGCGCAGCGCCTCCTCACGGCTATCGGCGATGATCGGCACCAGCCCCGGTACGATCTTGATGCTCGACGGATCGCGCCCATAGGTCGCCGCCCGATCGCGCACCTTCTTGCCGAAGGCCTGCCCGGCCGAGCGCGACAGCACGTTGCAATAAATGATCTCGCCATGCCGGGCTGCGAGGTCAATGCCGCCCTCCGAGGCGCCGGCCTGCGCAATCACCGGATGCCCCTGCGGCCCGCGCGGCACGTTGAGCGCCCCCTTCACCGAGTAGAACGCGCCCTCATGCTCGATGGGGTGGGCGCTGCTGGCGTCCCAGAACAGTTCGGGCGGCACCTCGCCCTCGCGGTCCTCGTCCCAGCTGTTCCACAGCGCCTTGCACACATCCAGGAATTCCTGCGCCTTGGCGTAGCGCTCGCTGCGCGGCGGCAGCGGCGCATTGCCGAAATTGGCGGCGACCGCGGGGTTGAACGACGACACTATATTGATGATCAGCCGCCCGCCCGAGGTAATGTCCACGCTCTGCGTGCGGCGGGCGAAATTATAGGGCGAATTGTAGGTCGAGGAGGCCGTCACCACCACGCCGATATCGGGCACCTGCGCGGTCAGCACCGCGGACAGGATCAGCGGATCGAGCGTGTGAAACGGCCGCCCCTTGGGGTCGGTCATCAGCGCCGGGTGATCCGAGAAGAACACCGCGTCGAACCGGCCGCGGTGGGCAAGCTGCGTCAGCCGCGTATAGTAGGCCGGATCGTTGATGTCCGCCCGGCTGCCACTGCGATAGCGCCAGGCATTGCCCAGATAGCCGGTGGTGTTGATGCCGACATTGAGATTGAGGCTACGCTGGAAAGTCATGGCACGCTCTTGGCTGATTTGGCGAAGGAGCGGCCTGCGCCGCATCGGACGCATCGGACGCATCAAATTATTTAGTCTACCAACTTACTCAATATACAGCGAGGGTTCGCTTTTGCCCGGACGATGGACTATGGCGGAAAACTATTCCGCCTGCCGGCGCGTGCCCACATGGCCCGGCAAGACGTAGGTTATGTGGACCGTTGCGTCAGGCCGGAGCGAAAATGGTGACTTTCGAGTACCGGAGCGCAGCGTACCTTGGTACGTGAGCACCGCAAGCGCAGGAAACCGTCCTTTGCGGCCCGGCATCATCAAACTGGCCACACGACCTAGCGTGGGTCCCAGGCGAACTCGATCCGGCACCCGCCCGGCTCGCGGATCATGCAATGGATTTTGGGGCCACCGCCCGATGGCTCGGGCGAAAATTCGACCGTGACGCCGTCCCAGTCCGACACCAGGGAGAATAGCGTCTCCAACTGTGCCAGGCTCGCCAGCTTCAACGCCAGATGATGCAGGCCCACATTATGTTGCCGGTCGAAGGGCACGAACATGCCGCCATCGGCAACCTGCCACAGCGTAATCCGGCTTGTCCCGTCGCTGACGAAGGCTGCGGGATAATCCGGCTTGCCCCCGATCAAGTTCCAGCCCAGGCAGCCGGTGAAGAACGCTACCGACGCCTGCAAATCCGAGACCGTCAGCCCCACGTGATCGATGCCGATCGTCAAAGCGCCCATTGCCGCCTCCCCTGTTTGCCTGCCATTTCAGCGCATTGGCCGCCCGAGGCAAGGGGAATGTCGCATCGCTACCACAGCCCGTTTCTGCAAGCGCCTTTACTTCGCCGCAAAAGGGGCAGATAAGCATCCCTACGTTTTCAGCCATCGTCGGCTGCCTGATTGCCGGTTCGCCGGCCCCCTGGCTCCCTTCTTTACTTTGCGAACGTTTAGACCCCTTTGGCATGTTGCCATTGGACACTCGCTCGTTCGCTTCTGCTTCGGGCTATCAGGATTAAAATCATGGCCACCATCAACGGTACCGTCAAGTTCTTCAACACCACCAAGGGCTTCGGCTTCATTTCGCCTGAAGGCGGCGACAAGGACGCATTCGTCCACATCTCCGCCGTCGAGCGTTCGGGCCTGCAGGGCCTGTATGAAGGCGACAAGGTCACCTACGAACTCGAGACCGGCCGCGACGGCAAGATCTCGGCAACCAACCTGACCCTCGTTCAGTAAATACGAGACGCCGCGCTTTTCAGCGCCGGCACATTGAACAAGAACGGCGCCTTCGGGCGCCGTTTGCATTTGGTCTTCTGGGAACCAACGGCTCGGGCTAGTGTTGCTCCGGCGATAACCCGGAGCCCATCGTGAGCGATCTCAGCCCGATACCCGATCTCGACGAAGACCTCATCAGTGGCCTCGATCGCTTCATTGCCCATCGCGCCCAGGACGGCGCCGGCCATCTGAGCCGCAATGACGCCATCAACGCCATCCTGCGCGAATGGCTCACCGAACAGGGCCATATCGAGCGCCAGCCCGACGATCCCGAAGACCTGGAAGACCCCAGTTAGCTCGGCTCTGTGCCCTCATCGTCCCGGGCCGCGGCGGCCCTGACGGCAGCAAACACCTTGAGCGCCGCCTCGATCTCCGCCGTGCTGAGCCCTTCGAAAGTCTGCAGCCGGAACGCGGCCAGCTCGACCTCGATTTCCTTGAGCTTGATCGCGCCCGCCTCCGTCAGGTCCAGCAGATTGGCCCGCCTGTCCGTCGGGTCGGGCACCCGCACCACCAGCCCCGCAGCCTGCAATTCATCCAGAATGCGCACCAGCGAGGCGCCTTCCATGCCGCAATATTCCGCCAGCACGTTCTGGCGCACCTTGCCACCCAGCCGCCCGATCCACAGCAGCGGCCCGGCACCGGCCTCGGCTACCCCATAGCGGGCAACCTGTTCCCGGGCCAGCTTGCGCCACAGTCGGGCAGCCACGACCATGTCGGCGGTAAAAATGCGCAGCAGCTCTGCAAAATCGCTCATGTTAATTAGTTAGCATCCTAGCTATATACAGTGTCACGTTATCATACCGACGCACGTCCGCGGCTGCCATCACAAGGATAGAACGGCCCGACCGGACGCGACACGCCATCCATGTTGAAATCATGTCGAACCCAGATACAAGTGCCGCCCATGGCGATCGCCACAAGTGGATCGTGCTGAGCAATACCACGCTTGGCGTCTTTGCCGCTTCGGTCACCGGATCCATCATCCTCATCAGCCTGCCGGCCATCTTTCGCGGCATCGGCCTGCAGCCGCTCGATCCCGGCAATACCAATACCCTGCTCTGGACCATCATGGGCTATATGGTGGCCACAGCGGTGCTGGTCGTCACCTTCGGGCGGCTCGGCGACATCTACGGCCGCGCCAAGATCTACAATTTGGGCTTCCTGATTTTCACCCTGGCGTCGATCGCGCTGAGCTTCATGCCCACCGGCGATTTCGCCGCCAGCTATCTCGTCTGGATGCGTATCATCCAGGGTATTGGCGGCGCCATGCTCACCGCCACCTCCACCGCCATCCTGGTCGATGCCTTTCCGCCCCATCAGCGGGGTCTGGCGCTCGGCATCAACACCATGGCCATCATCGGGGGCCAGTTTATCGGCCTGATCGCGGGCGGCCTGTTGGCCGATATCAACTGGCGGCTGATCTTCTGGGTCAATGTCCCCGTTGGCGTCATCGGCACCATCTGGGGTTTCCTTAGCCTGCGCGACAAAGCCGCGCCGCAAAAGCGCGGTGGGCTCGATTGGTGGGGCAATATTACCTTCGCCATCGGCCTCGTGCTGGTCCTTGTCGGGGTCAATGACGGCATTCAACCCCATGGTGCCGACCTGATGGCCTGGGGCAGCCCCAAAGTGCTGGCCGAATTGCTGATCGGCATCGCCTTCCTCGTGGCCTTCTACGTCATCGAGCGCCGCGTCAAGCGGCCCATGTTCGATCTCAACCTCTTGCTCATCCGCCCCTTCGCCGCCGGCATTTCGGCCAGCCTCCTCACTTCCATTGCCCGGGGTGGGCTGCAGTTCATGCTGATCATCTGGTTGCAGGGCATCTGGCTGCCGCTGCACGGCTATAGCTTTGAATCCACCCCGCTGTGGGCCGGCATCTTCATGCTGCCACTGACCGTTGGCGTGCTGCTGTCGGGTCCTGCCGCCGGCATCCTGTCGGACCGCTATGGCTCCCACCGCTTCGCTGCCGGCGGCATGGTGCTGGGCGCCGCCACTTTCCTCGGCCTGATGCTGCTGGGCGCCGATTTCCCTTATCCGGTGTTCGCCGCATTGCTCTTCGTCAATGGCGTGGCCTCAGGCCTGTTCAGCGCGCCAAACGGCACGCAAATCATGAATGCGGTTCCAGCTTCCGAGCGTGGCCAGGCTTCGGGCGTGCGCGCCACCACCATGAATGCGGGGCAGGTGCTCTCCATCGGCGTGTTCTTCACGCTGATGATCATCGGCCTCGCCTGGAGCCTGCCAGCGGTGATGGAATCCCGCCTCATCGCCCAGGGATTGCCCGCCGATGTGGCCGCACAGGTTGCCTCGGCCCCGCCGGTCGCCAGCCTCTTCGCGGCTTTCTTAGGCTATAATCCGATGGGCGAACTGATCCCCGCCGCCGCGCTCCACGCGCTGTCGGCCGATCAGGTGGCGGTCATCACTGGCCAGCATTTCTTCCCCGAATTGCTGTCGGGCCCGTTCATGGTCGGCATCAAAATCGCCTTCTCGATCTCGCTGGTGCTGTACCTCGCCACGGCTTGGGCCTCGTGGTGGGGCGGTTCGACCCGCAAGCAGGAAGTCGCCGAAGAACGCCGCATGGTCGTGACCGAACAGGCCGCCTGACAATCGGGCCGGCGGGGCTCAGCCCGCCGGTCTCTTATCGATTGTTATCGGCGGCGCCGCAGTGTCAACATGGCCAGCAACGCAAAAACCACGCTGGGCACGATCCACAGCGCTCCGCCGGCAATCAGATTGGTCCCATCCGGCATAACGCAACTCGATGCCGCTGCCTCGATACAGTCGCGGTGAAACCAGTAACGCGTCAGGAACAGCCAGAAGAATCCGGCCGCCATGATGGACATCAACGCCGTGGGAACAAACCGCCTGGCTAATCCGTCGTGCAGCTGACGGCGCCGTTCACCCTGATGTTCTGCGGCACGCCGTTCACCTCCACGCCCGCGTCGTAAATGTCCAGGACATAAGTGCCCACATAGCTGCCTTCGTCGACCGCTTGGGTCTTGATCATCAGATCCGCGTAGCCATACGGCCCGTTACCCCGGTGCGGCACCGAGATTTCGAAATACACCACGTCGCGGTCGATCCATATCTGGTTGGGATTCTCCCGCGCAAAATGCAATTGCCGCAGGTCGGGGGCGACGTTCGCAATCTGTGCCACCAGCTCGCCAGCGATGTCCAATATTCCCGCCCCGAAATCGCGTCCCATGCTGATGGACAGCTCGAACCGCGCCGGTCCCGCCCCCGAATTGCAGGACACGCCGCCACTGGCAAAAGCCGGCGCGGCGCCAAGAACGATGATCAGGCTGGCGAGAACGGGCAGGCGCATGAAATCTCCCAAGGGTTAGTCCGGACGGGAGCACGGTCATCCGACAGCGCTCCCGTCCTGATCGTTTACTCGCCGGCTGGCAGTGTCACGGGCCATTCGGCCTGGTAAGGCTCGATGCGCACGGCGTCATTGGCCATGATGGAAATCCAGTTGGTCGGCGCTTCGATCAGCTCGCCCGCATCATTGCGCGATACCACATACTGCCAGGCGGCCAGTTCGCCGCTCGCCACCAGCATCTTGCCGACGATACCGGCATTGAGCCCGCCTGCTGCGGTCAACTGGCTCTCGGTCAGCCCGATGATGACATCGTCCTTGTCGGCAGTGACGACCTTGAACAGCACCATGTCGCTATCGGCAGCGAAGGCGCTCGAGGCACCGGTCAGCAGCATGGCGGCAAGAGTGGCGCCGAGGACGACGCGACGGGACAGTTTCATTTGAATTCTCCATGAATGCGGCGTGATCGCCGCTTGGCCGCCTTGCTAATGGGGGCAGCCTTCATGTTGCCTGAGCGCCGCGTTCATCGCCCTTTCATCTGCCGGGCGACAGGAGCGACGGCCAATTCGCTCTACTGTCACATAAATCAGCTAGCGGCTGCGGATCGACTCAACGGACGCCCCCATGCGCTGCGCCATCTGCTTCACCCCGCCGGCCGACGATGCCTTGACGATCGCGGCCGCGCGGTGGCTGCGGCGCGATCCCTATACGGGCGCGCGCATCGCCTGGCCGGTCGAGGGCCTGGTGGAAACCGACCATGCTTTCCTGACCGCCGCGCCCCGCCGTATCGGCTTTCACGGCTCGCTCAAGGCTCCGTTCCGCATCGCCATCGAGCACGAACTGAGCGACGTGCAGACGGCGCTCGCCAAATTCTGCCGCCGCGTCCCGCCCATCACGGTTGACGCCATGCGCATCGTCCTGATCGAGAACTTTTTTGCGCTGGTCCCCACCGAGCCGAACCCCGAGCTGCATGAACTCGCGACCGATTTCGTCACCGTGTTCGACCAATACCGCAGCCCCACCTCCGATCTCGACCTGGCGCGCGGCGATATCGGCCGCCTCAATGGCCGTCAGTTCGCCAACCTGATGGCCTGGGGTCATCCCTATGTGCTGGACCAGTTCCGCTTCCACATGACCCTGACCGGCCCCATCGACGAGCTGGAGCGCGACTATGTCGCCCAAATGCTGCGCCGCCATTTCGGCACCCTTGCCGATGAACCGCTTTGCATTTCCCAGGTAGCGCTGTTCGTCGAACCGGAGCCTAATGCGCCCTTCCTGATCGATTCCATCCACCGCTTCACCGCCCAACAACAACGCAAGACTGCCTGATCCCATGACCCTGACTGCTGAAACCGTGCTTACCAATGCCCGCATTGTCCTGGCCGACGACGTCATCACCGGCTCGATCGTGCTGCGGAACGGAAAGATCGTCGAAATCGGCGATAGCTCCGCCACGGGTGAGGATATGGATGGCGATTACATCATCCCGGGCCTCGTCGAACTGCATACCGATCATCTGGAAAACCACTACGCGCCGCGCCCCCGTGTGCGCTGGAACCCCATCGCTTCGGTGCAGGCGCATGACGCCCAGGTCGCCGCCTCCGGCATCACCACCGTGTTCGATGCCCTGCGTGTCGGCACCGACGAGCAGGCCGATATGGGCAGCGCCGAAATGCGGGTGCTGGCCGAGGCGATCACCGCCGGCAAGGCCGCCAATAGGCTGCGCGCCGATCACTTCATTCATCTGCGTTGCGAGGTCTCGGCCCCCGATTGCCTCGAGAACTTCACCGCCCTGCAGCACGATCCACTGGTGCGCCTGGCCTCGCTGATGGACCACGCCCCCAACCAGCGCCAGTTCGCCAGCTTCGACGCCTACAAAATCTACTATCAGGGCAAGCTCAAGATGAGCGACGCCGCCCTTGCCGAATTCTCGGCCCGCCGCACCCACGATTCCGAGACCTATGCGGCCCCCCATCGCGCCGCCATCGCCGCATTCTGCCGCGACAACGGCATCGTGCTGGCCAGCCACGACGACGCTACGCTCGGCCATGTCGATGAAGCCATCGCGCAGGGCATCGACGTCGCCGAATTCCCCACCACGATCGAAGCCGCTCGCGCCTCCCACGATGCCGGCCTCGCCGTGCTGATGGGCGCGCCCAATGTCGTGCGCGGCTCCTCCCATTCGGGCAATGTCTCGGCCCGCACGCTCGCCGAAGCCGGCATCCTCGATATCCTCTCCTCCGATTACATCCCCTTCAGCCTGATCCAGGCCGCCTTCACGCTGGGCGACTCGGTGGATTCCATCTCGCTGCCCCACGCCGTCCGTCTCGTCACCAAGCATCCGGCGACCGCTGGCGGCCTCGACGATCGCGGCGAAATCGCCGCCGGCAAGCGCGCCGACCTGGTGCGCGTCCGGCTCGATGACAGCATCCCCATCGTGCGCACCGTCTGGCGCGAAGGCCAGCGCGTCATATGAGCGGGGTTTTCGTCGCCATTGTCGGCCCCAGTGGCTCGGGCAAGGACACGCTGATCAATTTTGCCCGCGAGCGTCTTGCCGACCGGGCCGAATTCGTCTTCGTCCGCCGCGTCGTCACCCGCCCTGCCGATCGCAAGAGCGAGGATCATGACAGCCTGAGCGAGACCGAATTCGCCGCGCTGGAACGTTCCGGTGGCTTTGCGCTGGCCTGGCCCGCCCACGGCCTGCGCTACGGCCTGCCGGCCTCCATCGATGCCGATATCGATGCGGGCAGGGTGGTGATCGCCAATGTCTCGCGCCAGATCGTCGGCGAGATCGAACGGCGCTACGCGCGCACGACGGTCGTGGCGCTCTCGGCCAGCCCCGACATCATCGCCCAACGCCTCGCCGCCCGTGGCCGCGAAGACGCACAGGCCATCACCGCCCGCCTCGCCCGCATGGTCGACGCTGATGCGCTCGGCCCCACCACGGTCCGCCTCGACAATTCCGGGCCCTTAGTCATTGCCGGCGAACGCCTCGTGGACATTTTGCAGGAAGCGGCGCAGCGGGCAAATCAATCGGGTTCGGGCGACAACAAATCATCCGGCGGAAGCGCGTCCAAAAATGGCAATTCGGGCGGCGGCAACAAGTCGTCTGGAGGC